>DATJAI010000057.1:0-10059 GCA_035516415.1 Binatia bacterium | reverse complement strand
AGCGGCTCTCTGCACTGCCGGCGGGAGAAGGCGGCTTGGCTGGCGTGGCATTTGGCTCCAGGGTATGACCCAAGGCGGCGAAGCCCTGCACGCAGGCTTCTTCTCTCGAAATCTGCGAGACGAGCTGCTCTCACGCCACCGGCTGCTGCTCACCGGCCAACTGTTCCAGCAGCGATTTCAATCGTAGCAGCACCTGATCGGGCTGCTTCTCCTGCAGCGAGAACTTCAGCACGCCGGCGGGTGTGAACTGGCTCCCGGGCTCGCTGGCGACGAAGCGCGCCAGCCGCTCCGGCTCGACCGCCGCTTTCCCGGTGAAGCGGATGCTGACCGCCTCGCGCCGCCGTTCGATCTGCGCCACTCCGATCCTCTGCGAAAGCAGGCGCAGGGCGGCATACTCCAGCAGGTTACGCACGGCCGGCGGAGGCGTGCCATAGCGGTCGCCCAACTCCCCGGCAACATCGGCGAGCTGCGCCTCCGATTCCACTGCGGCAACCCTCTTGTACATGCGCAGGCGCTGGTTTTCCTCGGCAATGTAATCGGAGGGAATGCGGATGTTCAGTCCCAGGTTCAACTGCGCCTCGGGAGCCTCTTCCTGCACCTCGCCCTTCAGCTCGCGGACGGTGCGCTCCAGCATGGTGGTGTAGAGCTCGAAGCCCACTGCCTCGATGTGGCCGCTCTGCTCGCCTCCCAGCAGGTTGCCCGCGCCGCGCAGTTCCAGGTCGAGGGCGGCGATCTTGAATCCGGCGCCCAGGTCGCTGAACTCCTTCAGCGCCGCCAGACGCCGCCGTGCCAGTTCGCTCAGCTCCCGGTCGGGCGGGATGAGCAGGTAAGCGTAGGCGCGCCGGTCCGAACGCCCGACACGTCCGCGCAACTGATACAGCTCCGAGAGTCCGTGCCGGTCGGCGCGGTTGATGATGATGGTGTTACAGAGAGGGATATCGAGGCCGTTCTCGATGATGGTCGTCGCCACCAGGATGTCGGCCTCGTGGCGCATGAAGGCCAGCATGATGCGCTCCAGTTCGTTCTCCGGCATCTGCCCGTGGCCAACCAGCAGGCGCGCCTGCGGCGCCATCTCGCGCAGCTTGTCGGCGATGTCGTAGATGCTGTCCACGCGGTTGTGCACGAAGTACACCTGGCCGCCGCGCTCCAGTTCCTTGGCGATCGCGGAACGCAGCAGCTTCTCGTCCCAGGCGGCAACCAGGGTCTGGATCGCCATCCGGTCCTTGGGGGGCGTTTCGATCACGCTCATGTCCCGCAGCCCGAGCAGCGACATGTGCAGCGTCCGCGGAATGGGCGTGGCCGACATGGTGAGGACATCCACTTCCTTGCGCAGCTGCTTCAGCCGTTCCTTGTGGCGTACGCCGAAGCGCTGTTCCTCGTCGACAATCACCAGCCCGAGATCGCTGAACTTCACGTCTTTCGACAGCACGCGATGGGTACCGATGACCACATCCGCCTGGCCGGCTTCAATCTTCGCGATGACCTCCTTCTGCTGCTTCGGGCTGCGGAAGCGGCTGAGCATTTCCACCTTGATAGGGAACGCGGCGAAGCGCTGGCGGAAGGTGTTGTAGTGCTGGAAGGCGAGCACGGTGGTGGGAGCGAGCACGGCCACCTGGCGATTGTCGCTGACCGCCTTGAACGCCGCGCGCATGGCGACCTCCGTCTTGCCGTATCCGACGTCGCCGCACAGCAGGCGGTCCATCGGGGTGGGCGATTCCATGTCGCGCTTCACGTCCACGATGGCATTCATCTGATCCTCGGTCTCGCTGAACTCGAAGCTGGCCTCGAACTCGCGCTGCCATTCGGTATCGGGAGCGAAGCCGTGACCCTCGGCAGTCCGGCGCGCCGCATAGAGCTTCAGCAGTTCCTCAGCCATGTCTTTCATGGCCTTTTTCACACGCGCCTTGGTCTTCTGCCACTGCTGTGTTCCCAGGCGGTTGAGCACCGGCTTCACGCCCTCGGACGAGCGATACTTCTGCACCAGATCGAGTCGTGTGAGGGGAACGTAGAGCCGCGCCCCCTCGGCGTATTCCAGTACCATGAACTCGACGGCCGCGCCGTCGTCCTGGGGAACCTCCTTCAGCCCCTGATACTGGCCGATGCCGTGCTCCACATGCACGACGTAATCGCCGATGGCCAGATCGCGGAAGTCGGAGAGAAAGGCCGAGACTTTCGACTTCTGCGCCTGCGGCCTGCCCAGTGCCAGTTCGGCTTCGTCAAACAGGTCGCGCGCGCCGAACAGCACCAGGTTGGCTTCAGGCAGCACCACGCCTTCCGGCAGATACGCCTTGACGATGGTGGTCGCCGTCATCTCTTCCGCAAAGTACGTCGACTCGTCCACGTAGACTTCGCTGCCGGCCCGGGGGGTGCGGCTGCCGATGCGAAACGACAGGTTGTATTCGCTGAACACGTCGGCCAGGCGCTCGACCTCGCCCGTGCTGGAGACGGCGAACATCACGCGCCTGCCTTCGCGCGTCAGCCGCGCCACCTCCTCCGTCATGGCCGCAAGCGAGCCGTGAAAGCGGGTTGTCGGTTGGGCTTGCAGCCGCAGGTGTTCGCTTTCGTCCCCACCTTCAATGCCAAGCTGCTCGACCGCCAGTGTGGTCGCCTGCAGCAGACGCGCGCGCCAGTGCTCCGGCGGGAAGTAAAGATCCTCCGGGCGCACGAGATTGCCGATCAGGCAGCGCTCGTGCGCTTCCTTAACCTTCGCCCACCACGACTCATGGGCATCCTCCAGCAGGTCAGGTTCGTCGAGCACAATCGTCGCGCCGGGCAGCAGGCTGAAAAAGCTCTCTCCGGAGCCGGCCACGGGGGCGTACAGCTCCCATCCGGGGAACACCGCAACACCGCCGGCCCGTGCCGCGCTTTCGAGCAGCTCTTCGCTGCCGGCCAGCCGCTCTCCGCTGAGCCGCGCGTTAATGGCCGCAAGCGTGTCTTCCTCGACCGGAGTTTCGGTCAGCGGCAGCAGGACAACTTCGTCGGTGCTGGCGGCGGAGCGCTGGCTCTCGGGATCGAACTTGCGGATCGACTCCACCTCATCGCCGAACAGCTCGATCCGTACCGGCCGTTCCAGCTCCGGGGGATAGACGTCGAGCAGCCCGCCACGATGCGCAAACTCGCCCGGCATCTCGACCACGTCCACCTGGCGGTAGCCGGCAAGGCGTAGCTGCTCGAGCAGGCGTTCAGGATCGTTCAACTCGCCGCGCCTGACGATTCTCGCCAGATCGGCGTAGAAGGCCACGTCGCGCATCCGCATCGCCGTTGCCGGCAGGGAAGTGACGACCATCTGGGCCGCTCCGGTCGCCATCTTCCACAGAGCGGTGGCGCGCGCCTCCTGAATTTCGGGATGCGGCGACTGATTCTGGAATGGCAGCACATCGTAGGCGGGCAGCGCGATCACCGCATCGGGAGATACACTGCCGGTCAGCCCGGCCAGGGAACGGACAACCGGCAGCAGCTCGTCTACCGCGCGATTGTCGCTAACCACGATTACCAGCGGACGCGAGCTCGCCCGAGTCAGCAAGGTGCAGAAGATCGCCTTGCCGGTGGGCGTCAGTCCGGAAACACGTATCCGCCCCGCGCCGCTCCGGATATGGGCTACTGCACGCGCAAAGGCAGGTACTTTTTCCACGTCCGCAAAGAATTCGCGGACGAACGGGAGGATCATTGCCCTTTCATTTTATCAGTCAGGAATGGGCGCAAAATCGCGTGCCCGGCATCCGGCCTGGCCCTACTTCCCTGTCGCATCGGCAGACCTCCTGCGGAACACCGGTCCGGCGCGGCGTCCACGCAGACTACCAGCCATCTCATAATTCTTTTGAAGGGGCACGGCTTCAGCCGTGCCGAAATCGCGGCTCTTACCGCTGGGCTTCAGCCCCTGAGGTACCTCGAATTCGCCCGGCATGGATTTATGAGACAGCTCCTAGATCCTCTCCAACTCCGCTACCGTCCTCTCGTTCCGGATGTTGCCGGTGTTCAGCGTGCTCTTTGGCTCGAGCAGCATGACGTGGGTTTCCTCGTCGGCGGATGGGCGGTGCTCCACACCGCGCGGGATGATGATGAACTCTCCCGGCAGCAGCCGAATCTCGCGCTCGCCGGCATTCTCGCGCACCTTCATGCGCAACTCGCCCTTCACCACAAAGAAGAGTTCATCTTCGCTGTCGTGGTGATGCCAGACGAAATCGCCCTCCAGCTTCACCAGCTTTACGTAAGCGTCGTTCACTTCTCCGACAATCTTCGGGCTGTATTGCTCACTGAGAGTGGAAAACTTCTGCGCCAGATTCACCTTTTCCACGAAAATTCCTCCGTGCGTCTGGTTTGCAGCTGCTCGACGCATCCGCCAGTCCAGTCCAAAGGCCACGTTAGCCCGCGCTACTCAAACAATTTCTCAGTCAGCAGCTTCTGGCCGGCGAGCGCGGTATAGCCTCCCCACAGCGCCAGAAGCGCGATGAGGAACAGCACAAAGGCCGGAGCTCCGATATAGAAGCTGGACAAATCGGTGGTTAAAGGAATGTTGGAGATCAGGTCAACGGTGAAAATGCCGACCGCCAGAGCGATAAATCCGAAGCGTAAAACCACGAATGCCGCGATGCTGTACACCGCTACGACGGCCGGCAAAACCAGCAGGAGATGGTGCTCATCCCAGGTTTTGATGGCGCTCCAGAAGGCAACGAACGCAATCGCCGCGAGCCACGGCTTGCGGAAGATCACGCGGAAGGCGAACATCAGGAAAAAGAAGTACATGGTTCCCTGCACCGATTGGGCCGCATGAGTCAGGCAGGTGCCGATCACATGGCGGGGTCCGAGAAGGAAATCGGAGGAGCCCAGGTTGGGAGTAGCGCCAATGTCTTTCAGGCCCAGGTAAAGCAGACCAAAAATCAGCGACCAGCTTACCCCCAGGATCACGCCGAACAGGGTATCGCGCCCGACCAGCGGATCGCGGATGCGTCCGGCCATGAGCCGCGACCAGGAGATGATGGCGTGCGGCCACTGCCGGCGCACGTACGGCTCGATGGCGAGATAAACGATGTAGAACAGGACGGAGAGAAACACAGCACCGCTGGCGGCAAGGACGAACAGAAGGATGGAGCCCAGGCTGGGAACAAAATGCGCGGTGAAAAGCCACACCAGCATCTCCAGAACGAAGATCAGCAATGCCAGGCGCAGCGCGCCCTGCAAGTCGCTTCTCTGGAGCAGGTAGTTGCGCCGGGCAAGCCAAACTGCCCCGGCGACCAGCAGCAGCACAAAAATGACCAGCAACACTTCCGGTGTTCTGGAACGCGAGGCACCGGTGGACGGCATGCGATCCGGCTTCGTCCATTCGCCAATGAGCTGGAAGTAAACTGGCTGGCCGTGCCATGCCGCTGCCTCGACCCGCAGAGGAGTGGAGGTGCCCGGCCAGACGCCCGTCCAGGCAGCGCGCTGATCGGAGGCGCTGAGCGAGTTCCAGATGGGCTGCGTGGCCTGGAACTGTGCCATGTCTAGGCCAGCCAGACTGAACAGCTGCTTCCAGTCGTAAGGCTGCGCGTTCGCCGGCGTGCTGTCCTGCTGCGGCGGCATGGCGGTGAAGCGCGTCAGCCGTCCCTGCGGGTCGAGCGATACCGCAACCATCCCGGAGAGGGTCGGCGGAGGGTCGTCGAGGTCTACGATGCCCGGAGTCAGCAGATTGCTCTCGAACCTTGTCGCGACCAGGTCGTCGGGACTTTGACGCCGCCAGAAGGTCAGCAGTGACGGGCGAGTGGCGAGTACGCGGTCCCAGTTGGGATGCTCGCCGCCCGCGTGATCGAGGTGCTCGATATATTCGCTGTCGTAGTCCATGCCGCTTACCGCATCCTGCCGCTGCGTGGTGTAACCGAGCTGCTGCACGATGTCGCGCGCGCGTTGCGACAGCACTTCCGACGAATACGGCAGGTTCATCCTGCTGATGGCGCTGGTGCGGGCGGCGACGACGCAAAAGAGCGCCAGGCCGATCAGGGCAGCAGCGGTTGCCATAACGGCGGTGCGCACCGGCATGCCACTGGTCTCACCGGCAGCGGCCACCACCTGGGGCGAGGGCGTTTCTCCGGCTGCAAGCGCGGCGGCCAAGGGGTCGCCTCCGGGCAGCGCCGCCGCTACCATCAGCGCCGACGGCGGACGGTTCTCCGGTTCCACTTCCAGGCAACGCAGGATGGCGCGCTCCACGGCAGGATCGAGATCGCGGACCAGAGTGGAGGGACGGTGCGGCGTGTTGGTGCGCCGCGCCCGTACGATCTCCTCGCGCGTGCGGCCGTCGTACGCCGGCCTGCCGGTAAACAGCTCGTACAGCACCAGCCCGAGCGAGTAGATGTCGCTGCGGGCCGTGACCTCCCTGCCTGCGAGCTGCTCGGGCGCCATGTACGCGGGCGTGCCGCTGCGCACGTCCTCAATCTCATGCGCAATCCCTGCCAGCCCGAAATCCATCACCAGCACTTCGCCGCGACCGTCGAGCATGATGTTCGACGGCTTCAGGTCGCGATGCAGAACGTTTTTGTCGTGGGCCGCCGCCAGACCGGCGCAGATCTTGCGCCCGATTTCGATGGCCTTGTCGGAGGGCAAGCGGCCAATGCGGCGCAGCAGCGACGAGAGATCCTCACCGTCGATGTACTCCATCGAGAGGAAAACCTGGTTATCGGCTTGGCCGATGTCATACACCCGGCAGACGTTGGGATGCGAGATGCGGCGCGCGATCCGGACCTCGTTGCGGAAGCGCTCCAGCGTCACCTCGTCGGTCATGGCCTGGGGCAGAAACTTGAGCGCCACCGGCTGACCAAGGCTGAGGTCGTCGGCGCGGTAAACTTCGCCCATTCCGCCGCGACCCAGCAGCGCGATGATGCGATAGCGGCCGGCCACCAGCATGCCGGGAACGAAGCGTCCTTCGTTGGCGGAGGAGTGTGACGAGGGCCGCGACGAGCGGGGGCGCGCCGGCGTGTAGTTCGCGGGACCGGCGGACGCCGTTGCGGCCAGCGTGGGAGCTTCCGCGCCGGAGGGCGTCACCGGAGTTCCACATTGCCCGCAGAAACGTGTTTCGGCCCTGACCTCCGAGCCGCATGACTGGCACTGCTGCATGAAACAGGGCTCCCCGTGGAAAGGCTGTAGAGCTATATTACTGCGGGCCTGAGCTGTCCGTCTGAAGCGGGCTTAAACGTGTTCCTGGGTCGCGGCAGTCTGGCCCGCCCCAGGTTTTCAGGCGTGGACGGCAGCTTGCAGATCGGACGGCGTCCCGAATTCCGGTTGCTGACCCTTGATAATGCCGATTATGTGCGGGGCCAGATGCTCCGCAACCGCCTTCACGACCGGAACCACTACGGCATTGCCGAACTGTTTGTAGGCTCGCGTGTCGGATACAGGAATCGCGAAGGGCTTGTGCGGGCTATCGAATCCCATGAGCCGGGCACATTCGCGTGGAGTCAGCCGGCGTGGAATCTGGTTCCCACCGCGGCTGATAAGGATCTCCGAACCATCCTTGTAGTAACGCGCCGAAAGCGTCCTCGCCACGTCGCCGCCTCCGAAAAGACCATAACCAAACCCATTACCCATGGCTTTATGTTTGGCAGCGTATTCGCGCAGGTATCTCCACAGGTGCCGGGTCAGGATGTACTTCTCCGAAACCGACGCCCTGGCTCCAAAGGTGTAAGGAGGCTCCGCGACTTCGGATCCATCTTCCGGATGGAGGACCGTCCGCAGCTTCGGCCCCCGTATGGATTTCGGAATCCGTACGCGCGCAAAATCGAAGTCCGTCGGCTGCGCGAAACCCACAATGAAGATCCGCTCGCGGTGCTGCGGCACAAAGGCGGCGGCATCGATGATCCGGTCCTGAACGTGGTAGCCGAGATCGCGCTCCAGAATGCGGCGGATGGTTCGGTAGGTTTTCCCACCGTCATGGCTCTTCAGATTTTTTACGTTTTCCAGCAGAAACGCGACCGGCCGTTTCCGTTCCAGGATCTCCGCAATCCGGAAAAACAGGTTGCCCTGTTCCCTGTCGTCAAAGCCGTGAGGCCGCCCGAGAGCATTCTTCTTGGACACGCCGGCAATGGAAAACGGCTGGCAGGGAAATCCCGCAACCAGCAGATCGTGACTGGGCACGTCGCCGGGATCGATGTCCCAGATGTTTGCCGGGAATGGATGATCGGCGGCATCGCGAAAATTCGCTTCGTAGGTGATGCGCGCGTAACCGTCCCATTCGCAGGTGAAGATACAGCGTCCGCCTGCCGCCTCTACCCCCAGGCGCATCCCGCCTATACCGGCAAACAGGTCGATAAACGCGAACTTCGCGGGCGATGGCCGGCACGCTGCGCCGGCATGCGCGGGAGCGATGGGCAATGTTTTCGGCATTTTGCCAATCAGCTTACCACCGTCACTCCCGCGAGCTGTTTACTTCACGAACTCCAGCGACGCCGAATTCATGCAATAACGCAGTCCGGTGGGGCGCGGGCCGTCGTCGAAGACGTGTCCCAGGTGGGCATCGCATTCGGTGCACTCGACCTCGGTGCGCGTCACCCCGAGGCTGTTGTCAGCCGCCACCTTCACGTTCTCCTTCGCGATAGGCGCCCAGAAGCTCGGCCAGCCGGTGCCGGAGTCGAATTTCGTCGCCGAGCTGAACAGCGCGTTCTTGCAGCAGACGCAGCGGAAGATGCCTTTGTCGTGCGCGTTCCAGTACTGGCCGGTGAAGGCGCGCTCGGTCCCCTGGTGCCGCGTGACGTCGAACTGCTCGGGCGTCAACTGCGCGCGCCACTCAGCATCGCTCTTCACCACTTTCTTCACACGCCTGGGCCCGATACGCTGGCCCGAATCGGTGAACTCGACAACTTCGACGTACTCCTCCGTCGCCGGCGCAGCTTCGGCCTGGGAACGGTTAAACAGGCTCATGATGGCCACTCCTGAGAGAGATAGAAAGCTGGTTTTCAGAAAACTTCTTCGGTCGCTCATGTTTGACTCACCATCCTCGGCATGCTCTGCCGCCGGCCGGACCGGCCCGGGGGACATCGTTGTCGTCAGCTACTGGTTGCGATAGAGCTGCGGAAACATCTGCTGCAGATTCGCCACCTTCGGCAGATCGTAATGCGCAATGTAGGGATTGTCGGGATGCCGCGCAGCATAGTTCTGGTGATAACCTTCCGCTGGATAGAATGCCTTCAGCGGAACGACCTGGGTCACGATCCTGTGCGGGAACGTCTTCGCCTGTTCCAGTTGCTGAATGTAGGCATCGGCAATCCGCTTCTGCTCCGCATTGCCATAGAAGATGACGGAGCGATATTGCGTTCCCTCATCGGGTCCCTGGCGATTCAGTTGTGTGGGGTCGTGGGCCACCGAGAAGAACACCTGCAGCAGCTGGCCGTAGGTCACCCTGGACGGGTCGTAAACAATCTGCACGGATTCGGCATGGTTTGTCGTGCCGGTGCTGACGGTTTCGTATTCAGCCGTGCTCGCTGAGCCCCCGGAATAGCCGGAGGTCGCGCTGATCACCCCTTTGACATGCTGAAAGACGGCCTGGATGCCCCAGAAGCAGCCTCCCGCAACCACGGCGGTCTGCTGGCCTGGCGAGCTTGCGAGGACCTCATCCACGGCCGGCGTGGGCAGAACCATTGCCTTTTCACTGGCGCCAACGTGATTGCGCACCGCCAGGCTGATGGCGATGACTATCGCCAGAGCCGGAACGAACCGCATTGCCCATTTCGACATAAAATTCTCCGTCCGTACGCAATTAGAATCGCAATATTTCGGAAAGTTGCAGGCGATTTCCTGATTGCGCTGCGGGCTATCAAAGTGAACTGCGTTAGAAGTACGTACGTGTGAGGCCATCGGATTTCGTTTCTGGTCTCATGTATGCGGCGGGTTCGCAAGCCCCGGCCCGGCAGCAACTTCCTGACGCGAGCGGCCCCGGCATGCTACGTCGCGGGCACCTGCGTTAGGCTAGTCGTGCGTTGCCGTGGTGCGTCATGCCCGAGTACAACAGCTATCGCGTGATCGATCTCACGCACACTCTGGACGACCGCTCTCCGAACTGGGAGGGTACCCAGGAGTCACCGTTCCAGGCAACCGAGC
>DATJAI010000056.1:0-20196 GCA_035516415.1 Binatia bacterium | reverse complement strand
GACTGCCGGGAATCCGCATTTATTTATATTGTCCTTATCCCATGCTGATCCGCGAGAATGTTCCTCTTGCCCCGCTGACGACGATGGGCGTCGGGGGAGCGGCGCGCTACTTCGCCGAGGCGGAGAGCGATGCCGAGGTGGTGGAGGCGGTCGGGTTCGCGCGCTCGCTCGACGACGACCCCAACGAACACAGAACCGGTGCTCGTTGGGGATCCCGGCCCGATCACCCCAGCGAACATAAACCCGGTGCCCGTTGGCTGCGGCGGGAGCTGCCGCTGTTCGTGATGGGAGGCGGCAGCAATGTTGTGGTTGCCGACGCGGGCTTCGCAGGACTGGTGTTGAAGATCGGGATCCGGGACGTGGCGCAGTTCCCGGGGCCGGATGGCACCATCACGTTTACCGTCGGCGCGGGATGCGACTGGGACGCACTGGTGGCGCGGACGGTTGCGGCCGGCTGTGGCGGACTGGAGTGCCTGAGCGGAATCCCCGGAAGCGTAGGCGGCACTCCGGTGCAGAATGTCGGAGCGTACGGGCAGGAAGTTTCCGACACCATTCAGGAAGTGCGCGTTCTGGACCGGTACTCGCTCGAGATCAGGGCGCTTTCGAACGCCGAGTGCCGATTCGGTTATCGCTCCAGCATCTTCAACACGACAGAGCGCGGCCGATACGTCATCCTGCGCGTTTCGTTTGCCGTACGCCATGGCGCCGGGCCGAACATCCGTTACGCTGATCTGCAGCAGTTCCTTGCCGGTCGTTCCGGTGCTCCGACGCTCAGCGAGGTGAGAGCGGCGGTACGCGAGATCCGTCATCGCAAGGCCATGCTCATTGTTCCCGGCGACGAGGACGCCCGCAGCGTGGGATCGTTCTTCAGGAATCCGGTCCTGCCACAGGCTTTTGTCGAGCAGTTGTCGGCGCAACTGGCACGTCGTGGGCTGCAATTGCCGAGTTATGCCGCCGCGGACGGTTTCCGCAAGCTGCCGGCTGCCTGGCTGGTGGAACATGCGGGCTTCGCGAAAGGCTACAGCAAGGGACGCGCGGGCATCTCGCGGAAACACGCCCTGGCAATCGTGAATCGCGGCGGCGCAACTGCCGCCGAGATCATTGCCCTGGGAGACGAGATACAGAAACGGGTTCTCGATGAGTTCGGCATCCGGCTGGAGCCGGAGCCGGAATTATTGGGATTCTGAGGGCCGCTTTTCGCCGTTCGCATTCTCTGCCAATCCTACTCAAGTCTCGCCGGTATGCTCCGGTCGATCCCGGGCAGGCGAATTCGACGTACCTCAGGGCCTAAAGGCCGCCCAATGACTGCGGCTCACGCGGCGCTTCAGCGCCGCACTAACCGCATTGATGCTGCACCATTTACGGACGGCCTGAAGGCCGTTCCCTTCAAAGCCGGCCTTAATCAGAGCTTTCCTAACTGCCAATTGCCGGTTTCCTGCGCCACTCCGTTGCCTGCTCGTAGGCATGGGCGAGACGCAGGACGACCGAATCCGCGCCCGGACGGCTGGAGATCTGCATTCCTACCGGCAAGCCACTGCTGGTGAAGCCGCAGGGGACCGACGTTGTCGGCCAGAAGAGCACGCTGAAGGGCGATGTGTTGCGCATGAGGTACTTGACTTCGAACTTCCGGAGCTCTCCCTGCTCCAGCGCCTGCAGCCCGGCAACCCGTGGCGCCTCGATGGGAACGGTTGGCGTGAGGACCACGTCAACCTGCTCAAAGATTCTTTCCGCCTGCATGCGGAAGGCGGACAGACGGCGTCGCTCGCGGATGTAATCGGTGGCGCTGATGCCGGCGCACTTCCGGACGCGCTCAAGCGTTCCTGGCTGATAAAGCTGCGGCGCGGCGCCCAGCATGGCTTCGTGGTATTCGTAAATCTCTGCGTTGAAAATGGTGCGGAATCCGTCCACCGGGACCTCGATCTCGCGAATCTGCGCCACCAGTTTTCCGACAACATCCCGGAATGCCGTATTCACGCAGGCCGCCACATCCGGCTCCAGATCGGAGAAAAAGCTGGTTTCGGGAAGGCCGACTCTTAGCTGCGAGACATCTTCGTTGAGCAACGATGCATAGCCGGAGTTTGCAAGGGCGTCGATGAGGGTGGCGGCGTCGCGCACCGTGGCCGTCATGGGGCCGGCGGTATCGAAGGACGGCGACAGCGGAACAACGCCTTTCATGCTCAGCAGTCCCGCGCTGGGACGGTGTCCGACGATGCCGCACAAAGCCGCCGGACAGCGGATGGAACCGGCAGTATCCGTACCCAAGGCGGCAACACAGAGGCCGCCGGCGACCGCCGCCGCCGAGCCGGAAGAGGAGCCGCCGGCAATCCGCTCCGGATCGCGGGGATTTCCTGCCGCGCCAAAGGCGCTCACCACTCCGCTCATGCCGAAGGCGAACTCATGCAGGTTGAGCTTGCCGAGGAGCACCGCTCCGGCCTGCTTCAGGCGACGGACAAGTTCGGCGTCTGCGGCAGGCACGCGCTCGCGATACTGGTTGCTGGCCGCGGTGGTGCGAACGCCGGCAGTATCGAAGAGATCTTTCACGGCGATGGGAACGCCGTGCAGCGGCCCGAGATAGTTTCCCGCGCCGATCTCGTGTTCTGCCCGCCGGGCGGCCTCCAGCGCGAGATCGGCGCTGACAGTGATGAAGGCATTGAGTTGCGGATTGAGGCGCTCGATGCGCGCCAGGCACTCGCGCGTGAGTTCGACGGGAGAAAGGCGGCGGGCGCGAATCTGCCCGGCCGCTTCGGTGAGGGTCAGCATAGGCGGGCCATCTCTGGGCCTTTCAGTTTAGAGCAGGGTGCGCAGGGCTGCAGCCGCCCGGATGACGTTTACGAATTTCTTATAAAGGATTTATTCGAGTTTTAGGGCTGCAAGTATCCAATCAGTTGTGAAGCGCTGCGAGCGCGGGAGAACCAAAGGAGAGTATGTCAACCCAGGAAGTCT
This sequence comes from Binatia bacterium, assembly GCA_035516415.1. GTDB lineage: Bacteria > Acidobacteriota > Terriglobia > Terriglobales > Acidobacteriaceae > Bog-257. Next base: position 17,253 of record DATJAI010000056.1, on the reverse strand, counting down.
TTGTGCAGCAGTTCACGCGGCTCTTCGACCACTATCAGGAAGCCCTGTCACCGCAGGAACGGCGGGACGCGGAAACGCAACCGGCGATGTGGGCCGCCATTCCGCCACACGAACGCGACCGGATTATTGCCGCTGCCCGTCTGGCGATCCTGGAGCTGGAGACCAACGGCCGTCCGGAGGAAATGACACGCAGGTATTTCTCGAAACCCGGGGAAGCCGAGTGGGGCTGCTAGTTCGCTGAAGCGCCTATGACACCGGCCGGGGCGCCGAAATCCGCAGCAGCCCGGAATTGGCCGCAGGCTTAACGATTTTGAGTCCCGCTATGGCGGGTTATGACGGTGACGAAACTGGAGGCGAATTACGTGGCATTAATGGCCGATTACCTGTTCCGTCCAGCCATTGTGGAAGCGCGGCTGGTAAACGAGAAGCATGCGGACAACCCCGCGTACGTAGCGGCGCTGGCCAGCGAGCTCCAGGAAATCGAGCAGAGGATGTCCGCCATGGAGCGGAGCCTGCAGATTAATATGGGCGGAGAAGATTCGCGCCCGCGGCCGTGCCGGATGCCGGAAACCGGCCCCAATGTGCGATGGCTGCGGGATTTATCGGGCGAGCTGATCAACCGGCTGCACCGGCTGGAACAGCGCGCTCCTTCCCGGGTGGAGGGAATGCCGCCTCGCAGCCGGGCGCGGGTGGTCTGATTCAGCCTGCCTGCTCGGGAATCAGGTAAGAAACAGAGGGCGTCCACGCAGGACGCCCTTTTTTGCTTATGAAAATGTGCGGCGCTCAGCGCACTGCCGCACCCGTGGTCAGCGCCCCGGCGTTGGAGGCGTTGGTGGGATTGCTCTGCTGTTTGAGCCAGGCGGAGAGATTGGCCTGCTGCTGATCGCGCAATTCGACGCAGCTATCGATTGACTCAATCGCTTCCTTCTGCTTCTGTTCGGTGCCCGGGAAGGGATGCTGCTGGAAGAACTGCTTCACCTCGCCGGCCTTCTGCGTACTGCAGAAGCTCTGCGCACCGTACATGAAGATTCCCACGCCGCCCAGTCCGCCGCCGGTTTTCCTGCTCAGCTCGTCGAAATGCGAGCGCATGAAATCCCAGGTCGCGTCCTGGCTGGCGGGATTGCCCAGCAGAGGCAGCAGGATGTAAAGGTCCTGCCCCCGCACGGCGGGAGTCAACGTGGAGTCCAGGGTCTCCTTTGTCAGCTCGGGCTGGGTGAACTCCGACTGGGCGTAAAAGAACTGGTAATACTGCTCCGGCGAGGCCGCCTTCTGCATCTGCGCCCTGAACTGCCGGTAGAGTTCGGCATCTCCGTGGCGCGCGGCCACCCCAACCACCGCCTGAGCCAGGGTCCCATCCACGGAAGCCGGGTCCTTCATGTATTGCTGCACCATGACGCGTGCCTGCTGAATGACCTCGGGGTCGTTGGCAAGATTTCCCAGCCCTGCGAATAGAATGGCCCGCTTCTGCTTCTCCTCGGGAGTGTCATTGGGACGCGCGTTGTATCCGAGCTGCTGCAGGACGGGAGAGAACTGCGCGCGCAGCCACGCCTGAAACTCGGGGCGGTCGGCATCGGTCAACATGTGGTCGTCAATGAAGTCCAGATGCTGGCCGAAGGAGGCGAGCAGGTCCGCGCCCGGGGTGTTCTTCAGCTGCGCGCCCAGCGCCAGATAATCGCCCATGCTGTGCTTGCCGATGCGCATCAGCGCCCATTCATTGCCCATCAGCGCAATGCGCTCTTCGGGCGTGAGCGCGGTCTCGACGGCATTGCCGAGCTGGTGCAGCGCGGCGCTATCGTAGCCGAACCGGTAATAGCCCAGTCCGGTGGCATCGGGGAAGACGAACTTTGAACAGCCCTTCAGGGTGAACTGTTGCTCGCGCTGTGTCAGCAGGAAACACTGCTGATTGCCGGCCGAGGTCCCGTTCACGCCTTTGGCGCATACCGGAACCTGCCAGATCTGCTGGTCAGGCCGGTCGAAATCCTCACGGGTATCAAAGTAGCGCTTCTGCAAAAGCGTCAATCTGGTATTGCCACCCTCGCACTTCGCATCCGCCTCCACAAATGGCACTCCTGGCTGTAGCACGAAGGTCGGCATGATCTGATCCACCGGCTTCTTCGAGGCGCGCGCCATCGTGCTCCAGAAATCCGCAGCCGTGGCATTGCCGTAGGCGTGCTCCTTCAGATAGAGGTTGACGCCGTTACGGAAGGTTTCCGGTCCCAGATAGGACTCCAGCATGTGCAGCACCGCCGCCGATTTGCCATAGGCGATGCCGTCGAAGAGCTGTTCGATTTCCGCCCGGGTTTCGGCGGGCTGATGGATTGGCCGCGTATTCTTTACCGAATCGCCGGCCATGGAACGGTCGGAATCTGCCACCGTTTCCTGCTCGACCATCCACTCGGGCTTCCATTGGGCCAGGGGATGCGGCGTCATCCAGGTTGCGAAACCCTCGTTCAGCCAGATGTCGTCCCACCATGCCGCCGTCACCAGATCGCCAAACCACTGATGCGCCATCTCGTGGGCGATGGTTTCGGCCACTCCCTGTTTGTGTCCCACGGAGGCGGTTTTGTCATCGACCAGCAGGGCGGTTTCGCGGTAAATGATGGCGCCCCAGTTCTCCATTGCGCCGGCCTGGAAGTCGGGCACGGCAATGTTGTCCAGCTTGGGCAGCGGATACTTGATGCCGTAGTAGTCGTCGTAGTAGTGCAGGATGGCTTTGGTGGCTTCCAGCGGGAAGTGGGTCAGGTTTTCTTTGCCGGGCACGGCGCACACGCCGACTTTCACGCCGTCAACCTTGTCGTATTCACACTTCCAGTCGCCGACCGTGAGAGCGACGAGATAACTCGACATCTTCGGCGAGGTGGAGAACCTGATGGTGTGCCGGTCGCCGGGCCCAGGAGTATCGGAGACAATCTCGCCGTTGGAGATTGCGGTGTCGCCTTTGTCCACAATGGCGGTCAGGTCGAAGGTCGCCTTGTAGGCCGGCTCGTCGAAGCAGGGGAAGGCCACGCGCGCGTCAGTGGACTCCATCTGCGAGACCACATATTTGCGGCCCTTGTAGGTGCTGAGATAGAAGCCACGCAGCTTGTCGTTCAGGTGCCCCGTGTATTTGATGTGAACTGACGCGGGACCTGCGGGAAGCTGCTTATCGACGGTAAAGGTGGCCATCTCCTGCTTCGGGTCGGTGGAGACCTTCGCGGTCTGCGTGTGTCCGCCGGCGGTCACGGTGACTTCGTGAAAGTCGATGTCGACCGCGTTCAGGGTGATGCTGCTGGCCGGCTGGCTGAGTTTAAGGTCGATGGTTTCGTCGCCCTCGTAGCTGTTGGTGGGGAAATTGATGGTGACGGCGAGGGAGTAGTGATCGGGAGATGCGCCGCCGGGCAACCGCTGGGCAACCGCGGTGCAGCAGGCAAGCAGGCCCGCCACCAACACTAGCAGGGTCTTTTTCATAGTCACACTCTCGAAGTTGGAGATACTAGTCCGAATGGAGATACGCGGAGAACCGATGGATGGTTCGCACAGGTATTAAAAACATATTAGACGATTGGAACAATTCAGTGTGAGCGGCGGATCACAGATTGTGTGTGATGTCCGTTTTCGCACAGTTAATGGCTGCCTTGTCCGTCATCGGACACCTGACACGGCCGGGTTTGATGCAGTCCCTTCGATGCGTGCATGGTCACGTCCGGAGACGGACGGACAACACCGCTGAGACGGGCAGGAACTATTTCATGCTGCACTCAGCATGCTTGCCGATTTCCTCGCGAAGCTCGGTCAGGTCAAAGACGCTGGTAGTGGGCACGCCTGTGAGGAACGGCGTGAAGGTGATGGAAACCGTTGGCGATGAGGAGGCGAGCAGGGACTCGATGAACTGCACGCGCTCGGGTTCAGTCTTGCCATACCAGGCGAACGTAATGACGTCGCCGTAGGGAATCCATGTGGTCGCCTGCTTCTTGCCGGCTATCGTCATGGTGAGGCCGAGTTGTTCGTTCTTTGGATTGTCCGGGGAAGTATCCTCCACCAGCGCTCCTCCGGGCGAGAACATCAGCAGATGCTGGCTCCGGTTGCCCTTGTGGGAGCACTGCACACCAAGGGTGGGAACTTTCGTCTCGATGCCAACCAGAGCGTAAGGCTGCTTCGCCGAAACCGCGAGAGTGACGCTGTTCTTTCCCGATGAGACGTGCACCTCCTGTCCCGCGCCGGGCAAGGCGCACAGCAGGAGGGCGAGCAATGCTAAAGGTTTCATCCCTCTCCTTTCCCGCGGCCATCAGCAGGTCGCCTGTCGATCTCCGCAATTATCGCATCCGTCACTCCGGACTGAGTCCCTGGGAACAGGGAGCGGCGGCCGCCGCAGCACAAATCTTAACCCGGGCGAGACATTTCTTGACGAGCAGCGCCCTGGAGCACTCCTATAATCCGATCGCCTGGTGGTCCCGTGAGTCATGTTGCGCCGGGAGAGTGAAATCTGTTCTGCCGCAATCGGGTAGTGGTGCAGTTTGAAGCACCACTACCCGCAATCGTAAAATGTGTGCTCGCTCCGGGGAGGATTGCGTGAAGCGGCTGTTCAGTTCGGGGCTGGCGTTACTTCTGCTGTCGTGTTTCGGCTTCGGCAATCCGCAAGATGCGCCGGACACCCAGGCGACGTTCACCAGCAACAGCGAGCTGGTGCTGGTACCGGTGCAGGTGATGGACCGCTGGGAACGGCCGCTGCATGGGCTCGGCCAGCAGGAATTCGTCCTGAAGTCCGACGGCACGCCGCAGCGGATCGCACTGTTCGAAGAAATGCAGGCGTCCCCGCAGCCGGCAGCGCAGCCGGCGGCCAGGCCGTCCGGCGGAGCGGCGAAGGCGCAGGAGTTCTCCAACCTGCCCTCCGGCGGGCTGCCGGAGCACATGCTGATTCTGGCCATCGACACGGTGAACACGCCCATTCAGCTCCAGGGATGGGCGAGAAACCAGCTCATCCGGTACCTCCAGACGAACCCTCCCAGGCAGCCGCTGGCGCTGGTGGCGATCACCTCCGGCGGCCTGCGCCAGATCCATCCGTTCAGCACTGACGTGGCGTCGCTGATCGCCTCCATCCGGCAGATGCGAACCCAGTTCACCCATCACGAGATGGAGGAGGTGGCGATTCCGCACATATCCGCGGACGGCACGCTGGTCAGCTATGCCAGCCTGATGGCCGCGATACAGCAGGTGCAGCCGACCAACACAGCGGGAGGCGCCAATGGCGCACTCGTTACCCTGCGCAGCTTCGAGGAGCTGGCCTGGGCATACTCGGGCGTGCCGGGCCGCAAAACGGTGATGTGGTTCACCACCGGCTTTCCTATTGTGCAGGAGGTCCCCGACGGGCCGGCGCTGATGGGACGCGGCGGCGTGCCGCAGATGCGGGGCTGGCATTTGAGTGGAGAGCTGCTGCCTGAGTTTCAGCGGGCATTTACCGCACTGAACCGGGCCAACGTGGTGGTTTATCCCGTGGACGTGAAGGGCCTGCCGCTGGAAGCGATGTGGGACGCGAGTCAGCCGGCGCAGCTATTCATCCATCCCGAGCAGGCGCACCTGTACCTTGCGCCTCCCGACGCCTCGGGGGCGGAGCGCGACGGCATGAAGGAGCTGGCACGGCGCACCGGAGGCAAATCCTGCACAGCGAACAACAACGTGACCAGTTGCATCAGCGAGGCGCTGACGGAAAGCGCCGACTACTACCTGCTGGGTTTTTACGTGCCAAAGCAGCAGCGCAAGCCGGGATGGCACAAGCTGAAAGTGAGCGTGAACGTGAATCACGGCGAAGTGCGGGCGCGCTCCACGTATTATCTGCGGCCGCCGGGGCAGCCGCCGCTGCAGGAGCAGCAGGACGACCTGCGAAGCGCTATCCACGCGGGGGTCGAGTACACGGGCATCATCTTCAGCGTGGAACCCGGGCAAAGAGGCGCGGGGACAAACACGCCCATTCCGTTCAGGGTTTCCGTGCCCGCCAGCAGCGTTCTGCTGATGCCGGGACAGGAGAAGCTGAGCTTCGACGTCATCGCCATTCCCCTGTCCGCCAGCGGCGATCCGCTGGGGACGAAGTCGCGCATCGTAAACCTGGACATGCCCCCCAAGATCGCGCAGAAGGCGCTGCAGCAGGGCTGGAAGCTGATTGATTCGACGCCGGGCGGCAGTACCATTGCGGCGGTGAAGGTGATTGTGCGCGACAACGAGACCGGCAGAGTGGGTTCGGTGGTCTTCCCGGTGGCTGACAGCCGCGCTCCGGCGCTTTCCAAGAGATGAGCCGGCCCGGCGCGGTGTTATGCTGAAGGCATCCAGCCTGCAATGGTGGGCCAAGTCCGCGGCGAAGCGGCCTGCTTATGCTTCAGAAGCGCATCGACGACCAGCCGGCCATCTCACGCCACATGGCGCGTGAAGCGGAAGATGTCTTTCACCGGCACCTGAAGCGGGTGGGGCTGAAGCGCACCGGGCAGCGCGACACCATCCTGCGCAGCTTTCTGGATACGCGCGACCATCTCTCGGTGGACGACCTCTTCCGCCTGGTGAGGAAGAAGGACAACGGGATTGGCTTCACCACGGTGTATCGCACGCTGAAGCTGCTGGCCGATTGCGGGCTGGCCAGCGAAGTGGCGTTTAACGACGGTATCACCCGTTACGAGCACCAGTACCAGCGCCGTAATCACCATCACATGGTGTGCACCGAGTGCGGCAGCTCGGTGGAGTTCTTCTCTCCCGATATCGAACGCATCGAGCAGGAGATCGGCCGCAGGAACCGGTATCTGCCCACGCGCCACACCTTCCAGATTTACGGCATCTGCGAGAAATGCCAGAAGAAGCGCAAGCTGAGTTAAAGGCGACCGCCCTGTCGCCGCGTCCCAGAAAGTCCCGTACTATCTTCGGCGGCCGGTTATCCGAGACGCGTTGCTCGGTTGCGACAGTTTCTGGGGGCCGCTCCAGGCCGGGCGGCGACTCGACATGGATGGAGAACAGGCAGCTTGCATTTCGCATCGGGGTATATGCGCCAACAGGGCTAGCCGAAGATTTCCTTCATCCTGCTGAGCAGCGAGCGGCTCACCGGCTTGTTCTCCACCGAGAGCGTGCCATGCAGCTCCTCCAGCAGCTCGCGCTGGCGCTTGCTGAGCTTCGACGGCGTCTGCACCCTGACCTGGACGATGAGATCGCCGCGGCCGCGGCCGTTCAGTACCGGGACGCCTTTGTGCTTCAGCCTGAAGTTTGCTCCACTCTGGGTGCCTTCGGGAATTTTCAGCGTTTCCATGCCTTCCAGCGTGGGTACCTGGAGCTCGGCGCCCAGCGCCGCCTGCGAAAACGAGATGGGCACCACGCAGTGCAGGTTCTTACCGTCGCGCTCGAAGAAGGCATGCTCGCTGACGTGGAGCACGACGTAGAGATCGCCGGGGGAACCGCCGTAAACGCCGGCTTCGCCTTCCCCGGAGTAGAGAATGCGCGCGCCTTCCTCGATGCCGGCGGGCACCTTGACAGTGACGGTGCGCTCGCGGACGATGCGGCCCTGGCCGCGACACTGATTGCAGGGATCGACGATGAGCTTGCCGGTGCCGCCGCAGGTGCCGCAGCTGCGGCTGATGGAAAAGAAGCCCTGCTGATAACGCATCTGGCCATGGCCGCCGCAGGTGGTGCAGGTGATGGGCGACCTTCCGGGAGCGATGCCGCTGCCCTTGCACTGGTCGCATTCTTCGTGACGGCGCACCTGCATCTGCCTGGTCACGCCGAAGACCGCTTCCTCGAACTGGATGCTCAGATCTTCGCGCAGGTCGGCGCCGCGCTGGGCCCGCGAGCGGCGGCGGCCAGGCTGGCCGCCGAAGAGGTCGCCGAAACCGAAGATGTCGCCAAAAATGTCCTGAAAATCGTTGAAGACGGTGGCATCGAAGCCGCCGAAGCCCTGGCCGGCGGCGGCGCCAACTCCGGCGTGGCCAAAGCGATCGTAGCGGGCACGCTTCTCGCTGTCGGCCAGCACGGCGTAGGCCTCGCTGCACTCCTTGAAGCGCTCCTCGGCCTCGGCATTGCCGGGATTGCGGTCGGGATGATATTGCAGCGCCAGTTTGCGATAGGCGCTCTTGATTTCCTGGTCGTTGGCGGTACGCGCGACGCCCAGGACCTCGTAGTAGTCACGTTTCACGGTGGTGGCCAGAAGTGTAGCCCTCTTTAGCGAGCGGCACGCCTTGCGGCGTGCCGCAAAATCCAATGTCCCGGGGGCGCCGCGTTTGCCTTCGCCGATGCCCGCCCGGCTCGTGCCGATGCAGGCATGCGAAGCCCGCATCCGCGGCGATTACTTTGACTTCGTATTGCGCGCGACGCGCACCATGGCCGGGCGCAGCAGGCGGTCTCTCAGCCGATAGCCGCGCTGCAGCTCGTCGAGCACATGGTTGTCCTCAGCCTCGTCGGTGTCCACCATCTGCACGGCCTGGTGCAGGTTGGGATCGAACAGCTCGCCCTGGGCAGGCACCGGCTGAACCCCCAGCCTGGCCAGTACGTCGTGAAACTGCCTGTCGATGAGCTCGATGCCGGAACGAAAATCTTCCAGCGATGCGGCATTGCTCTTGAGCGCGCGGTCCAGACTGTCAAGAATGGGCAGCAGCGCCCGGAGCGCCTCGGCCAGAGCGTATTCGCGATACTCCTGCTGCTCTTTGGCGTTGCGCTTGCGAAAATTTTCGAACTCCGCCTGCAGCCGTGCGGCGCGGTCGAGATAGGCAGCGCACTCGGCGCGGGCCTTCTCCAGTTCGGTTTCCAGCTCGGCCACCGGCACACCGGCGCCCTTGCCGCCCTCTTCCGGTGCCGTCGCCGGCGCGGCGGATTCCTCGCCTTCGGCCGAAGGCAGCTCGTGATCTACGTCAAGCTCCGTACGGGAGCCTCCATTGTGCTTGCTGTACGGCATCTTTTATCTATCTCTATCCCTGAGTCCCCGAAGGTGCGACGGCAAACCTGCCTATACCGCCTCGTTCCAGACTTTATCGAACAGGCGCGCAATGTACGAGACGGCGCTGATGGCGTGTTCGTAATCCATACGGGTGGGGCCGATGACGGCCAACGAACCCATCACCTCATCGCCCGAACGGGCGGGGGTGCCGATCAACACGATGTTATTTAGATGCGGCACGGCCTCTTCCAGACCCACGACCACGCGCACTGCTTCCTGGCGGGCGTCCAGATAGGCCGACAGCAGGTCGAGGACACGCTGCTTCTCCTCGAGAGTGGCGAGCAGCTGGCGCAGACGCTCCCTGTCCTGCTCAGTGATGACCAGGTTCGCCGCGCCTTCCACGTACACCGATTGCGCCGGACCCTCAGTGGCAAGGGCACCCTGCTCGCAAAGCTGCTCGACAGAGGCCAGCAGCCGGTCGTATTCGCTGCGCTCCTGCTGCAGCCGCCGCATCACCTCATTGCGCAGCGACTCCATCTCCCAGCCACGAAAGTTGTGGTTGATGTAGGCGGCAGCGGCTTCCAGATCGGCAATGGGAAGGTCCTGGTTAAGACGCAGCACGCGGTCGCGGACCAGCCCATTGCGGGTAACCACGACCGCCAGAACTTTCCTGTCGCCCATACGCTGGAAGTAAACATGCTCCAGCGCGTTGCGTTGCCCGGGAGCGGAGCTGACGGTCACTCCCACCCCATGCGAGATCAGCGAAAGCACGTGCGACGTGCGCTCCAGGAATTCCTGAACATCCTGAGACCCGTGGAGGGCTTCCTGAATAAGATTTTGGTCAGCCGGCGAGAGGCGGGCCTCTCCGGTCAGCTGCTTCACGTAATAGCGGTAAGCCTGGGCCGTGGGGACGCGTCCGGCGGAGGTATGAGGCTGCTCGAGATAGCCGGCATCGGCGAGATCAGCCATGACATTGCGGATGGATGCGGCGCTCAGGCTCTCACGATTGCTGCGCGACAGGGTGCGTGAGCCCACCGGCTCGCCGGTCGAGATATAGGTTTCGACGATGGCGGTCAGGATTTCGCGTTCGCGCTTGCCGATTCCCGGAGATTCGCCCATGGGTGCCTGAGTCTTGTAAGCCTCTCTAACCAAAGTATTTAGGTTGTCAACAGGGGGCGCCCGATTCGCCAGCCTTATTTTAGAAATCAGGGAACCACGTGTCAAGATTGGCACTCGACACGCCAGAGTGCCAGGGATTCACATGCCGCATGGCATCGGCGGGCCGTCATCTCGATTACTGCACCTGCACCTTCACGTTCAGTTCTCCCCCGGGCGGGACCTGGACCGTTTCGCCGCGTTTCAGGTAGGGTTGCAGCACCGTAGGATTGGCCCACTCCAAATCCCAGCCGTTGGCGATGGCGATGACGGTGTATTGTCCGGGAACGACATCGGAAAGCGTGAAGGTGCCGTCGCTGTCGCTCTGGTCGCGGCGGAAGAGGGGAGCGTTGTTGGCCGCATCCTGGGGGACAAGGACGATCATGGCTCCCGCGAAGGACTCGTTGTCGCGCATGGCGGCGCCGTTCACCCGGCCGGTGCCCTGCGCCGCGACCGCGCTTACGTGCACGCTGGCCGCGGCGCCGATGTCTACGGTCCGGCCGGTGATTTTGGCCCCATCGGCGGAGAGTTTCGTCAGGTAAAAGCCGCCGGCGTTTCGCAGCAGAAGCTGATAACGTCCGGGCCTGATGTTGTTGGAGCGGAGGTCAAACTCACCGCGTTCGGAGAGGTCGCCACGGAAGCTTTCGCCGGTATCGGGATTCGATAGCTCGATAAACGCCGGCTTCGGAAGATGGGCTGCGTTCCCCACCAGGATCCGTCCGTCGAGCGCGACAAAGCCGGGGCCTTCCGTGGCGCTGATCTCCGTGTCGCCGGCCAGGTCGATCTCGCGAAACCAGGCGCGTCCCCCTTTGTCGTTGGAGCCGGCCGGCGACGCCGGCATTTCCACCACGTAGTGCCCGGGCGCCAGTCCGGAAATCTCGATCACACCAGGAGCAACCCAGGAAGTGGTAGCTTCGGAGATGGAATCCAGGTACCCTCCAAAGAGGCGCTGCGAGACCGCCGGGAACACCATCTTTCCGATGGCCGCACTTTCCGCCGCTCCGCCGGTGTGAATTCGCAGATGCAGCGACGGGACGGCGTGCAGGACAACATTCGCCGTGGCCCGCTCGCCGAGGGCCAACCGCAGCGGAGTGGCGCTGGCAGAATCCGTAGCGTCGGGATAAAAGGTCAGCGGATAGGTGACGTCCAGCGTCACGGCAGGCTGCGGGACCTGGGCAGAGGGAGAGACGACCTTCAGGCTGCCATCGTAAATTTCGGGCGCGCGCGTGTTTTGCGCGTACCACGGCCGTGCCGAGACGGCAACGTACCAGGCGCCGGCGGCCACGTGTCCGATGTGGTAGCGGCCCTGATCGTCGGTCTGGGCCTGGTTTTCCGGCAGGACCTTCTGCTGCCCGCTTTCCGTGTTCATGTGAAACAGGCGCACGGTCGCGTACTGGACCGGATCGCCGTTCTCATCGGTGACGACACCTTCAATGGCGCCGTCCGGTTGAAGGCGGAAAACCAGGTGTTCGCTGTCCGACTCCGGACCGGTAGCGATGGCGGTGGCATAAGGATCGTGATGGTCGAAGTACTGCAGCGAGAAGCCGCGCGCCGTGGCCATCAGGGAGTACTTGCCTCGACCGAGGCCGGCAAACGAGAAGCGGCCGTCCGCTCCGGTCAGCGCCGAGCGTGATATCTCGCGTTCGGCTCCGCGCGCCAGAGGCGCGATGGCAACCGAAGCGGAGGCAATCGGCTGGCCGGTGAGCGAATTCACCACGGTACCGGCGATGCAGTAGCCCTGTGGGGGCGGCGCTATGCGAGCGGGCTGCTGCTGTTGCGGCGGCAGGGGCGGGACGGACGATTGCGCGAAGAGGCCTCCGAGGAGCAGCATCCAACATGCGATTCGCGCCGGCACGGTGGCTCAGGGTTCCTTTCCGGTGTGTATCAGGTCGAGCGCAACCTGCGCCTTCTGGTTTGCGTCGAGCGTGACGTGCGCGGCCTGCGAGGCGTACGGCTCAAGCGCTTCAGGATTGGAGTACTCCAGACCATCGATGCGGTCGAAGGCGAACACGAGATAGTCGCCGGGCGCCAGCGCAGTTACGGTGAAGGTGTTGGAAAGCCCGTGCACCACCCGTGCGGAGACTCTAGAAGCCCCCATGGGAACAACAACGAGTGTGGCTACGGCGCCGCCGCCGTCCGGGCTCCTTACGGTTGCAGTCAGGCTTGCACTATCGTTGCGCAGCACGATCTCCAGGGGATAGCTCTGCCCGGCGGCAACCGTAATATCGTCGGTCAGGATATTGGTCTGGCCCCAGGTGGCCGACTGGACATACCACGGAGGCTGCGGCATCACTTCGACAGAATAGGTCCCGGGATCCACGTTCTGCAGCACCATGGTCTGGTTGCCGGGAGTGCGTTGATCGGAGGTCGAGAAGGACTCGCCTCCGCTGGCATCGGCCGCAACCAGGTGGACCCAGACGGGAGCCGTGGCCTGGCTGCTGGCGGAAGAGGTCTGGTTCGGCGCCCGCGAGTCCAGACGGGTGACGATGGGAATGGAGATGGCGGGCGCCAGCGCCAGACGCAGGTTTTCCAGGTTCGACGCCACGGTCAGCCGGAGCTCCGCGCGCAAGGGTTGCAGGCCTGCTTGGGAGAACGCCTTGAGAATGTAGGAACCAGCGGGGAGGCCCTCGATCCTGAAGGTTCCCGTCTCCATGTCGAAGATGATCGGCAGTGAGATGTCGTCGCCGGAGGAGGTGAACAGGCTCCAGCCCACTCCCTGGTCGGGTTGACGTCCGCTCACGCTGCCCGAAACCTCATAGACCGGCGCCGCACTCAGAGCGAAATCGGCTTCCGCCTGCTGGCCCGCGGTGACCTGGATGGGCATGGCGGAAGCGAGGTCAGGGACGCCGGGATAGAAAAGGTGGGGATAGCCGGTTGAGGGTTTCTGGCCGGAAGCCAGCAATTGCGTCTCCAGCTGCTGCGGTCCCGCGGCGAGGTAGTAGGTCCCGGGCATCAGGCTGGCAAAGCGGAAATGCCCATCGTCATCGGTCTCCTGCATGCCGCGCTGCTCCCAGCGCTTACGTCCATCGCGCAGGCTTTGGGCCGTGAGCCGCACGGGCGTGTGCTCGATGGGCTGCCCAGCGGCGTCGGTTACCCGGCCGAAGATCGCCGCCTGCGGAACCAGCTTTATGGTTAGGGCGCCGGTGCCCGGCCCGATCTGAACCGGATTGGATGGGTTCTGCTCGGTGAAGTAGCCGGGCTTCTGCGCCATCAGGGTTACATGGCCGGGCGGCATGCCCTCGAACTGGAAATGGCCTTCGCTGTCGCTGAATGCCATGCGGTCCGAGACCCCGTTGCTGAGCACCATGGCGCGGGCGACCGGCTCGCCGGTGACGGAGTTGACGACGGTCCCGCCCAGGGTGAAGGTCTGGCCGGCGTCAGCATTCTGTGCGGCGATGGGTTGCGCCGCCAGCAACCCCAGGCACAGCGGCAGGATATGCCACAATGTGGGAGGTCGAACGGTGGCGGTTCTGCCGGGGCCGGGTTGCGCCATGCAGGTTCTATGGTAACTCGCCATGGCAGCGGTGTTCAGCCATCGGCCATAAGCCGCCACCTCGGCCGATGGCTCAGGCGGCAATCCCGGAAGCGGCCAGCAACACGGGGCCAGGCAGGGGCACCGGTTTGTGCCTGCGGCGGGAGGATCCAGCGGGCGCCGCAACTACGTGGAGGTACTGCCGCCGCATCCGCCCGGTGACGCGCAGCGCTTCCTGGAACTTTCGCCGGGTCGCCGCCTCGATCTTGCTGACCAGCCCGCAGCCGCTGTGGTCCTGCAGGACGTCGCGGGCGATGCCGGCCAGCTCAACCCAGTCGTGCCAATCGCCGATGAAGTCCTGCACCTGCTTCAGGGCGCCGATGAAAGCCTGCTGCGGTCCATCCTCGCCCGCCATCTCCAGAATGTAGCGAAGGCGCTTCACCTCGAGACGATATGGGTGAAGGTTGTCTTTTCCAAGGCGGGGCACGGATGCCAGCTCTGTCGAAAGCCGGAGGGCCTCGCTGGTGGCGTGCAGAGGGGCCTGTTCGGCGCCGCTGACGTCGAGATCGACGTCGAGTCGGATGTCGAGGAGGTGCTCCACCGAGGAGTCCAGCCTGCGGCGCGACTTCTTCAGCCGCCGCCGCAGCGTGGGGGCCCGCCGCCGCACCTCTGCGCAGAGCTTGCGCGCGTGCCGCTGCCGCCGCGTTCCCAAATGCTTTGTCAGCCGCAGCATGCAGCCCGGATCGTTTTGCAGACCGAGCCCGACAACATCGGATGTGAGCACGTCCATGTCGCGGACCTTGCCGGCGCGTTTACGGACGGACGCCAGCCCAGCCAGCAGCTTCTTTTCGTTTGTGGACGAATCCATGCCCAGCGACTGGAGAATCGATTCCACACGACGGGCGCTGGTGCGCAGATCATGCACGTCGTCCGGTGCAGGATCTTTGGGGAACTTCTTCAGGCGCTTGCGAAGTTGCTGTACTCTGCGGTCCAGTTCGCTGGCGTCCAGCGGCATGCGGCACCTCCGGATCTGCTGGGGAGCAGGACGGATGGTTGGATGCGTCCTTCATCCGGGCTGCCGTCAGCCAGCTGACTGTCTCAGGATGTGCGGCGCGGCAGAGGCGGCGCAGCCTGTCTTTTGACCGCGCGGGCGATGAGGGCCTCCTGACTGTTGAATGCGTTCTTCCGGTCGAATTGCGGGGGGCGCACGTACTTTCCTTCCGCGGTCATATGGCGCGCCTTGGCTACCTCCTTCAGATACGTCCCCAGGATTTCATCGCGCAGGAGGCGGATCAGCGAGGCGTCCTGAACCGGAAAGTCGGCTTCCACGCGGCGATTGAGGTTGCGCGGCATCAGATCGGCGCTGGCCAGGTAGACTTCTTCATTGCCGCTGTTGGCGCAGTAGAAGATGCGGCTGTGCTCCAGGAAGCGGCCCACGATGCTGGTTACGGTGATGTTCTCGCTCACGCCGGCAATTCCCGGGATGAGGCAGCAGATACCGCGGACGAGGAGCTGGACCCTCACGCCCGCCTGCGACGCCCGGTAGAGCAGCTGGATCATTTTCCTGTCGACCAGGGCGTTCATCTTGAAGATGAGGTGGCCGCCCCGCCCGGCTTTCTGATGTGCGATTTCGCGCTCGATGAGGTGCTCGATGCCGGCGCGCAGGGTGACCGGCGAGACCAGCAGCTTGCGATAAGAGCGCTTGGCGGAATAGCCGGTCAGGAAATTGAACAGATCGGTGCAGTCGGCGCCCAGCTCCGGATCGCAGGTCATCATGCCGATATCGGTATAAAGCTGCGCGGTTACGCTGTTGTAGTTGCCGGTGGAGAGGTGAACGTAGCGGCGGATGACGTCGCCTTCCTTGCGCACGATCAGGAGGGCCTTGGCGTGGACCTTCAGCCCCAGCAGGCCATAGACGACGTGGACACCGTATTCCTCCAGCTTGCGCGCCCAGCCTATGTTACTCTCCTCATCGAAGCGCGCCTTCAGCTCCAGCAGCACCGCGACCTGCTTGCCGTTCTCCACCGCCTCCAGTAGCGCGTCCACAACGGGAGCGTTGCGGCCCACACGGTAGAGGGTGATCTTGATGGCGAGCACGTCGGGATCGCGGGCCGCCTGCTGTACCAGTGCGATCACGGGCTGAAAGGAATCGAAGGGATGGTGCAGGAGGATGTCGCCGCGACGGATAGCGGCGAACATGTCGTCTTCCTCCGCTGCTTCCTTTGCCAGGGGCACGGGAAGGGCCGGAACGAAGGGAGCATATTTCAGGTCCGGACGATCGATCCTGGTGAGGTTGCGCACCCGCACCAGCGAAAGCGGGCCGCTGTTGATCCTGTAGATGTCCTCCCGGTCCAGTTCCAGGTTGCTGCTGAGTATCTCCAGCACCCGCGGAGGCATGCCTTCATCAACCTCAACCCGCACCACATCGGCGAAGCGGCGCTGCCAGACGCCTTCCTCCACCGTTTCCATCAGGTCGCCCGCTTCCAGCTCCTGGATCGCGCTATCGGCATCGCGGGTCACGTGAAAGGGATGGGCCTCGAGGATGGTCATACCCGGAAACAGGTGGGCGAGATTGGCGGTGACCAGTTGCTCCAGCCAGACGAAGGACTGCTCCCTGGTCATGATCTTGGTGCGGCTTCTGGTCCGGGCGGCGGCGCTCACCGGCACCAGCTGCGGCAGGGAGTCGGGTACCTTCACGCGGGCAAAATGTTCCTCGCCTTCGCCGCCGCGCAGCATCACCGCCAGATTCAGGCTGAGATTGGAGATGTGCGGGAAGGGGCGGCCGGGATCAAAGGCCAGCGGAGTCAGTGTGGGAAATACCGTTTCCCGGAAGTAGGAATCGGCGGTGGCGCGCTGATCGTCGGTCAGCTCGGCCCAGGTCAGGATGTGGACTCCGGCGCGATGCAGGGCGGGAACCAGTTCCCTGCTCCAGCACTCGTGGGCGCTGCGAAACAGGCGGATCACCGAGGCGCGAATGGCGCGGAGCTGCTCCGCCGCGCTCATGCCATCAGGACCGGGATCGTTGACGCCTTTTTCTATCTGCCGCTTCAGCCCGGCCACCCGCACCATGAAGAACTCGTCGAGATTGGAGCCGACGAACGACAGGAACATGAGGCGTTCCAGCACCGGGTTGCGTTCGTCCTGTGCTTCCTCCAGCACCCGCCGCTGAAATTCCAGCAGACTCAGCTCGCGGTTGATGTAGAGCGCAGGATCGTCGAGCGGTCGCGCCGGCTGTGTACCGTCGCGCCCCACCGAAGCGGGAGTCGTTCGCGTAGGGCCACGCCTTCTCCGGCCGGGTGGGGTTCTCGCCGATGTGCTCATGATTCTGGCCACCGAAGCAGAGGTTCATTGTAACTGCCTCGCGGACGGTTGGACATCCGGCAGTGCGCCCGGTGGAAGTTGCGGTCCGGGTTTTTACCGGATGTTAATGAACTTCGGCAGCTGACGGCGATTGCGGGATGTTATTGGGTTTTCCGGGGGTGGCGCCTATTGCGGCGGGGACGCGACCCGCAACGGTTGTCGCGGCGCCTCCTTTTCGATGATGCTGATGGTCAGCACGCCGCTGGGAGTAAGGAAGGAGGCGGCCTGAACGACCTTTCCCTGGGAAAGGGTGAATTCGAAATCGTGTCCGAGAGCCACCGAGGGCAGCGACAGGGCCGAGTTGGGAGCGCGAAGGGTCCGAATGGTCCCTCCGGCGATATTGGCAAGCTCGCCGGTGGCATCGCGAATGTCGTTGAGTGAAAGCTCATTG
>DATJAI010000055.1:0-8534 GCA_035516415.1 Binatia bacterium | reverse complement strand
CACGCCTTACACCCTCGGCCAGTACCTGCTGATGGACTACATGTCGCGCAAGACGAGGACCGTGCACTGAAAGGCAGTGGTCTGTTGCCAGGGAACAGCGGCCAGTGAGTAGTTACGTGAGCGGCACCTGTTAGCGGATGAGAACAGGAGTAACGATGCACCAGGCGCGGCGGGTGGGTTGACGGAGTTCCCGAATTACAGGTATAACTCAGCGAAACAGCCTGCATGTCCTCGGGCTTTCCGCGCCCGGAATGGCTTGTCGCGCGACTCAGGAACCCTTGCCCCATGAACAGGAAACCCGCAGACAACCGAAAGGAAGGCGGTCGCAAAAGCGGCCCGGCAAAGCCGTTGCCGGGGTCCCGCACGGGGCCGGAAGATACCAGCCGAGGTAACAAGGCCATGAAGGTGGCGGACGATCCCCGCTTTGCCCAGGCGGTGCAAAACTATGAAGCCGGGCTGAAGGCGCTGCAGGGCCACAAATACGACAAGGCGAAGGCGTATTTCGAGAAGGTGCTGGCCGGTCCCAGCCCGGAGCTGGCGGACCGGGCGGCGGTACATCTGAACACCTGCAACCAGCAGATGAGCCGGGCTTCCACCCAGTTCAGGACACCCGAGGAGCAGTTTGATTACGCGGTGTCGCTCATGAACATGGGCGACTACGTCAGCGCGCGGGAGCATTTCGAGACGCTGACCAGGAGCTCCCCCAAGCTGGACTTCATCTGGTATGGAGTGGCGGCCCTCAATTGCCTGACCGGGCGGTTCCCGGAGGCGATCAGCAACCTGAGCGAGGCCATACGCCTGAATCCGGCAAACCGCTACCAGGCACGCAACGACTCCGATTTCCGGAACCTGGCCGACGACCCGCGTTTTACCGAACTGCTCTATCCTGATACCAGCGCCGAAGCTTCAGCGGAAGCCGAGAAGTGGCGTTATTAGCTTCCGAACATCCAGACGAGGCATGCCGAGCTATCCCATCTCCGCCGCCGAATGGGCCGTCAAAGCCGTGGCCATGGGCGGAGGCACGGGACTTTCCACGCTGTTGCACGGCCTGAAGCACTACGTAAGGGTCCCGGCGGAGGAGGAGATTTCCACCTCGCTGCCGTATTTCTCCGAGCTTTCGGCCATCGTCACCGTCAGCGACGATGGCGGATCCAGCGGCCGGCTGCGCCGGGAGCTGAACCTGCCGGCTCCGGGCGATGTGCGCAACTGCATCGTGGGGCTGTCGGAGGAGGAGGCACTGCTCTCGCGCCTCTTTCAGTATCGCTTTCCTCCCGGGGAAGGACTGGGCGGGCACAATTTCGGCAACCTGTTCCTCTCGGCGATGACCGCCATTACCGGCGACTTTGCCCAGGCGATCGAGCAGTCGGCGACGATTCTCGCCACCCGCGGGCATATCTATCCTGCTACCACGAGCAACGCACAGCTTTACGCCATCATGGACGACAGCTCGGTGGTGCGTGGTGAGACGAACATTACCGCCAGCGATCGCCGCATCGTGGAGCTGCGCATGGCGCCGGCAAACGCCCGGGCGCTGCCCCGGGCTCTGGAGGCCATCGGCAGCGCGGACCTGATCACCATCGGCCCCGGTTCGCTGTTCACCAGCCTGGTGCCCAATCTGCTGGTGCGCGACGTCTCGCGCGCCATCGCCGGTTCGCCGGCGATAAAGGTTTTTGTCTGCAACCTGATGACCCAGGCCAACGAAAGCCTGGGATTGACGGCTTCGGACCATATCCGCGCCCTGTACAAGCATGCGCGTCACGAATTCTTCGATTATGCGCTGGTGAACCGCACGCCGGCATCGCCGGAGCTGGCGGCGAAATACGCGGAAAAGCGCCAGTCGCAGATCGAGCCCGACGTGGCGCAGATCGAAGCCATGGGCGTCAGGCCGGTCACGGGCGAGTACCTGATGGAGGAGGTGCACCCCCTCGAGGGACTGATCGCCCGCCATGACACGTATCGGGTGGCGCAGGACCTGCTGCGGCTCATGACGCAGGTACGCGACTCGCCGGTTGCCGCCCTGCCATAATGGATGCCGGGAAACTCTGATCGTCAACCCTCATGCCCAGGACCCGCGCCTCTGCCCGCCGCCACAGCAACCAGTCATCGAGCTTCGCCATCGCGATTCTCGCCGCCGGAAAAGGCACGCGGCTGAAGTCCAACCGCCCCAAGGTACTGCACGAAATCGGAGGCAAGCCGCTGCTGGCCCACGTGATCGCGGCGGCCGCGCGGGTGGTGGCGCCGCAGAACATCTTCGCCATCATCGGCCATGAAGCGGAGGCGGTGCGGGCTGCCGTGCAATCCACCGGCGTCGGCTTTGTGCTGCAGCGCGAGCAGCGCGGGACCGGGCACGCCATGATGGAAGCGCGCGCGGCGCTCGAATCCTTCGAACATGTGCTGGTGCTCTCCGGCGACGTCCCGCTGATCACCCCTGCAACCATCGCGCGGGTGCGCGATTTCCATATCGCTTCCCGCGCTGCCATGACGGTGCTCACCGCCGAGGTGGCGGACCCGACAGGCTATGGAAGGATCTTCCGCAGGCTGGCCAGAGGCGGACAGACGGACGAGGTCGAACGCATCGTCGAACAGAGTGCGTTGCGGGGAAGGCAGAAAGAGCAGCGCGAGATCAACTCCGGAATTTACGCCTTCGCCACCGGCCCGCTCTACCGTCACATCGGCAAGCTGGGGACCGCTAACCCGCATCACGAGTATTACCTGACAGACATTGCCGAGCGGCTGCGGAAATCGGGAGAAAAAGTGATGGCCCTGCGCGCGGATGATCCGGAGGAAGTGGTGGGCGTCAATACGCGTATCGAACTGGCGGAGCTCGATGCCCGGCTGCGCGCCCGCAAAGCCCGCGAGCTGATGCTGGCCGGCACCACCATCTTTCGCCCCAAGAGCTGCGATATCGATTCTGACGTGGAGGTTGGCGCCGACACCGTGATCGAGCCTTTCGTGCAGCTGATCGGCAGGACGAAAATCGGCAGCAACTGCCGGATCCGCTCGTATTCGGTGATCACGAACTGCCAGATCGGCGACAACGTACTCATTCTGCCGGGGTGCTTCCTGGAAGACTCGACGGTGCGCAGCGGCGCGCAGCTAGGGCCCTATTCGCGGCTGCGGCCGGGCTGCGATATCGGGGAAGGCGCAAAAGTGGGCAACTTCGTCGAAACCAAGAAGACACGGCTGGGCAGGGGCTCCAAAGCCAATCACCTCAGCTACCTCGGCGACGCCGAAATTGGCGAGGGGGTGAACGTCGGCGCCGGAACCATCACCTGCAATTACGATGGCGCAGCCAAAAACCGCACCATCATCGAAGACGGCGTCTTCGTCGGCAGCGATACCTCGCTGGTGGCCCCGGTGCGCATCGGGCGCGGCGCCTACATCGGAGCGGGGTCGTGCATTACGGAAGATGTCCCGGAAGACGCGCTGGCGCTGGCCCGCGGCCGCCAGGTCAACAAGGAAGGCTGGGCCCGGGAACGCCGGGCGAGGATGAGACCGGCGGCAAAATAGTTGCAAGCGCTGGAGTTATTGCAGCTCCCGAATTCGCGGTGCAGCTTTCGATTTTGCCCCATTCAGCTCTGGATTCGCGTCATGATGAACTTCGCGCAGATTGAGGAGGGCTGCATGCCAAAAGACACTGCGAAGAAGGAAACAGCGAAAAACGTTCCCGGCACGAATCCCAACCTCCATTCCCAACAGGGAGCCATCAACCCCTCCGCGCCCACGACCGGCACGGAAGCATGGGGCAACACCAGCGATGAACGGCGTGTACTCTCGCAGAGCGATCCGTCAGCAACCCGGAGCGGGCAGATGAAAGGCAATCCCGGAGACAGTCAGACATCAGCGTCACAGCGCGCGAGCGGCGCTGCGCGGTCGAATGCCGGCGGAGGCGACAACCCGGCAGACCTGTCGCGGCGTACCAGCGCCAGTGCCCATTCCATGAACACCAGCAAGGGCGGAACAGCTCATACCTTCCGCTGCTCCGATATGGGCAATGCCGACTGCCGCTGGGAAACGAGCGGCCGCACGGAAGAAGAGGTCATGCAGCGCGTGGAAGAGCATGGCCGAAGAAATCATGGTCTGAAGGACTGGAGTGAAGGCATGCGCAACAGAGTGCGCGACGCCATTCACCGCCGTGCTGCCTGAGCGATCGCCTGGAAATTTTTCCTCCCCCGCTACCGCGGAGGGATGGTCGCGTCGTGACCGCCCTTCGCGACCCGCTTGCAACCGACAACAGAAAGGGAGGCCTTCCGGCCTCCCTTATTTTTTGCTCCTTGTCGGTTATTGGGTTGGCGTCGAGGGGTTGTTTCCGGACTGATCCTCCGAGCCCTTCTTCCCCGATGGCGTGACCGTGATCGAATTCGAGAGCTTGAAAGTGACCGCCGCTTCGGCCGGAATCTGGACTTCCTTGTTTCCAGTGAAAGCCGCGCCCGCGGTGCCGGCGCCTGCGCCGACGAGGCCGCCGATCAGCGCGCCCTTGCCGCCGCCGGCGAGCCCGCCGATCAGCGCCCCCGCACCGGTGCCGCCTCCGGCCATTACCGCTGTCCGCTTGCCTTTGCCCTTCACGCTCACGGCATACTGCGAGGTCTCGACCGTGGTTGGTACGCCACGCACATTGATTGAAGTCAGCGCGATCGCCAGGACGCCTTCACCTTTGAACTTTCCCGGTGATTTCGATTCGACCACAGTGCCGGTGACCCCGGCGCCCGCAGGAATCGCCACCTCGCCATTCACCGCCACCGGATGCGCCACGCTACCGGTAAAGGTGTCGCCGGCGTTGGCGGTCTTGGTGTTAATTGTGTTGCCCATCCGGACCACCACCGAAGTTCCCGCGGGAACCACGATCGGCGGAGGCGGGGGTGGCGCCGCAGGCTGCGCCGCCTGCTGTTGCTGCGCGGTAGCCTGAGCCATCGGCTGCTGGTTCTGCGCTGGTTGACCGGCTTGCGATGTGGTTGCTGAGGGCTGATTCTCCTGAGCCGGTGAGGCCGGGTTCGCCGGCTGCTGGTTCTGGCTCTGGTTCTTCTTGCTGCAACCCGCGAAACTTACGGTCAGGACTAACGCAAGCACGAGAGCTGACATTCGGGAACGCATAGCTTTTCCTTTCGTTGTACTGCCGGACCAGAGGGCTTCCGGTGGCGGCACGGAACCGGGGTACAGCGCCGGAACGGCGTTACCGGCGAGGAAACATCTTTACGGGACGAACGCGCAATCAAAACGGGTGGCCGCTGATTGGTAGATTGTAACCGTTCGCCGCCCAGCCTGCCCCGTTCAATGGGATGCGACCGTGGTTCCTGATGCCGCCGGAACAGGGACAGAACTGCTGCTTTGCGCCGGGGAACCGGCACCCCGTAAAGCCAGATAACCAAGCAGACCTGCAAGTACGGAAGCTCCCAGCACAGCCGCCTTCGCCTCCATCAGGTGCGCCGCATCGTCGAAGGCGAGGGAACTGATGAAGATGGAAACCGTAAAGCCGATCCCGGCCAGCATGCCGACCGCATTCAGGTGTCGCCAGGTGATGCCGGCCGGTATTTGCGCGAGGCCGGCGGCGACGGCGGCTTTGGCGAAACCAACAATGCCCAGCGGCTTGCCGAGGACCAGACCGAGGATGATACCCCAGGCGATGCGGCTGGTCAGCAGATCGCGCCATGCTCCGCCGGAGAACGTTACTCCGGCATTGGCCAGGGCAAACAGCGGCAGCACCAGGAAAGATACCCAGTCGTTCAGCAGCCGGGTCAGGCGCTCGGCCGGCGACTCGGTATTGTTCAGCAGGGCGTCGAAGCTTCCCAGCAGGTTCTTGGCCTCCTGCAGCTCGCCCCTCGCCATGGCATCACGAAACCCTGAGGACATCTCGGTGGCGATGTCCCGGAACTGTTCCAGCGACAGAGCGGCTGTGGTCGGCACCATGAAGCCCAGGATTACGCCGGCAATGGTAGCGTGAATTCCCGAGCGCAGAATCGCCACCCAGAAGCCGGCGCCGAGCAGGAAATAGAGCACGGGTTGCGAGATGCCTACCTTCATGAGCACGAAGATCAATGCCAGGATTACCAGACCCGCGAACAGCGCTCCCCGGTCCACCGATGCGCTGTAAAAAACCGCAATCACGAGGATCGCGCCGATATCGTCGGCGATGGCCAGCGTGAGCAGGAAGATCTTCAGGTCTGACGGGATGCCTTTCACCATTCCCAGCACGCCCAGCGAGAACGCGATATCGGTGGCCATGGGAATGCCCCAGCCGTGATGGCCGGGATGCCGGACATTGAGGACGGCGAACAGAAGCGCGGGAACGATCATTCCTCCCAGCGCGCCAAAAACCGGCAGCGCGGCCCGGCGCAGGTCGGCCAGTTCGCCGTGCACGATCTCGTGTTTGATCTCCATGCCGACCAGGAAGAAAAAGATCGCCATCAGCGCGTCATTGATCCACGCGTGCACCGGCAACTGAAGCCGCGACACGGTGAGCTCGATCTCCCACATGTGATGGTAGGAGCCGCGCCATGGCGAATTGGCCCAGACCAGGGCGCCAATGGCGGCGCCCAGCAGCAAAATGCTGCTGATGCCCTGGATATGGATGAACTGCTGGACGGGCATCACAAGAGCGCGGGTCACCAGCGACTCGCGCAGCCTGACCTGAAGCGCGCCGTATGTGCGGGGCGGGATTCCCATGGTTGACCGGCAGCCACTGTCAGCCGCAGCCGTTTCTTCATTGAACCCGCAGGACCGGCGCAAGTCAACGAGGCTGATGCGCATTGGCAAGCGCAAAGTGGTCGGCTATGCTGGGGCTGCGATGCACGCTGTCGTCCGGGATGTACTGCTGGTTTTCGCCGCCCTGCTGCCCATCGTGAACCCGCTGGGCATCGCGCCCATCTTCGCCGAAATGACCCTGGGCTACTCCGACGCGGTTCGCCGTACAGTAGCTCTGCGAGTGGCCATCAATGGGGTCGCGCTGCTGGTCGCGTCCCTGTTCATCGGATCGTACGTGCTGGAGTTTTTTGGGGTCAGCCTGGCGGCAGTGCAGGTGGGAGGCGGGCTTGTGGTCACCGTCGCGGGATGGAAAATTCTGAATCGGCAGAGCGACACCGAGGACCGCCAGGTCAGGACTGCGCCCGACAGCCGGGAGATTTTCGCGCGCGCATTTTACCCGCTGACGATGCCGCTCACGGTAGGTCCGGGATCGATTGCGGTGGCCCTGACGCTGGGAAGCAATCTGCACGAAGAACGTCACCTGCAGCTTATCTTCAGCGCGCTGACAGCGGTGGTTGGCATCCTTTTCATCGGGCTGACGATTTTCCTCTGCTACCGGTTTTCCGAGGGCCTGCAGCGACTGCTCGGTCCGACCGGAAGCAGCATCCTCATACGGCTTTCGGCGTTTATCCTGGTCTGCATCGGCATCCAGATCATCTTTAACGGTCTGCACGCCTTCTACGAGGTGCTGAAGCGCGGGGCCGGTTAGTGGAGCATCCGGAAACGGTTCTCTACAATGAATGAGCTATGCGTGTTCATTCATTGCGTTCCGTGATTGGACCCTGGGCAACGTTCTTCTGTTTCATCGCCCTGTGGGTTTGTGTCTCCTGCTCCCATCAGCCCGCCGCAAAGCGTTACGAGTTACAGGGCCGCGTGGTCGCGGTCGATGCCGCGAGCCGGGAACTGACCATCGCGCATGGGGAGATTCCCGGCGTCATGGAAGCCATGACCATGCCGTACCTGGTCAGCAAAAGTGACGAATGGGTATTCCGCTCCATCGCGCCGGGCGACCAGGTGCATGCCACCCTGGTGGTCAGCGATCATGCGGAGCTGCAGGACGTCAGCTTCAGCAAGGTGGGCGAGAGCACCGGAGGCCCAGGTTCGCAGCTTCACATTCCGCAGCCGGGCGAGCAGGTTCCTGATCTCACGCTGACGAATCAGAACGACCGCACGATCCACTTCAGCCAGTTCGCCGGAAAGCCGCTGCTGCTGACCTTCATCTACACGCGCTGTCCGTTTCCCGATTATTGTCCGCGCCTGAGCAGCAACTTCGCGCAGGTCCTGGAGGACCTGCAGAAGAATCCTGCCGCATTCCGGGCAGCGCAGCTTCTCAGCATCAGCATCGATCCGGAGCACGACAGGCCGGCCGAACTGCGCCGCTACGGCGAACGATATGCCGGCCGGCTTGACCCCGGATTCCAGCACTGGCAGTTCGCCTCCGGCTCCCCCGCGCAGGTGCGCCGGGCGGCGAATTT
This sequence comes from Binatia bacterium, assembly GCA_035516415.1. GTDB lineage: Bacteria > Acidobacteriota > Terriglobia > Terriglobales > Acidobacteriaceae > Bog-257. The sequence goes on along the minus strand of DATJAI010000055.1, from coordinate 321 downwards.
CTTTGGTCTGGCGTATGACACGAAAGATGGCCAGATCGTGCACGGTCTGAGCACCGTGCTGATCGGCAAAGATGGAAAAGTGCTCAAGGTATACTCAGGAAACGCCTGGAAACCGGACGAGGTAGCGGCCGATGTCGCTGCCGCCGCCGGATAACTCCGGCGAGCTGCGATTCCCTGCGTTGCGGAGCTTACATGGCGCAAACCTCCGATCCTGTGGCAAGACTGAACGAGCTGATCAGCGGACTCAGGGTTGCGTTGCTGACCACGATTCGACCTGACGGCTCGTTGCACAGTTGTCCGATGGCCGCTCAGGCAGCCGAC
>DATJAI010000054.1:0-8579 GCA_035516415.1 Binatia bacterium | reverse complement strand
TTGACCGCGCCCGGTCTCCCGTTCCTGTTTCGCGCCCCGGTGCATGACCCTTCGCTGCCGCCATGGCCACGAGCGACCCCCAAACAGTTATTGCATCTTGCCCTCTTCCTGGGCGGCAGCGGTGAGAAGCTGGTACTCTCCGCCATTCTATGGATAGCGGCGCTCCGGGCAATCTGGCGCGATCGAGTAAGCAGGCAACAGCCGGAGATCTTCTGGCGCGGCGCGTTGCTGGTTTCATGGGCGGTGTTGCCGGCTGTCCTCCTCGCGCTGATCTCCATCCGGGAGCCCCTGTTCGTGCAGCGCTATCTCATTTTTTCTCTGCCGGCCACCGTCATGCTGGCAGGGCGCGGTATGGTGGCGCTGCCCACGCGCCGTCTGGGTTTGTGGCTGGTGCTCGCCCTGTGCGCACTGTCTGTCGTGAATATCTTTCTGGGATACCGCAAGCCTCGCGAAGACTGGCGCAGCGCGACGGCGGCCGTCCTCGCCTCCGCCGCGCCGGGAGACGCGGTTGTAATCTTCCCTTTCTTCGCGCGTACCGGCTTCGATTACTACTACGATCTGCACCGCGCGGATGCGCCGCCTCTACGCTCCTTCCCGCGTTTTTACGAGAGAGGAGAAGACGAGCACAGCCTTGATCGTGCGCTGGACAACCCCCCCGCATTCCGTCACGTGTGGATCCTCATGCGCGATCAGGGCCCCGGCCGAAACACTCTGCGCGACTACTCTCCCCAGCTTTCCGCCAGGTTGCAGTCCATCTTTGGCGAGTCGGCGGTGAGCCGATATCAGGGCATTATTTTGCTGGAATTCGGGCGCTGATCTCGCGGCAGTTTCACGGATCTTGCGCCGGCTTGCGCAGCGTGAAGAGCAGAAACGTGTACTCCAGTCCAAAAGGCTCCCATCGGATCGGCGTTTCCTCGCTGCTCAGGTCGACCTGGCCCGTCAGCTCAAAGCCGGCTGCTTTTGCCAGCTCAAGAGCCGACTCAATATCTGCTCTGGAAAAGATTTTGATCGGCGTCCCGTGCGTCATCTGACCGCGCGTGTCGATTGGGATGGGGTGGTAGTCGGTCGAGGTAATCAGCAGGCCGTTGGCCTTGAGCAGCCGGTACATCTCCCGAAAGTACTCAGGTAAAGGTACACCGTGCTCGATCACGCTCAGGCAGGTGATCGCATCGAAGAAGCTGTCCGGATACGGAGTGTGCGTCAGATCGCCCGGAATGTAGCGGATGGGACCGCGGCGCGTGGGCGCGCTGAAGCTCAGGTTGATGCCGTGCAGTTCGCGATATCCATAGAGGAACAGTGTGGACAGGACATTGCTGTAGATTTCGGCCCCGGCGTCAAGAATGCGCGCGGAGCGGGCGGTGTTGGCGAGGATGGTCGAGACCGCCGCAAGATGGTCCCAGTTCTTCTCCTCGCCGCGATGCAGCGGCATGTGCAACGCCCGCGCGCGTTGAAAAGCTGCCTGCCACTCCGCGCGGCTCTTCAACGTTCCATTCATGACATTGACACCGGGCGTTTGCGACAGGGTGGCAGCGCCGAACCTTGCTCGCAGGTTAAGACGGTAGATCGCGTCCGAACGCAGCACGATCCCTTTGACCAGACGAAAGAACCGGCGCGTGGGAGGAATCGTCGAGGTTGAGCCTGGTTCGGAAGCTGTGGTTGCGTGCGCCAAGTCAGGACGATATCCAGGATTATAAGGTCGCACGAGTTGAAGTATTCTGGATAGTGGCCATTACCTTGGGCCACGCGAGAACCGCCTGCCGGTTTTCCTCCGAGCATCAAAGCATCGATGGCCAGGCAGTCCCAACATCCTGAGCGCGAGTTCCTGAGCTCCATAGCGCAGCAGGAAAAAGAGTTTGCGCGCCCGGCTTCGCCGGATTCGAAGCTGGCGCTGGCCGTTCGTGCGCTCCGCCATCGCAACTTTCAGCTTTTCTTTGCTGGCCAGCTCATTTCGCTTATCGGCACCTGGATGCAGACCGTGGCGCAGGCATGGCTGGTCTATCGCATGACCAACTCGGCGTTTCTGCTGGGCGTGGTCGGCTTCGCCGGCCAGATCCCCGTCTTCCTGATGGCGCCGGGTGGCGGAATTGTTGCCGACCGCCATAACCGGCAGCACGTCGTCGTCGCCACCCAGACCTCGTCCATGATTCTGGCGGCAATTCTGGCCGCGCTGACGCTGTCCGGTCGGGTGCAGGTATGGCACATCATGGTTCTCGCTGCCGGGATGGGCGTGGTGAATGCGTTTGATATTCCCGCCCGGCAGGCGTTCCTCATGGACATGGTGGGCCGCGAGGATCTGATGAACGCCATTGCCCTGAATTCCTCCATGTTCAACGGCGCGCGCATCATTGGGCCGGCCGTCGCGGGCATCCTGGTGGCCTCCATTGGCGAAGGCTGGTGTTTCTTCGCCAACGCGGTCAGCTACATTGCCGTCATCGCCGGACTGCTGATGATGCGCATCCAACATCCGGCGAATCTGGCCAACCAGGGCTCGCCGCTGGAAAATCTCCTCGAAGGCTTCGCTTTCGCCCGCAACACCGCGCCCATCCGCGCCATTCTTCTGTTGCTCGGACTGGTGAGTTTCGTCGGCATGCCCTATGCCGTGCTGATGCCGGTTTTTGCCGATCAGATCCTGCACGGAGGCGCGAGGGGGCTGGGCATTCTGATGGGCGCTACCGGGATTGGCGCCCTGCTCGGGGCCGCCAGTCTTGCGGCCCGGGTTGGCGTCAGGGGGTTGGGAAGGCTGATCGCATTCTGCGCCGGCGGTTTCGGGCTCAGCCTGATTCTGTTTTCTTTCTCCAGATTCTTCTGGCTCTCTACCCTGTTGCTGCTACCCGTCGGATTCTTCATGATGGTGCAGATGGCATCCTCCAACACGCTGATTCAGGCCATGGTGCCGGATCAGCTTCGCGGCCGCATCCTGGCCGTCTATTCCATGATGTTCATGGGCATGGCGCCTTTCGGAGCGCTCTCGGCCGGAGCTGTCGCTCATCGTCTGGGCGCGCCCTGGACGGTTGCCCTCGGTGGGTTGACCTGCATGGCGGGAGCAGCACTGTTCCGGCTGCATCTGCCGTCAATCCGGCGCGAGACGCGCGAACTGGTGCTGGCGCAGGGTATGATGGCAGGATCGCCGCCGGAAGAGGTGACCAGCAGGGGTCTCTCGTGAGATTGTTGTCGGCTGCAAGCCGATTTTGCCTCGGACCCGCAAGTCAGCCGGTGGCTTGCAGCCTGGCCGGAGTTGCGGTGCGCCCCTTCCCTGTCGCTGCCTTCGAATCTTGCATCTTTAGAAATTAATTTCAGACGGCATGGCCGGGCCGCTGATATTCCTGAACCAGGAGCCGGTAGGATGAGCAAACATCGAGCAGGTGCGAAGCGGGTTTCACGAAGCATGGCAACGGCGCTGGTGCTGTCCGTAACCCTGGGTTACGCCGCCACTGCGGGCCCAGAGCTTCCCAATCCTGGCAAGGCTCCGCTAAGCCGGCAGCAGCAGATCCAGTTGGGCTTCCAGGCGGCATCGCAGGTTTACCAGCAGATGCCCGTGCTGCCTGACAACAGTCCGGAAACGCAGTACATCCGCCAGCTCGGCCAGAAGCTGGCGGCCACCATACCGCAGCAATATTCGTGGCCGTTTGAATTCCATGTCATTCCGCAGAAGGAGATCAACGCCTTCGCGCTGCCCGGCGGTCCCATGTTCGTCAACGTCGGCACCATCACGGCGGCCGCCAATGAGGCGGAACTGGCAGGGGTGATGTCCCACGAAATGTCGCATGTCTATATGCAGCACTCCGCCAAACAGGCGGGCAAGACCCAGACCGCTGCGACCCTCGCCGGCATTGCCGGAGCCATTCTTGGTGCCGCGTCGCACGGCGTGCTGGGCCAACTGGCGCAGGCCGGCATCAATTTTGGAGCGCAGGGCATCATCCTGAAGTATTCCCGCGAAGATGAGGCGCAGGCCGACGCTGTGGGCGCCATCATCATGTATAAGGCGGGGTACAACCCGCGGGCGCTGGCCGACTTCTTCCAGAAGCTGGCGGCCCAGGGCGGAACCGGTCCGCAGTTCCTCAGCGACCACCCCAATCCCGGAAACCGCGAGCAGGCCATCCAGCAGGAGATCGCAAACTGGCCGCCAAAGAGATATCAGACCAGCAGTGCGGCATTCAATGCGGCGCGCCAGCACGCCGCCAGCGTCAGGGTCTATACCGCCGAGCAAATCTCCCAGGGAGCGAAGAGCGGCCAATGGGCCCGGCTGAACCAACAGAACGGAGCGGTCTTCAAAGCGCCGGCGGGAGTCGCGGTCACGGCGCCGGCTTCTGCGCAAGCCGGAGGCAGCACCGGTCCGGTTGCGCTCGAAAGTGTTCTGCCCGGCTCACGGCTGGTGACGACCGACCTTGGCCCGCTGAAGATCGCGCATCCCGACAACTGGCAGGTGATGGCTCCCGCGCAGAAGGGCGAGGACGTCAGAATCGCGCCGCAGGCCGGGGTCACCGGCAACAGCATCGGATATGGCGTAGTCCTCAATGGAGTGCGGCCACAGAACGGCCAGGCCCTGAACATCGATCAGCTGACCTCAGAGCTGGTTCGCGAACTGGAGAGCAGCGGCGGCGATCTGAAGCCAGTGGGCAGCGCGCAGCCGGTTACCGTTGCCGGAGTCCAGGGCCGCTCGGTGGATATGCAATCCACATCGCCATTTCCGGATGCGAAGGGCCAGCCGCAGAAGGAACGCGACTGGCTGGTGACGCTTCCCAAGACAGACGGTTCCGTGCTGTACCTTGTCTTTGTCGCGCCGCAGGCGGAATTTGCGCGCTTCCAGCCCACCTACGAGCGCATGTTGCAGAGCATTCAGCTCCGCTAGCGGGATCGCTCCCGGGACGCGCGTTTCCTTCGCAGCACGGAGCCGGCGAGCGGCAGCGTCAGAAGAACCAGCACGATGCCCAGCTCCAGCACACCCGTGCCGCCATCCGGCACAACATGAAAAATCTGTTCTATGAAATGCATCATCTTCTCCTCACGATTACGCACGGGTACGTCCACGCTTCCGGATCAGGTTTCATTCTCATCTTCATCGTCTTCGCAACAGCACGGGTAACCCTGGCTGCAGCCTTTGCCATGTTCGTCGCAGCGTCCCTGCCGGCACTCCTCGCAGTGCTCCTTGCAGCCACAATCGTCCCAGATGGTGTACGCCAGCACGTCCAGAGTCCTGACCGGAGTAACCGGATCGTCGCTCTCGATGACCAGCTCGCAGGGCCGGGGACACTTTTCCGTCGCTTTGTAACGGAGCACCAGACACAGACACGAACCGGCATGCAGCGTGGCAGGAAAGGGATTGTTCAGCAACTTCCAATGAGGGCTCTTGCGCCTGAAAGCCACGCTCTTTACATGCAGATCGCAGGCGCCGACGTTGCAGATTGAGAGCGCCCGGTCGGCGCAGCAGCAGGCCTTCACGCCGCCGAAATTGGTCGAGCCGGTGACGGCCAGCTGCCCCGAAGGCGCCTGGCCGGAGACCGCGATGGTTTTCGGCCCGGCGGGATCGTTGCTGAGCACCGTGATGGTCGCCGATTTCGGGCCAATGCTGGCTGGCGCGAAGCGGATCGGCGCCGGCAGAAAGTTTCCCGGTGCGATGCTCAGCGGGTAAGTGAGCGCTTGCGGCACGACGAACTCGGCGGAAGACGAAGTTATGCCCGTCACCAGAAGCATGCACTGGCCACTGTTGTTCAGTATCAGCGGTTCATCGCTGAAGGAGCCGGCGCAGGTCTTTCCGAAGTCGCCCGAATTGGCCATCATCAGGCTTAGCCGCGGCGTGGGAGCGTTGCCGGCTACCTGGATTTTGTGTGGCCCGCCGGGATCGTTGCTGAAAATGGTGATCGTCGCGGACTTGGGGCCGGGGCCGGTGGGCTGGAACCGGAGGACTACTTCGATCGATTCGCCGGCATTGATGAGGAGGGGATAGGAAACCACGCTGGGCGGCTCGAAGTCGGCGGAATCTGACGAGGCGATATTCGTTATCAGCAGCGGCCCCCAGCCGTTGTTGTCGATGGTCAGCAGCTCATCGGCAAACGAACCAACGCAGACGTTGCCGAAGTTGCCGCTATTGGCGATGGCAGTCGCCACCGAGCCCCACGGCCGCACCAGAATCTCCCACGCACCCCGGCCATAGGTGCCGGCCGCCAGCAGCAGTTCACCCCCGATGATCTCACCCTGCAGATCGTTCACGCTTGTGTTGGGAAGGCCCTGCACCCATTTGCTCCAGTTGCCGCCCAGGTCGAACGAGCGATAGATGCCACGGTCGGTGCCGACAAACAGTGCCGGAACCGCCGGCTCCCACACAACAAACAGCGAGCGCAGCCCCAGATTGCCGGGGATGCTCCCCGTTATCTTCACCCACGGCAGCCCCGAGGACTGCAGGTGCCAGACGCCGCCCCCCGTAATAGCAAATACATGGTTGCTGTCGGCGGGATCGACGCGCAGGTCAATGACCGCCCCGGCGATTCCGCTGTCGCATTCGCTCCACGTCGCGCCGTCGTTGTACGTCACCCAAAGATGACCGTCCTGGCTTGACGCATACACAGTGTCGCCATCCGAGGGCGCGATGGCGATTGCGATCACGAACGGGTTGTTGGGGTCCTTCGAAAGGACGCCGCTGATCGGTGTCCAGGTGGGGCTGGCGCTGCCCGCATTGGTGGTCTGGAAGACCCGATCGGCCACCGCCAGCAGCCGCGCGGGGTTCGAGGGATCCAGGGCAAACGCCTTCTGGGAAGCGTAAGCAAAGCCGTAGCCGCCCGTCTGGTTGTAGATATTCAGGAACGAGGCGCTTAGCAGGGCTGCCGGAAAGATGGTGTTCCATGTGGAACCTGCGTCCGCCGATTGCCGCACGAAATTGCTGGTGTCCCCCGGGTTAAAGGCGAACAGCTGGCTGGAGTTTTTGGGGTCGACGATGATTTTGCCGGTCTCGCCGATGGCTCCCTCCATCACGTTCCATTCGGTCTGTCCGGTGTACTTCTCGCAGAAGATGTCCTGTCCCACGGCGTAGGCCACCCCCGCGGTTTTGGGATCTAGGCCGATGGTATAAAACTCGGAGACCTCCAGGTCTCCCATCAGCGAGGTCCAGCTTTTCGCGGCGGGATCGTAGCGCAGCACACCCTGGTCGGCGGTGATGACTGCCTTCCTGTTCGCATCGAAGGTCAGGTTCACGAAATCGAAGTGGTTGATGAACGAGAGATACCCGATGCCGGCATCGGCCTGCGACCAGCTCTTGCCCGCATCCCAGCTCTCCCACAGACTGTAGGCGTCGTTGGCAAAGACGTGATCGCCGTCGCCAGGATCAACCGCCAGCAGCAGGTGCCAGGAGCGGTTCTCCAGGCTGCCGCCCGAGGCGGCCAGCGCCTTCCAGGTGGAGCCGCTATCGCCGCTTCGGAAGCGTTGCACCGCCGTGACCTTCAGCGGCGGAGTAGTTGCTAGGGTGAGTAGCGAAGCGTAAACAATGCCCGCACCCTTGCCCGATTCCAGCCGCACGGCGCCGCTGGCATTGTTGCCACCCAAGGCCGCGCCTGCTGGCAGGCCGCCCAGCGGAATCCAGGTAGCACCGCTGTCGGGGCTCTTATAGACTCCGTTCTGGCCCTGCTGCGCCCCGGCATTCCCCACCAGCCCCGCAAATAGCATGCTCGAGTCGTACTTCGCCATGATGAGGTCCGAAACCGAACCTCCGGGCAGACTGTTCAGTCGCTGCCAGCTCACCCCTCCATCGCTGGATTGCCACGCCCCGAACCAAGCCGCCGAAAGATACATCAGGTCGGTGTTAGTGGGGTGGACGGCCAGCGCACCCAGCGCCTGTCCTTCAAACTGGCTGTTGGCCAGCAACTGCCATGTCTGTCCTCCATCCACAGACTTCAGGATGCCGGCTCCCGGCCCGCTTACCAGGCCAAGCACAAGCTTGTGGTTCGCGGGATGAACCACCAGCGGATGGTAGCCGTTGAAGTTCGGGCTGCGCTGATAATCGGTCAGCGGAGTCCAGTTGGGTGGATTGCTGTTCTTCCAGATTCCGCCGTTGTCTGCCGCGAGATAGATCTTTGCGGGATCGGTGGGATCAGGCGCAGCCGCCTGGATGCGCCCGGAAATCTGGTTGAGGCCGCCCTTGGTCTCAATGGGAGCCGGTCCTATCGGCGTCCACTTCGAAGTGCTCAATGTCACCAGACCCATTGCCCGCGCCTCTCGTGGTAATTGGTCAGCTTCTGCTTATTGCAGGCGGCCGTGCCGGACCGGCGCAGCTTCAGCTGTCATCGCCGTCCTCATCGTCCTCGCAGCAGCAGGGATAACCCTGGCTACACTCCCGGTGGTGCCTGTGGCATTCGCCTTTCCGGCAATCCTCACAATGTTCCTTGCAGCCGCAGCCCTCCCAGATCGTGTAAGCCAGCATCTCCAGTGTCCTGACCGGCGTCGCCGGGTCGTCGCTCTCGATGACCAGTTCGCAGGCTCGCGGACACTTCTCCGTGGCTCTGTAGCGGATGACCACTCCCAGACATGAGCCCGGGTGCAGGGTGGCGGGAAATGGATTGTTGAGCAACTTCCAGTGGGAACTCTTGCGCCGG
>DATJAI010000053.1:0-9000 GCA_035516415.1 Binatia bacterium | reverse complement strand
TGTTGTCCGCTTGCGGGAAATGAAACCGGGATGAGTCCTCGCAGGCGCGCTTCCTCAAAACGGCCGAACGCCAGGATGAACATCGCCCGCCCATTCACTCCCACAACCAACCGGCGGCTCAATGAGCTGATCGGCTTCTTGGTCTTTGTCTTCGCGGTCCTCCTTGTTCTCGCCCTGGTATCGTATTCGCCGCTTGATCCTTCGCTGAACACCGCGGCGAATGCACCCGCGGGGCGCCCGGCACACAACTGGATTGGGGTCGTCGGGGCGCTGGCCGCCGACGTCATGCTGCAGGTGTTCGGGGTTTCGGCGTTCCTGCTGCCGGCATTCCTGGCGATGTACTCGCTGCACTGGTTCCGCTCGCGGCCCATCAGCGCTCCCTGGGCGAAAACCATCGGGGCCGCGGCGCTCATTGGCTTCCTTTCCGGCTTCATCGGGTTGCTGCCGCGGCCGATCCACTGGATGGGTGTGATCCCGTCGGAAGGCCTGCTGGGGCGCATCGTCGCCGATGCGCTCATCCACTACTTCAATGTGGTTGGGGCCTATCTGATCTGTGTGGCGGCAATTGCCGTCGCGCTCTACCTTTCCACGGCGTTTTCCTTCGGCGCCATCCGCCTCTGGTCGCAGACGCGCTTCGGCTTCGTCTATGCGGCGCTCGACCGGTTTGCCGACTGGCGCCTGGAGCGCGCGCGCCGCAAGGCAGCCAAGGAGCTGGAGAAGAAGCGGGCGGCCGCAGCGAACACCCGGCCGGTTGTCACCGCGCAGCTTGTGCCAAGACGTTCTCCGGAAGAGAGCGCGGCGCCGCCGGCGTCTTCCATGCCCGTGCCGCTGCCGAAGACCGGTATCCAGCGCACGTTTGAAGGCGAAGCTCAGGGCGAAGCTCCGCCACCGGAAGCGATGCCGGCGGCAGAAGAGATCGCCGTGGGGACGCGCGCCGACGCAACCCGCAGCGGAAAGACCACCATGCCGCGTCTCGTCGGCAGTTACAAGCTGCCCTCCACCACCCTGCTCCATCGTCCGGATGAACACAGCGCGATCAACGAGCTGGAGCTGAAGAACCTGGCGCAGGTGCTGGCGGAGAAGTGCGGCGAATTCGACGTCCGCGGCCAGGTGGTGCAGATCAATCCTGGCCCCGTGGTCACCACCTTCGAGTTCAAGCCGGAAGCGGGCATCAAATACAGCCGCATCACCAGCCTGTGCGACGATTTGTGCCTTGCCCTGCGCGCCGAGAGCATTCTTATCGAGCGCATGTCCGGCAAGTCCACGGTCGGTATCCAGGTGCCGAACCACGAGCGCGAAACCATCTGGCTGCGCGAAGTGGTGGAGGCGCAGGAGTTTCTGGCTTCGAAATCAAAGCTGACGCTGGCCCTGGGCAAGGACATCAACGGCCGCATCGTCATAGCCGACCTGAACACCATGCCGCACCTGCTGATCGCGGGCTCCACGGGCTCGGGCAAAAGCGTGGCCATCAACGCCTTCATCATGTCAATGCTGTACAAGGCGACGCCACAGGAGGTGCGGCTGATCCTCGTCGATCCCAAGCGGCTGGAACTGGGAAACTACGAAGGCGTTCCGCACCTGCACACGCCCATCATCACTGAGCCCAGGCTGGCGTCGAATGCCCTGCGCAACGCGGTGATCGAGATGGAGCGTCGTCTGAAGGTGCTGGCGGAAAAAGGCGTGCGCAATATCGACCAGTACAACCGCCTGTTCGACAGCGCCGGCCTCTTCGATGAAGGCGACGAAGACGCGCACCCGCTACCCTACATCGTCATCATCATCGACGAACTGGCGGACCTGATGATGCTCGACGGACAGAACGTCGAGGCATCCATTACGCGCCTGGCGCAGATGGCGCGCGCGGTCGGCATTCATCTGGTGCTGGCGACGCAGCGGCCCTCGGTTGATGTGATTACCGGACTCATCAAGGCCAACTTCCCGGCCCGTATTTCGTTCCGGGTCGCCACCAAGGTGGATTCGCGGACCATCCTCGATGCCAATGGCGCCGAGGCGCTGCTGGGGCGCGGTGACATGCTCTACCTGCCCAACGGCTCCGCCCGCGTGCATCGCGTGCACGCGCCGCTGGTCACCGAGAAAGAGATTGCGGCGGTGGTGGAGTTCTGGCGTTCCCAGGGAGAAGCGCAATATCAGGAGCACTTTCTGCAGGCTCCGCACGAGGAGGGCGACTCCGAGGCAGCCGGCGCCGATGGCGGCGGCGCGGACGAGGATGAGCACGACGAGTTGTACCCGGATGCCGTGCGCATTGTGCTGGAGTACGGCAAGGCTTCTACTTCATTGCTGCAGCGGCGTCTGCGCATCGGCTATGGCCGCGCCGCGCACCTTATCGATCTGATGGAACGCGATGGGATCGTCGGCGCCGCCGACGGCCCCAAGCCACGCGAGGTTCTGAAGCGTCCCGACTGGCTGAGCGAAGTAGAAGACGCGATGCGATAGCCGTGCCGACGGCGGACGGCGCTGCCGGCCTGACGCCGCCCAGAAAATTTCGCCGGTCTGAAGCCCACGCTGCCCTGACGGAGTAGCGGCGAATTTCCCGGTCCGCTCAGTCGTGCTACCCTGCACAGCAGGGTCTGTGCTCCCATGTCGTGTCGGTTCGTTGTCCCTGTCCTTGTCTGGCTCATTGTGGCGTTGGCTTCCGGCGCACACGCTCAGGCAGCTTCCTCGCAGCCGGCAAATCCGGTCACGCAACATTCCGGCATCACCATCCAGCTTGCAAAGCCGGCCGAGCAGAAATCCGTTCCACCATCGCAGACGGCCAATGCCGCTGACGAGAGCGCCGCGCTCGCCGAAGCCGACCGCCTGTTCGCCACCGGCAAGACGGCCGAAGCGGCGGCGAAATATCAGGCCATCGCCAACGCCGATCCCGAATCGGTGCCCGCCCAGGTCGGCGTTATCCGCACGTGTCTCATGGAGCAGAAGCTCGACGAGGCGCAGTCGGCCGCCAATACCGCGCTCGCCCTGCATCCGGAGTCGCCGCTGCTGCTGCTGACCCTGGGCGACGTGCAATTCGCCCAGGGCAGGATTCCGGAGGCGGAACGCTCGTACGTGAAGGCGCAGAACCTGACGCCCGACGATGCGGCCCCGTATCTGGGTCTGGCGCGCGTGTACCGCGCGTACTCGCTCTACCGGCGCGCGTATGACAACATGAAGCGCGCCCACGAACTCGCGCCCAACGATCTTGCCGTGCAGCTTCTGTGGTTCCACTCGCTGCCCCCGCAGGAGCAGATACCCGCGCTGGAGGACTATCTCGCCAATGCGGCACCCAGCCCGCAGATGGCGAAAAACCTGCAGCAGTATCTCGCTTTTCTGAAGCGTAACGCCGAAGCGCCGGTGCACGCCTGCAGGCTGGTCAGCAGGAAGGAGGACACCGAAACGAAGCTCTACGCGCTGCCGCGTCCCGGGACTGAGCTGGGAGCCTCCGGGCTGCTGGTGAAGATCAACAAGGACGAGATGCATCTCGCGTTGGACACCGGTTCCGGGGGAGTGCTGCTGGGCCGTGCTGCCGCGGAAAAACTCGGGCTGCAGCGCCTGGCGTATCAGCCGATTGTCGGCATGGGCGACTCCGGCCAGCAGGGTGGATACACGGCTGTGGCCGACCGTATCCGCATCGGCGACCTGGAGTTCCAGGATTGCGTGGTGCGCGTCACCGACGCCGCAACTCCGGTCTCGGGGCAGGATGGTCTGATCGGGACCGACGTCTTCAGCGCCTATCTCATCGACATCGATATTCCTGGGGAGAAACTGCGGCTATCTCCCCTCCCCAAGCGGCCCGACGCCGCGGCCGCACCCGCTGCGCTGCAGACGATGCCGTCACAGGAGAACCAGGACTTTGAATCGCAGAGCCCGGGCACCGAGCCGCATGCGAAATTGCCGCAGCCGCTGGTTTTCAACCTGCCCCGGGACGCCTATGTCGCTCCCGGGATGGCGAACTGGACCAAGGTTTACCGCTTCCGCAGTCTTCTGCTGGTTCCTACCCGGGTCGATAACACCGGGCCCATGCTTTTCCTCATGGACACGGGATCGTTCAGCAACGTTCTGTCCACACGCGCCGCGCGTCAGCTGACCCAGATCCGCCAGGATCCGGGTACGCAGGTCAGGGGAATCAGCGGGGCGGTATCGCAGGTGTACCGCGCCGACAAGGCAACGCTCCAGTTCGGCAGGTACGCACAGCAGGGTCAGGACATCGTCACCTTCGATCTGTCGAACATCAGCCGGCAGGTGGGCACCCAGGTCTCCGGCATACTCGGCTTCAACATGCTGCGCATCCTGCAGATCAAAATCGACTATCGCGATGGGCTGGTGGATTTCCTCTTCGATCCCAACCATCTGCCCAGGCAGGTGAAGCTGAATCACTAGCAGCCGGCAATCAGCGGCCAGCGCGGCAGCATTGTCGGCCGGGTGTCGCTCAGCGCAGCCCCTGATGCTGCGTCAGGGCATGCGCCACCTGGCGCGCCCGGGCGTTTTCGTATCCTACAGCCGCGAAATACGCCACCCGATCGAAGAAACGCTCCAGGGTGTAGAGCAGCTCGAATTCGCCGAGCAACTCCTGCGGCTCCAGCAGGCCTTCCTGTCGCAGGAACTCCCACAAGTGCTCCTTGACAGCCTGGATGGCATACAGCATTTGACTGTAAGGGACGTCCTGCTGGGCGCGCCGCGCTCCCAGGCCGATGTAGCGCTCCTCGATCTCCGACTCTGTCCTGGTGGACAGCCAGTCGCTGACGTGCCGGTAGATCTCGAAGGCGCGGCTCTTCAGTTCGCTGTCGGGCACCAGCGAGAGCAGATCGTTGCACGCCTCGGACTGTTTCAGTTTCTTCAGCAGACCTTCCGAAAGCTGATCCGCGTGTTCTTCGATGAGATGCACCAGCCTGATTGCGAACATAGGCCAATCTCCTTTCCACCGCCGCGACGTGACCGCCAAGCGGGCAGGCCTGCCGGACTCAGAGCCTGCGCTGGGTAATCAGTACCGGACACGGCGCCTCAGCTACGATCCGGTACGCTTCATGGACGAAGTGAAAACCCCAGGGCTCCTCGCGATGAACGCTAAGCACGATCAGATCGATGGACCGCTGGCGGCTGACACGGAGGATTTCCGCCACCGGATCCTCGCCAAACTCAACCAGGAACTCCGCCGGGTAATCCAGGTGGGGCTTGTAGGAAAGCAGCTCGCGCAGCCGCGACTCGAAGTACGGGCGGGCGATCACCCGCTGGTCCTCGGGATAGGGCGCCGCCGCCGGCGCGGCAACGTGCAGCAGGGCCAGACGGGCGGCATGCTCGCGGGCCAGCAGTACTGCGCACTTTGCCGCCACCGCTTCATCCGATTGCAGGTCTGTCGCCAGCAGCACCTGCCCGGGCTCCCATACCGTGCCGCTTTCGGTGACGGAGGGCCCGACCGCCAGCACCGGACAATGCACGTTGCGGAAGAAGTGCTCGGCGGCGGACCCGATGGCGGCTTTGCGGAATCCCCTGCCCGCGTGCGTACCAATGACGATAAGGTCAACCTGATCGAGAGAGAGGATGCGCTCCACCACCTCCAGGGCCGTGCCCTTCAGCAGCCACTGCGCGCACCCCATCTCGCCGCACTTCTCCGCTTCGAGACGCAATCGCTCCGCGGCAGCCGCGTCGGCCTCGCGGCCCCATAGCGCCCCCGCATGCGGTTCCGGCGCATGAGAGCCGGCCTCAATGGCGTGCACCAGATGGATTTTCGAGCCATAATGCCGCGCAATGGCGACGGCGTAATCGAGGGCCAGGCAGGATGCCGGCGAGAAATCCGTGGCGACGACGATATTTCTCACGGCGACTCCTGGCTTTGCACTGAGCACGGCCATAGCACACCTCCAGGTCCGGGCGTCAGACCACGGGCTGCCGGATTACCGGCGCAGGCCCGCCGCCGGCTGACGGCACCTCCCGCCGGTACATGAAAAACAGATAGTTACTGGGGTGAACGGGGGAGAACAACCGCGCTCTCGGTGAGGCACGCAAACTCGCCTCCGCGGGCCATTTAGGCCGACGGCCCGGCGGCACTTCCTGGCCCATTTAAATTCTAGGAGCGGCTGCTGCCGCTGTCTGTGACGTGCGGCACGCCGGCTTGCACGCCGCGCATCACGTGTGCGGCCGCCGCTGCGGCCCTACAGAAGCCGCATGCACTCCGCCGATTGGGCGCAGATGCCTGCCGAGGGAGCCATCAGGAGCAGAACCGAGCGACCGTCTTCCCTGCCTGGATCATCTAATAGCCCGGAGAAGATTCATGGCCGCCAATCCGCGCATTCCGCCTCTGGAGGAGGGCCGGTTGCGTTCCACAGGGGAGGAGAGAAGACCGCGGCTGGTAGCGGCAGGCCCGCAAGCCACGCGCGTCGACACCTTTGCCGTTGTCTCGGCCATTTGCGCCGTGGTGGTGCTGGTCGCACTTTTCTATTACGGATTGCGCGCACGCGAACATATACGGGCGGAAGGCCATGGCGAGTGGGCAGTCCCGGCTGACGGTGAAGGATTGCAGTCGGAGTTGCAGTTCAGCGAGGTGCAGATAACGCAGGCTCCGGGCAACGGCCGGCTGGATGTTTTCGGCAGCGTCCGCAATGCCGGCAACCATCGCATCACCGGCGCGGAGGTCCAGTTAACGTTCAGGGATTCGAAGGGCAGAACGCTCGCCAGTATTCAGGAACCAATCCATGGAACAACGAAGGAAGCGGATCGGACCCTGGCTGACGATTTTCCGATTGACCCGGGCGAGAGCCGCTTTTTCCAGATCGTCGTCAACCAGGCCCCGGCAAAATGGGACCATGCCCTGCCGGAGCTGAAGGTCATCACGGTGTCCGTACCAGAGTAGATCTCCAGATCCCGGCCGAAGTAGGGTTACCAGATCTCAAGCTGAAAGCTGGTGTACCGGGTGATCATTTCGAAATCATTGGCATTCGATGTCACCAGTACCGCACCATACGAGCGCGCCGTAAGCGCAATCAGAACGTCGAAGTGCAGGTCGCGTAACTTGCCCAGCGTAAGTCCCTGATTCAGATACATCCTGGCGAGTATTTTCCCGGATTCCACCCAGTTCTGTTTTGTGGGCGTCAGCACAGGATGGTTCTTCTCAAGCCGGCGAAGAAAGTCGCGCTCGGCGGGTTTGGTGGCGCCGCGCCAGAGCTCCGCCAAAACAACGGAAGAAGTCCTGACGAGTCCGGCAAGCGACTGCATACGCAGGTGATGCCGCCCGCTGCGAAGATAATCGACAAGTACGGAGGTGTCGAAGACGATCACCCTACTCATCGAGAGCCGCGAACGGGAGTTTGCCCCGGTTCTTCCTCATCAATTTCTGGAAACGCTTGAGCGCGACAATCTCCCGGAGAGCCGCATGCACCGCTTCGGTCCGCGACTTCACCCCGAGAAGTCTGGCGGCTTCATCCGCCAGGCTGGTATCGAGCCGTATTGATGTGAGACGGGCCGCCATGTGTTCTCAAGCGATGATATATACAGATTAGACTTTCTGTATATACAAGTCAACCCCTGTTGAGTAAAGCCGCGGTGGAGTGCATCCTGCGCTCACCTGCGGCTTTGCCAGCGAAGACCTCCCCGCACCAGAATGGGCTGGCCGACCGTGGCCACCGGCGTTTTGCCTATGTTGTACTCGCTGTTGGTGAGGTTCTCGCCCTGGAAGAAGGCGTCAAATCCCTTCCCCAGCGGGCGCGACACCGTGCCGCTGAGAACGAAGCACGAGCCCAGGGGCAGCAGATTCTGATCGTCGTCGAATTCGTTGCTCTCCGCCCGCCCCTGCAGGGCGACCAGAAGGCGCGCCGGCGCGGCCCACGTGCCCTGGAAAGTGAAGATGCTTCGCGGCACCAGCGGGATCAGATTGCCCACCAGCGCCGGGTTCGCCGGGAAGCTCGCGACCGTCGTATTCATGAACTGATACCCGGCGGCCAGGCTGATGCGGTTGGTAAAGCGGATGTCAGTCCCCAGCTGAAAACCCAACGATTGCGTGCGGCCCAGATTTTCGCGCAGCCGGGTGATAAGGGCCGGTGTCGAACTCAGGGTGACGTTCGCCACCGGATTGGTCACGATACCGCCGAAGACGCCGCCATGGAGCGAGACGCGATTGTTCAGCATGGTGGTGCGCAGGCCGGCTTCGCCTCCGCTGAACCGCTCGGCACGCAGGAAAGCATTGGCCATGGTCAGCACGTTGCCCACCCGAAACGAGCGGTAGAGTTCGTTGAGCGTAGGCGCGCGGAAGGAGCGGTATCCGGACGCGTACAGCACCACGCGATCACCCAGCCGCCAGGAGGTCGAGAGGCGTGGATTGAAGGCGTTCTGCCCGCGCGCCGGAAACCGTGTCAGCGTTTCCTGGCCGTGCACCGGGATGCGAATGGAGCTGGCGTCGGAGTTGCTCCACAGATCCTCGCGGCCCGCCAGCGTCACCGACCAGCGGGAGGTGATCTGCACGATGCCTTCCAGAAAGGCGCCCAGCGCCTCCTGCGTGCCGCCGTTGGACAGGTGCGCGGTGGGACTGCCGGCGGAAAACGTTTCTTCCAGGCTGACACCCTGAACATAGGTGCCGTCGAGGCCGGCCAGCATCGTCAGCCGCGTAAAGACCTGCTTCGACCACTGCCCGATGAGGCCCATCTGCTGCGCCGGAACGTACTGAATGTTGGTGAGCGATTCGCTGTCGCGGTTGGCGGCAATCGAAGAGAAGGTCTGGTGATAGTTTTGCGTGCCGCCGTACAGCCGCAGCGTGAACAGGCCTGCCGAGGGGCTGTCGTAGTCGGTACCGAACGCGAGCTGGCGTATGGTGGTGTCGTTGATCTGCAGCGGCGTGCCGTTCTTCCGGTCTTCGCCGTAAATCTCGCCATTCAGGAAGGCGCGGCCGCGGTCACCGAAGAGCCGCTCCAGCTTCACATTGCCGCTGCCATACTGTACGTTGACCGGGGTATCGACCGTGCCGCGCACGTTCTGGGGAACGTCAATATACCCTTCGGTGCGAAAGCCCTCTCCGCTGAC
>DATJAI010000052.1:0-37856 GCA_035516415.1 Binatia bacterium | reverse complement strand
TACCAGGGTCACGCAGGGAGCAAAGAAGAAAAAGACCAGCGACGACCGGGCCTTAATACGGAATCTTATGCACCGCCGGCACACAACGCCATTGGAAATGTGTGAGATCAAACTTCATGTGAGAACAACCATGGACGTCTGGCGGCAGTGGGTGCGGCATCGAACGGCCAGCATCAATGAGCATTCAACGCAGTATTCAATTGCCGATACAGCCCAGACCACACCTCCGGGTCAGTGGCGTATCCGGCCGTCAGACACGAACCAGGGCGGCGAAGCTTTCCTCCCCCTGGAAGAGGGGCAGCGTCTTTCCGCCAGAGAATTGCAGCTTCAGAAGCTGGCACGGGAAGTCTACGAAGAGCGTATCGCTGCGGGAGTTGAGAGGGAGCAGGCAAGAAAAGATCTTCCGCTTTCAACCTACACCGAGGCTTACTGGAAAATCGATCTGCACAACCTGCTGCATTTCCTGCACGTTCGTATGGACGAGAATGCTCAACCCGAGATGCGGGCCTATGCTGAGCTGATTGGGCACGAGATTGTCGCGAAATGGGTACCCCTGGCGTGGGAGGCATTCCTCGATTACCGTCAGGAGGCCCTCCTGCTGACACGAATCGAGGCACAGATACTCAGCGCGCTGATTGCTCATTCACCAGAAGAAGCGCAGAGGATTGCCAGCTCCGCAGGATTGCTCAGCCCTGGTGAAGGCGGCAAAATAATGCCCAACCGTGAACGGACCGAGCTTGAGTCCAAGCTACGCACTCTGGGCCTTACCTCTTCCTGGAGGTAAACGTAGGTCGCCCGCCAAGGCTAAATCGCCACCTCCGTTGCAGCTCAAACTGCATATTGACGACCTCGCGGCCATTTCCCGTATGATCTAGTCTCAGGCGCATGCGAAGCCGCAAGAACCAGTTGTGGGTTGCCGTCGCACTGGTGGTGCTGGTTGGCGGCATTGTGACCGCCGTCCTGCTGCGAAAGCGCGCCGCGCCCGACGCGGTACGGCTGTTGCCCGACTCGGATGCGGTCCTCTACATCAACCTGGAGCCCATCCGGCTGCTGACAGGCCTCGGCAAGCACCCGTCCGGGCAGCGCGAGCCGCAATACGAAGACTTCGTCCGGCAGACGGGATTCGATTTCGAACGCGATCTGGACAAGGCTGCTTTTGCCATTCATTACGGGGCTTCGGTCAGGAAGGGCAAGCCGGCCGAGACGCGCTACAGCGAAATCCTGCAGGGCCGTTTCGATGGCGCGCGGGTGAGCGCATACCTGCGCAAGCTGGCCAGCGGTGTGGAGCGCTATCGGGATTACGACATCTACCTGGTCCCGGTGGAAGACCGCACGGTGCGGGTGGCACTGCTCGGCATCGACATCGCGGCCGCATCGAACGCCGACGATCCGCAGGTCATCCACGGAATGATTGACCGCTACCGGCAGGCGGCGCTTCCTTTCTCCGGGCCGGCGCTGGTGGCCCAATATTACCGGCGCGTCCCGCTGGGCAGCGTGGTCTGGACGATCGCGCGGCCGCCCCGCTCCAATGCCATGGAAGAGCACAACGAATTACTGGTTCCGGGAGACTGGAGCAGTCTGCTGCCCGCGGACAGCGTGGTGATCGCGTCAGCACGGCCGTTGAAAGAGGTGCGCCTGCGGGCGGACGTGATTACAGGCAGCGAAGCGGAAGCCGCGAACTTCACGCAGCAGGTCGCCACCTATGTTGCTCTGTTCAAGTCGCTGGAGATTTCGATGGAGGCGGGAGGTCCTGACAAGGACGTAAAGGCCGCATTCGACAGCCTGGAAGTCCACGAGGACGGGAACGAGGCAGTACTGACGGCAAAGGTCCCTTACGCATTTTTCCGAAAGGTGCTGAGCGAGCCGGCGGTGGAATTTGGTTCGCAGGCGCAAAAGCCGGCGAGAGAAGAAACTCCAGCGAAGAAAGGCAAAGCTTCGAAGACCAGGTAGGAGGATGCCGGACGATCCTGAGCACCGGCCGGGAATAGCGCATATTCCCTGATCGCTTCAGAAGGCTGCTGAAGAAGTCCAAGAAGCAGATCCCGCGCGGGCTGAAGCCCGCTCGGGATCACAAAAACAAATGGCCTAGACGCTGGCCTGAAGGCCAGCTCTACCCGAACCGCTTTGAGTCGTCGCGTTTCTTAGCAACCTGCTAAGCCATCCCCAGCGCCTCCAGCACGCGCGCCGGGGTGATTGGCAGGAAGGGCACGCGCACCCCGATGGCATTGGCGACCGCGTTGGAGATGGCCGCACCCGGCGAGATGACGGGGGGCTCGGCCATACCGATCACCCCGCGCTCGTCGTAGCCCTTGCCGGTCATCATGTGCACCTTCAGTTCGCCGATATCGGCGATGCCGGCCAGGCGATAGAACTCCATGTTGGGGTTCAGCATGCGCCCGGTCACCGGATCGAGAATCTTCTCCTCGTAGAGGGCGTAGCTGATGCCCATGATGAGCGCGCCCTTCACCTGGCTCTCGGCGGTCTTGACGTCCACGACCAGGCCGCAATCCTGCACCGCAACCATCCGGTTGACGCGCACGATGCCGGTTTCGGAGTCTACGGATACATCGGCCATCTGCACGCCGCCCACGCCGCTGTTGGTCAGATCGGGTGGCTTCGACTTGTCGGGATTTTTGCCGCGTACGGTCAGCGGCATGGCGCCGATCTTCGCGCAGGCGTCTTTCCACGAAAGGCTGCGGCCGGGATCGCCCTTCACCCGCACGGTCGCGTTCACGGCTTCCAGGTCTTCGGGCTGCGCGTTCAATGCGGGGGCGACTTTGGCGAACAGCTGATTGCGGGCGTCAACCGCCGCGCGGCGGGTTGACGAGGTGACGCCGCCGGAGGTGGTGCTGCCGCCGCTGGCGCCGGAGACGGGATAGCGGCTGTCGCCAATCAGCAGCTTGACGTTCTCCATCGGAATGCCCAGGGTGTCGGCAGCAACGATGGTGATGATGGTGCGGCAACCGGTGCCGAGGTCCTGGGTCGCCATTTTGATCTCGACAGAGCCGTCGGGATGGATGGTGAGATCGCAATCGCTGTTGTGTCCGCGGCCGCCCCAGGTGTGAATCGAAAGCCCAAGTCCGCGCTTGACCGGCCCCGAGGTTTTGTCGCCCCGCGGGTGCCAGTTCTGCTTCCACTGCATCAGCTCGGCAGCGATGGGCAACTCGTCGCGATAGATCTTCGCGCGAGGTCCGGTCATATCCAGATTGCGGGTGATGAAGTCGACGGGATCGATATTCATCTTTGCCGCAAGGTCTTCGATCGCGGACATGGTAATGACAGCGGCCTGGGGATGGTTGGGAGCGCGCCAGGCGCGGGCGCTGCCCTGATTGGTCGTAATGGCGACGTGCTGCTTGCGCTGATTGGGGATCTCGAAGATGTAAGGCAGGGGAGGGGTACCACCGCCGCCCATGCCGCCGGTTCCCCACGACCGCGAATCCCACGCCAGCAGCTTGCCATTGTTGTCGGCCGCTACCTTCACCCTCGCGAATGCCGACGGCCTCATGCCGGCGACCTCCAGTTCGGCAGCGCGGTCGAGCATGATTTTCACCGGCTTTCCGCCGGCCGACTTCGACAGCTGCACGGTGGCGATACCCCAGCGGTCAGGCGAGAACTTGCTGCCGAATCCGCCGCCGATGTACTGCTGCAGGACCTGGATATTGCCGGCGGGAATGCCTGCCGGCTCGGCGATCTGGGGCGCAATGCCGGAGAGGTTCTGGGTGGAGATGTGGACCTGCAGGTCGCTGTCACTCGTCCACTCCGATGCCATACCGTGGCTTTCCAGACAGCAGTGGGTGATGGTGGAGGCGCCGTAAAGTCCTTCGGAAACGGCTGCGGCCGAGGCGAAAGCCTTGTCGGGATCGCCCTGCTTCTGCACCGCCGTCTTTTTATAGGGAGAGCTGGGACCCTTCGCTTCCGCATACTTCGCCGCGCGCAGCGCCGCAATGACACTGGCGTCTACACCGTATCCCTGCAGTTCCTTGACATAGTTATCATCCACGTGGAAGCTGATGCCGTTCTGCCGGATGGCGGCGACGACCTGTTCGTCGGGAACCTGATTGCCCTCCATGTCCTCGAAATCGTCCTGGCTGATGGGACCGCTGGTGGGGGCAATGTTGGCCGGCGGCTCGGCGTCGGAGACGAAGTGCGGCAGCACCTCGTACTGCACCTTGATGGCCCGAATGGCATCTTCGGCTGCCCGCTCATCCACGGCGGCTACGGCAACCACCTCGTCGCCCGCCCAGAAGATCTCCGTTCCAGGCTTCTGGATGACTTGCACGGCTTTGACGCCGGGCATCTTCTCGGCAGCGGATGTGTCAATACTGGTGATCCGCGCATGGGCGTAGGGGCAACGAAGAACCATTCCCGCAAGCAGGCCTTGCGGGTTGTAGTCGTAGGTGTATCTGGCGCGGCCGGAGGACTTGATTGGGCCATCGACACGCGAGATCCTTTTGCCGAGTAGGGGGCGGGAAGCGGGATCGGGCCAGGTATAGTCACTCATGACTCGCCGCCTTCCCTGGCATGCAGCAGGCTGCGTTGCGCACTCCCATCAGCGCGCTTGCCGTGAGCGACCGCACGAATTCCATCATAGGTTCCGCAGCGGCAGAAGTTGCCGCTAAGACCACGCCGGATGTCATCGGCAGTCGGATTCGGATGCTGCTGCAGAAAATGCGTGGTGGCGACCACAAAGCCTGGGGTGCAGAAGCCACACTGCTGCGCGTCGTGGTCAACGAAGGCCTGCATCACGGGCGTCAGGGCATCGCCCTCGGCCAAGCCTTCGATGGTCGTGATTTTCTTGCCTTGCGCGTCGATGGCGAGCACCATGCACGCGTACACCGGCTTTCCTTCCAGCAGTACGGTACAGGTGCCGCACTCGCCGCGGTCGCAGACGCGCTTGGCGCCGGTGAGATTGAAGTTGTCGCGCAGGGCATCGAGCAGGGTCACTCGCGGCTCAAGCTCGGCACTCAGCTTCCTGCCGTTGACATCCAGGCTGATGGGGAGCTTGCCGGGCCCGTGGACCACGACATCTTCGCCGGCGGCACGCACCACCGTCGGCCCCAGCACCAGCGGCATGCCAATGCCGAGGCCGGAGAGCTTCATGAAATCGCGCCTGCTCAGCCCGGAACCCTGATCGGATTTTGACGGGTCCTCGTCCTTCATGCCGCCTCCAGCGAAGCCCGGATGCAAGGGTCACAAATCTCGTCAGCGTGTGAGCATAACTCCGCCGGCCATCGCTGGTTTGCAGACAGCCGGGCCGTAAAAAGGCGGCTCGCAGAGGAGCAGCCGGGGAGTGGAGCGTAATAATCTACATCTTCAACGTACGGATGTATTTCACCAGATCGCTGATCTGGGCGTCCGTCAACTTCCCCTTGAAGCCCGGCATCTTGCCTTTGCCATTGGTGATGGCGGCGGTCAGATCGGAATCCGACATTTTCTGCACGTCAGGACCGCCCAGCGGCTTCAGGCCCATGGATTTCGCCATGCCCTCGCTGGGAATGCCGCCAGGACCATGACAGCCCTGACACTTGGCCTTATACGTATCGGTTCCCTGCTGGCCTACGGCGATCCCCGGCAGTGCGAGCCCGATCAACAAGCTGAAAAATGCAATCCGTCGTAAGCATGCGAGTGTCATCGGTTTCTTCTCTCCTTACGCGGCCCCTGAACGGGCAGCTTGGAACAAAAGTGCCGCATTTTGGCGGCCAGGTAAATGTACTCCTTCGAGCGAATGTTCGCCATACAAACAACTTGCGCCAGCCGGGGCGGATGTGAGAAGGTTTGCGGCGCCTCGCGCCGGATGCGTGCGAAAAACCGCTGCGGGCGGGTCATATCCCGCTGAGATGGGACTGCGCGCCCGGCAGCACTCCTCATCGTCTCGGATGTATCCTCCTGATTGTCCGGCACTTAAGGGGTGGTTCGTGAGGCCGGCAGTTTGGCAACTCCTGTGCCATAAGCAAGGGGAGACCGCCACTGAGAGATGCGAGGCCCCGTGGAACCGACCTTAGCTGTAATCGGCCTTAATTTCCGCACTTCGCCCGTAGCCGTCCGCGAACGCTTCTGGATCAGCCCCAACCGCCGCCGTGACGCCCTGGATCAACTGGTGCGCTCCGAAGGCATTGAGGAGGTTATTGTTCTGGCCACCTGCAATCGCACCGAGTTTATCCTGTGGGCCAGCGACGTTCCGGTGGCAGCCAATTCCGTGCTCCGCTTCCTCAGCCAGGAGTATGAGCTGAAGCTTGGGGAATGGTCGCATTTTTACCGGCTGATGGACGACGGGGCGCTGAGTCATGTGTTTCGCGTCACCTCAGGTCTGGATTCCATGGTCCTGGGAGAGCCGGAAATCACCGGCCAGGTCAAAGAGGCCTGGCTACAGGCCCAGGAGGCCGGAACCACCGGCCGCTTCCTCGATGCGGTGATGCAGAAGGCGCTGACGGTATCGAAGAGAGCGCGCACGGAAACGGCGATTGGCTCATCGGCAACTTCGGTCCCCTATGCTTCGGTCGAGCTTTCACGGCAGATCCTGGGTGAACTCTCGGGTCGCGAGGTCCTGCTGATCGGCGCCGGCAAGATGAGCGAACTGGCGGCGCACTATCTGATGAAGGTGGGCGCCCATCACGTGAAGGTCACGAACCGCACGGCCTGCCGTGCTGAGGAGCTCGCAGCCAGGTTGGGCGCCACCTCGGTGCCCTTCGACGAAAGGCTGCAGCACCTGATGAAGGCGGACATCGTGGTCAGTTCCACCTCCTGTCCCCACCTGATTCTCGGCCGCGAAGATGCGGAAAACATTGCGCGGGAACGGGGCCACCGGCCGATAGTGATGATTGACATCGCGGTGCCGCGCGACATCGATCCCACGGTACGCGGGATAAACGGCATTCACCTGTTCGACATGGACGACCTGGAACATGTGGTCAGGCACAACGCCGCCGGCCGGCAGGCCGCGGCCGAAGCGGCGGAAAAAATTGTTCAGGCCGAGGTGCAGGGCTTTCGCCGCAAACTGATGGCGGAGCGGGTGGTGCCAGTCATCGTGGCCTTGCGGCAACGCCTCGATGAGCTTTGCCGGCAGGAGCTCGAGGTCCTGCGCAAGGAATTCGGTCCATTCACCGAAGACCAGGACCAGGTAATGGCAGCGCTGACCACCCACATAACGCAACGCATAGCCGGCTCCCTGGCGCGGGAACTGAAGGAGCTTCCGGAGAAAGCGGAACAGGATATTCTGGCCGGGGCGGTCGACCGTCTGTTTCACCTCGAGCGGCGCGCAACGGCGACGGCCGACGCCGCGGAGCGGCAGTTGGCGGCCAGCAGCTAGCCCGGCTGTGGCAACCTGGGTTTCCGCTGCACGATGAAAATGAACGATCGGCAGGTGCGCCGGCCAGAGACCTGGCGGCGGCCGGATGCACAAGGAGTACACAATGTCTGAATCTGCGCAAAACAGCAATGCGGGCTTCACTACCGTCCAAGCCTATACTCTCGCGGTCATCACGCTGGTTATCGGTATAGCCGTAGGCTATTTCGCCCGCGGCTCCGCTTCCGTCGCCGCCCCGGCGGAAAGCGCTCAGGCTGCGGCGCCCTCTGCCATGGGCAGCGCGCCCATGGGAGCAGCCCAGCTTCCCGGAATTGGCTCTCCGCAACAGCAGCAGGCGCCTTCGCCGGAAATGTTGGCCAAGGCGGCCGAGCCGCTGCTGGCCCAACTGAAGACAAATCCGAAGGACGCGGCGACGCTGATCAAGCTCGGCAACCTGTATTACGACGGCCAGTCCTATCCGGAGGCAATCCAGTATTACCAGAAGGCCCTGGAGATTGAGCCGGACAATCCGGACGTGCGCACCGATCTCGGAACGTCATACTGGTACACGGGGGATGCGGACAAGGCAATCGCGAACTTCGAAAAGGCACTGGCGATCCGGCCCAATCACCCGGGAACGCTGTTCAATCTCGGGATCGTGAAATGGCAGGGCAAGAAAGACCCCAAAGGAGCCGTGGTCGCCTGGGAGAAGTTGCTGCAGACCAATCCCGACTACCCGCAAAAAGACCAGGTGCAGATGCTGATTGAGCGCGCGAAAATGCACGGAGCCGGCGCCACAAAAGGATAGGCAGTCCAGCTCCATGCACGGGTCCACACCCGCAGACGCAGTCGCTCGCCCCGGGACGATGCTGGCGCAGAGCTCGTCCCGGGTTTTTATGGCGACACACTTGCGGCCTCGGCCAGCGCAGCGATATCGGGTACTTCCATATCCGGCTTCACATCCGCGAGTTTGCTCGCAGCCGCGGCTTTGCCCTTCCTCCGGTTCACCCATACGGTCGCGATTCCCAGCGAGCGCGCTGGGGCCACGTCGTGATACAGGCTCTCGGCAACGTGCAGCAGCCGGTCGCGTGGAACTTCCAGCCGCCGCAGCAACACCTGGAAATTATTGAGGGAGGGCTTGTAGCTGCCGGCCTGCTGCGCGGTGGCCACACATTCAAAATCGACCTGCAGCTTGCGCGCGGAATGGGCGAAGAGTTCGTCATCGATGTTGGAGAGAATCGCCAGCCTGTAGCGCGAATGCAGCCGGCGCAATCCGGCGACCGTATCGGGGAAGGGCTGCCACTCGCGGATGGAGCCGGCCAGCCCGCGTGCCTCTGAATCCGTGACCTCGAAGCGCAGCTCGCGCGCAAAATCTCTCACCACGGCGGCCAGCACCTCGCGATAGCTGCGATACTCGCCCGCCTGCTCGCGCGGCTCAATCTCGGAGTACAACTGAAGGACCTGCGCATCGCTGACGACGCAGCTTTTGCGCTGCAGCAGCGGCTGAAGATAGCCGAGTATGCCGGATTCCCAGTCAATCAGCGTGCCGTAGCAGTCGAACGAGAGCCACTCGAAGTGCGACAGATCGAACATGGGGGGTGCGCCGGAAGGTCACGCGCTAGCAGGCAGGACCCGGGGCAGTCAGCGCTTCTCAGCCAGCGGGGTCACCTTGTGGGAGTCGAATTTGCGCTGCAGCGCCTCGAAGGTAGTGACCGCAGGCTTCTGAAGTGCGTCCCCGGCGCTATCCGGCGACAATCCCGCGTGCGCCGGCGTTCCCGGGGCGGCATTGGCCGCTGCAGCTTCCCCCTGCAGCTCCGGGTCAGGCGGGGCCGGAGTGCTGTTCGCATTGCCGTCTCCCGACTGGGTTGTCGCGTTCGTGACCGTTGCGATAGCCGGCGGCTTCTGCGGCTCTACAACTCGCGATCCGGCGAGACCTCTCTCGAGAAATTTCTTCGTATTGAGCAGGGGCCGCTCCAGTGACGCGTTGTAGCTCGTCCACGGCGTATCGAGGTCGGCCTCGCGCTCGAACTGGGCCCGCATGCTCTCCATCTTGGAATCAAGGTCGTCGAGATAGTGCAGCATCAGCGCCTCGGGAAACATCGGCAGCTTGGGCGATCCGAATTCATATTGTCCGTGGTGGCTGATGATCATGTGCTCGATCAGTACCCGCAATTCCTCGGGGAAGCCAGGCAGGCGCATCAGCTTCTCATGCAGCATCTCCAGTTCGATGATCATGTGCCCCAGGAGCTGACCCTGGGTGGTGTAGGCGATGGAGCGCTGATAGGCAAGCTCGCGCAGCTTGCCGATGTCGTGGAGAAAGGCGCCGGTCAGCAGCAGGTCGCGGTTGATCTGCGGATAATTCCGCGCCGCCAGATCGCACACCGTAAATAGCGAGACGACATGGTCGATCAGCCCTCCGACAAAGGCGTGGTGCAGCGACTTGGCAGCCGGCGCCGTCTTGTACGCCGATGCAATCGCCTCATCGGCGATGAACTCGCGGAGCAGCGCCTTCAGCCAGTGATTTTCGAAGCCTTCGACGTACGCGCACAGGGTTTGCCAGAGCTGCTCGACGTCCTTCGAGGTTTTGGGCAGGTAGTCGGAGTAGTCGATCTCCGACTCCTGCAGCCTGCGCATCTTGTGGATGGTGAGCTGCCAGCGCCCGTTGTACTTGTGAATGACGCCCTTGACCTTCACGAAGTCGTCCTGATCGAAGGCGGAGAGGGTGTCGGCGACGTTGTCCCACATGTTGGCCTGCATCTGGCCACTGCGGTCGGCCAGGATCAGCGACAGGTACAGTTCGCCGCTCTTCTTCGACTTCACCTGCTTGACAGCGACGACAAAAAACGACGTGATGGTCTGATTTTCCAGCCGGGCACAATCGCAAATGTAGAAGTCCTTCATCAGGGGGCCTGTTGGTCGGGCCGTTCGGCGCTGCCGATTGAGCCCGAGCGCTTATGGTATCGTACTCGCCCGCGAATTGGCTGCAACGAACAGGGGAGGGGGGCGGGTTCGCCTTATGGAGGCGTACTGCGCCGGAGCGGGCCGGCTGCAGCAGGCAAGGCGGACCAATGGCGACCAGCGGCTGCCGATGGCCGGGTTGCCGGTCACTTCACTCAGGCCAGCAGTCTCGCCGCTTCTTTCGCGAAGTAGGTCAGCGTAATCGACGCTCCCGCGCGCTGGATGCACAGCAGCGATTCCATCATCACGCGCTCATAGTCGATCCAGTTGTTCAGGGCGGCGGCTTTGATCATGGCGTATTCACCGCTGACCTGGTAGGCAGCCAGCGGCACATCGAAACGCTGACGAGCCTCGTGTAAAACGTCCAGGTAGGGCATCGCCGGCTTCACCATGATCATGTCGGCGCCTTCCCCAAGGTCGAGTTCGATCTCGCGCATGGCCTCGCGGAGATTGGCGGGATCCATCTGATAGGAGCGGCGGTCGCCGAAGTGGGGCGCCGAATCGGCCGCCTCGCGGAACGGGCCGTAGAAGCCGCTGGCGAACTTGGCCGCGTAGGAAAGGATGGGCGTGTTCTGGAAGCCGTTCTCGTCGAGCGCAGTGCGAATGGCGGCAACGCGGCCGTCCATCATGTCGGAGGGGGCGATGATGTCCATGCCGGCCTTCGCCTGCGAAACCGCGGTGCGCGCCAGCAGCTCCAGCGTGGGATCGTTCAGGATCTCGTAATCCTCGGCCGCGGTGGCGGCAAGTCCGGTCGCGGCGGCGATGGCTGCCCCGACCGACTGCGCACCGGCAACTACCAACTTGCCTTTCGACTGCAGCTCACGGGTGAACTCCAGCGCCTCATGCAGGCCCCTGGCTGTCGGGCCGTTGTCCACCAGGCCACAGTGTCCGTGCGACATGTATTCGCAGAGGCAAACATCGCCCATCAGCAGCAGGCCGGGAACTTCGCGTTTGATGGCGCGGGCTGCCTTCTGCACAATACCGTCCTCCGCCCAGGCGCCGGTTGCGACCTCATCTTTTGTCTCCGGCAGGCCGAACAGGATGACGCTGGGAATACCCAGCGACTTCACTTCGGCGCACTCCTTCACCGCCTCGTCGACCGACAGGTTGTACACCCCGGGCATGGAGCGGACTTCCTTGCGGATGCCTTCGCCCGGACAGACGAACAGCGGATAGACGAATCCTTCCGGGCTGAGGCGGGTTTCACGGACAAAATTGCGCATCGCTTCGGTGCGACGCAGGCGGCGGGGACGATCGGTTGGGAACGCCATAACACCAGATTCTAACACCACGAGAGTAGCGGAAACCCGCGAAAATGGCGGGGAAAATGACACAGGAGCTATTGGTCCAGGCTGCACTTCCCGGGACCCTGCCGGCGACAGCAGCGGCGCAGCGCAATGGGGGTCGGGCGCAACCAGATATAATGAGATTTCAGCATGAAATACCGGTTTATCCTGGCTCTTGCAGCGGCGTTGCCGTGGGGGCTCGTCGCCCAGGACGCGCCTCAGCCACAGCTTCCGACCGCGCCATCCGCGATCAAATATGCGCCGCCAGCAAGCGCTGCGACTACGGCACCGCAGGCGAACGCGGGTTCGGCAGGCGCAACCCAGAACAACGCCACCCCAGGCGCCCGGATTCAGCCGGACGGCGGTGCCAAACCGCCAGCCGGCAATCCAACGGCGAAGTCCGGCACAGGCGCAGCAGCGGGCGATACGGCGGCCGGCGGCGTCGACGAATCGCTTCCGGTGATCCGCAAGCGCGTGGACGAAGTCAACGTGGTGTTCACCGTCACCGACAAACGCGAGCACTTCGTGAAGGACCTGACACAGAGCGATTTCCGGGTGGTGGACGATAACAAGCCGGCGCTTAGCATTCAGTCCTTCAGCCGGCAAACCAATCTGCCCCTGCGCGTAGGCCTGCTGATCGATGCCAGCAACTCGGTCCGCGACCGCTTCAAGTTCGAGCAGGAGGCGGCCATCGAGTTCCTGAATCAGATCGTCCGCCCCGGCTCCGACCGGGCGTTTGTCATCGGCTTCGACACGACGCCGGAGCTCACGCAGGACTTCACCGACAACACGGAAGCACTGTCGCATGGCGTACGCATGCTGCGCGCCGGCGGTGGCACCGCCATGTACGATGCCATCTACTTTGCCTGCCGCGACAAGCTGATGAAGGCCGATAAGGGCGTTATCGCTACCCGCCGCGCCATCATTCTGCTGAGCGACGGGGAAGACAACCAGAGCCGTGTATCGCGGGAGGAAGCCATCGAGATGGCGCAACGCGCTGAGGTCATCATCTACGCCATCTCGACCAACACCAGCGGGCTGAAGCTGCGCGGCGACAAGGTGCTGGAGCGGTTTGCCGATCAAACCGGCGGCAAGGCATTTTTTCCCTTCAAGATTGAGGATGTGGCTAACGCGTTTACGGAAATTTCCGACGAACTACGCAGCCAGTACGCCATTTCCTACAAGCCCGCCGATTTTCTTGCCGACGGCAAGTACCGCAAGATAGAGATCATCGCCGATAACAAGAAATACCGGGTGCGCGCCCGCAAGGGCTACTACGCTCCAACCCAGTAGTCGGCCGGCCGCCAGATTCTGCGATCGCTCCATAAACCCGAGAAGACCGTTCTTCAGGACTGATGGTGACGCCAGCAGTTCCGGGGGAGGGTTCCGTTCCCGCACGCGAAATACGCGACAGCGGCGGAGCTGCGCCGGCTCTCCTGTCCTGCTTGACCGGCGGGGAGCGGGGGTCAATAATGAGGCGTCAAAGTTCCTGCTGAATCGAAACTCTCCTGCCAGTCGGGGATCCGTTCGCAAATCAGGGAGGCATTCTCATGGGTGAACAAGGGCGAAAGCGGCTTGGCGATTACGAAATTGTCCGGGAACTGGGCCACGGGGGCATGGGGCAGGTTTTCCTGGTGCGGAATGTCATCTCGGACCGCATCGAAGCGATGAAGGTCCTGCTGCCCGATCTGGCGCAGCAGCAGGAGTTGGCCAACCGCTTCATACGCGAGATCAAACTGCTGGCCAGCCTCGAGCACCCCAATATCGCGCAGCTGCGGACGGCATTCACGGCGGAAAACCAGCTGGTCATGATCATGGAATATGTGGAGGGCGATACCCTGGCCCATCGCCTGGAGCGCGGAGCGTTTCTGCCTGCCGACGCGGTCAACTATATCAGCCAGGTGCTGACCGCCCTGAGCTACGCCCATCTCAGGGGCATCATCCATCGCGATATCAAGCCGGCGAACATGATGCTGACCCCACAGGGGGTGGTGAAGCTGATGGACTTCGGCATCGCGCGCGCCACCGGTGACCTGGGAATGACGGTGACGGGCACCACCCTCGGTTCGCTGGACTACATGTCACCGGAACAGGTGAAGTCGGAGCCCACGGATGCGCGCTCCGATCTGTACTCGGTGGGCGTCTCGCTGTACGAGATGTTAACCGGACACCGGATGTTCAGCGCCACCAGCAGCTATTCCGTGATGGAAGCCCACGTCAAGGAAATTCCGCGCGCCCCCATAGAAGTTCAGCCGAGGGTGCCAAAGGCGCTTAGCGACATCGTCATGATGGCGGTTGCCAAGGAGGCGGCGCAACGCTTCCAGACCGCCGACGCTTTGCGCAATGCGTTATCGCAGGCGGGCGTTTCAGCGGCGGCGGCCGCCGGTGTGCAGCAGCCGCAAGCGGTAATGACCCCGATCCCGGTTGCACCACCCGCTTCCGTAACTCCTACACCGGTCTCCCCTGCGTCCATGACTCCGCAGCCGGCCACGCCTGCTCCGCAGCCGGGTGCCTATGCCGCCCCGCAGCCGCAAGCAGCACGCGGCGGTGGCCGCCACATCGGCTGGTTGCTGGCGGCCGCCATTGTCATCCTGGTGGCGCTGTTCGGTGGAACTCAGGTTTACCGGGTACACAGGCAGAACGCGGCCATCGAGACGGCTGCCCCCAGGGCCACGACGCCAGCCGAGGCGCCGGCTGTGGCGGCCCCCGCGCCCATGGAACCGGCGGCAGCTCCCAACGTGCCACCTGAGCCGCGCGCGCCCGCAGGCCGGCATGGCGATCGGGGCGGAAACCTCGCCCAGGGCGCCGCGCCGGAGAATACAGGACCGTCGCCGGAAGAAATTGCCGCGCAGAAGAAGCTGCTGGAGGAAATGGAAACCGAGACCGACCAGCTTGAAAGCCGCGCGCAGGCTGTCGAGAGCAGCCTCAGCGCCATGGAGCAGCAGATGCGCCAGAGTGGATTTGGTCTTCGCGGCGATGTGGTCAGCGCGCGCAGTAGCATGCGCAACGACCTGGCAAAGGCGAAGGAAGCCCTCGACAGCTCCGACACGGACCGCGCGCGCAGGTATTTGGACCAGGCGAGCCGGGAACTGGGAAAACTGGAGGCATTTCTCGGGCGATAGTGGGAAAGCCCTGGCAGTTGCCGTACGCGATACTATAATGAGGGGTGATCGTCTAAAGTTCTGTTATGACCTTCTTCCCTCCACCGAATTCCGGGCAGTGCCCATCGGCAATATCTTCCGACCCCGAGAACCCGGCTGCCACAGGCGGACGGAGACGCCGGGGATTGCTCTCCGGGTGGCTGCGCGACGTTGCGGTCTCCATTGCGGTCTCGGCGTTCATCATCATCTTTCTGTATCAGCCGGTTAAGGTGGAAGGCACCAGCATGATGCCCACGCTCCAGGACCAGGAGCGGGTCTTCATCAACAAGTTCGTGTACAAGCTGGAGCCCATCGAGCGCGGCGATGTCATCGTCTTCCGCTATCCCCGCGATCCCGCCAAGAGCTACATCAAGCGCGTGATTGCCGTCGCCGGCGATCACGTCAGAATTGAGGCCGGAGTCGTGTTTGTGAACGGCCGCCGTCTGCGCGAGGATTACGTGCCCCGCATGTACGAAGACGTCCGCTCCTGTCCGGAGATCGTGGTGCCGGCCCACGGCTACTTCGTGCTCGGGGACCATCGCAACCTGTCCAACGACAGCCGCGATTTCGGTCCGGTGGACGAGGACTTCATCTACGGGAAAGCCGTTTTTGGATATTGGCCGGTGGCGAGGCTGGGGACGCTGCGCTAGGCGCTTTTCGCTGTTCGCTTTTTGCCGATCAGTTCAGGAAGAATTTCGTGTACAGCGTGTCGCGCTGTGCGGGACGGAATCCGGCGTCGCGGATGATGCGGCGCAGTTCTTCTTCCGTGGTGCAGTTGCGGACGCCGGCGGCGCGCACCACATTCTCTTCGATCATCACCGAGCCCACATCGTTGCCGCCAAAGCGCAGGCCGGTCTGGCAGACCTTCAGGCCCTGAGTCACCCAGCTCGACTGAACATTTTTGAAGTTGCCGAGGAAGATGCGGGCGATGGCCAGCGTCTTGAGATACTCGACCGCGGTGGCCTCGTCCCATCCGCGGCCGCCGAGCGCGGTGTTCTGTGGCTGAAATGACCACGGGATAAAGGCGGTGAAGCCGCCGGTCTCCTCCTGCAGATCGTAGATGACCTGGAAATGGTTGATGCGGTGCTCGTACGTCTCGCCCACGCCGAACATCATGGTGGCCGTGGTGCGCATGCCCAGCTTGTGGGCGGTACGGTGCACATTGAGCCAGTCGTTGGTGAGGCACTTCAGCCGGGCGATCCTGTAACGCACCTCGTCGTCGAGGATCTCGGCGCCACCGCCGGGGATGGAATCCAGACCTGCGTCGCGCAGGCGCCGGATGGTGTCTTCGATGGTGAGACCGCTGACCTCGGAGATGCAGATGATTTCGGATGCCGAAAAGCAGTGCAGATGCACCTGCGGGAAGCGCTGTTTCAGGCCGCTCAATAGCGCTTCATACCATTCGATCTTCAGGTCAGGATGGAGGCCGCCCTGCAGCAGCACACCCGTGCCGCCCAGCTCCACCGTCTCGCGCACCTTGTCGTAGATGGTCTCGAAATCGAGGAGGTAGCCTTCCCTGGCCAGCTTGCCCTTCAGCGGACGGTAGAAGGCGCAGAAGGTGCAGTATTCGGTGCAGAAGTTGGTGTAGTTGATGTTGCGGTCGATGATGTAGGTGACGACGCCTTCCGGATGCAGTTTGCGGCGCACCGCGTCGGCTTCCATACCGATGCCGATGAGATCATCGGAGCGATACATCTCCAGCGCCTGGGCTTTACTCAGCGACATAGTAGTGGGCGACTTGCAACCCCGCGACCCATTGTAACGTTCTCAGAATCTGCCGGGAAATGGCTCGTTCCCGTAAGCGGCTGCCGTTATCGGACAGGCGGCGCGAAACAATACCGGAGCAGCCGAGTTCACATACGAGGGAGAGCTGAACATGAAGCTTCTTGGCACAACCACCGGCTGGTTATCGACGGCTGCATTGGCGGTGCTGCTCTGCGTCCCGGCATGGGCAGTGCTGGGCGACAATGCGGCTTCGGTGCTCACCGACCAGGCGCGGATGAAAGGGACGCTGCGCAGCGTCGACAACCGCACCTATGTTCTGCACGAAATCACCATGGCATCGGGCGACAAGGTGCGCGAATTCGTCTCGCCCGCCGGAGTGGTGTTCGGTGTCGCCTGGGAAGGCCAGTTCCCCCCCGACTTCCAGCAGCTGCTCGGCCCCTGGTACCAGCAGGCGCAGCAGGCAGCCGCGCAAAACGCATCCCCGGAGCAGACGCGCCGGCGCCGCGGTCCGGTAGCGATCGAGACCCCTGGCCTGATGTTTTACGCCGGCGGCCACCCGCGAAGTTTCCGTGGCCAGGCCTGGATCCCGCAACTGGTGCCGCAAGGCGTAAACGTCGGCGATATCCGCTGAAGGAGAAAATGTCGTGCGTAAAGCTGCGCTGTTGTTTGCGCTCGGAAACGTGCTCTGGATGGCTGCCTGTGGCAGCAGCGGAGGAGGCGGCGGGGGAACCGTTACCTCGATCAACGTAAGCTGCTCGCCTTCGACCGTCACCTCGGGCGGGACCAGCCAGTGCTCGGCGACGGTGAGCGGCACCGGCAATTTCAGCACGGCAGTCAGGTGGAGCGCCAGTGCTGGCACGATTGCGGTTGAACCTGAGAACCCTTCGGTCGGGTTCTTCACCGCGCCGATGACCGATGCAACTTTGCTGGTTACCATCACCGCTACTTCCGGCCAGAACACGAACGTGTCGGGCACGGCTACGATCACGGTGAACCCGGCCGGAATGGGGAGCAACGTGCAGCCCATCACCGTGGACCAGGGGCCGGAACCGCAGACATTCCTCGCCACCAATCAGGCGTTTACCACCGTAACGATTTGCGTGCCGGGCACCAACACCTGCCAGAACATCGATCACGTGCAGGTTGATACCGGCTCGCAGGGGCTGAGATTGCTGTCGTCGGCCAGCGGCGGCGAGCTGGGCATCGCATTGCCGCAGGAGAACGACTCCAGCGGGAATCCCCTGGATGAGTGTCTGGTGTTTGCCGACGGATACGTCTGGGGCATGGTTGCGACCGCAGACATCGGCATGGCGGGCGAAACCGCAAGCTCGATTCCGGTCCAGGTGATCATTCCGCCCTCCAGCTCGCCGGCGGTTCCCACGGCGTGCTCGAACCGCAATCCACCGGGCGGCACCGGCAACGAAGGCGGCAGCGTGATGATGCTGGGCGCCAACGGCATCCTCGGCGTGGGACTTTTCCAGCAGGATTGCGGCCTGGCCTGCACGCCGGGGTTCCAGACGCAGCCCATGTACTTCGCGTGCCCCTCAGGCAGCTGCACCGCCATCAACATCCCGGTGACGCAGCAGGTGACGAACCCGGTCATAATGTTTGCCACTGACAACAATGGGGTGCTGATCCAGTTTCCCGCCGTTCCTGATGGTGGATCGTTGACCGTCGCCGGTTCGCTGATTTTCGGCATCGGCACCGAGTCGAACAACAGCCTGGGCAGCGCCACCGTGTATGGCGCGAACGACTCCGGGAACTTCACCACGATTTTCAACGGAACTACGTACCCCAACAGCTTCATTGACAGCGGCTCGAATGGCTATTTCTTCCCTTCGAACATTCCAACCTGCGCCAATCCCAACCAGCACTGGTATTGTCCGAGTACTTCACCGGACAACCTCAGCGCGCAGAACCAGGGAACGAACATGAGCTCGCCGATCACCGTCAACTTCAGCCTGGAAGACGCCAGCACCCTGTTCAACAGCAGCAACACCGCGTTCAGCACTCTGGGAGGGCCACTGCCGGCCAACCTGGACGCCTTTGACTGGGGCCTGCCGTTTTTCTACGGACGAAATGTGTTCACCGCAATCCAGGGCCAGAATGCTCCGGGAGGCACACCGCCGCCATATTTTGCGTATTGATGTAGTCGGGACCGGCGACATCCGCCCGTTCAGGCATTCGCCTGTTGCCGGGCATGGTTCAGTGTTGCCGGGCCGGGCGTGAAGGACCGCAT
The DNA here is from genome assembly GCA_035516415.1 of Binatia bacterium. Taxonomy (GTDB): domain Bacteria; phylum Acidobacteriota; class Terriglobia; order Terriglobales; family Acidobacteriaceae; genus Bog-257. The sequence goes on along the minus strand of DATJAI010000052.1, from coordinate 19,226 downwards.
TCTATGGCTATAATCGGGCCCATGAAGAAGCTGCTGCCGCTCCTCGTTCTGATGATGGTCGTGATCTCCGTGCCGGCTTTCGCCAGCCATCATCACCACCACCACCATCACCATTCCGGTCATCACCATCAGGCGCACCACGCCAGCTAGGTCAGAAGATCAATGCCAAAGCCCGGAGCCGACGCTCCGGGCTTTGTCCGGTCCCGCAGGTCTGTTTGCGGGTGAGATCATCCGACTTCCGCATCGAGCGGCACGTTGGAGGTGACCAGGTAGCGTTTTGCTTTCTCCTGCAGTGAGGGACTCAGTGGGACGCTCCTACCCGATTCCATGCTGGCCTGCACGGCAACACTGTCGCAGGTCGCCACCATGCTGCCGGTTTCGTCGTCGTACATCTGATGGAGGAAGCGGAAGTACTTCTCGCCCACCGCGAGAAAGCCGCTCTTGATCTCCACCAGCTCGCCGCCGCGCAGCTCTTCCAGAAACTGGTAGTTCTGGCGGACGATGGCCACGCGCAGGTTCTGCTGCTTCATGGACGCGGGAGTGACTCCGATGGCATGCAGGAGAAACCATGTCGCCTGATCGAAGCGCGAGACGTACATGCGCGAATTCATGTGGCTGGCGAAATCGTATTCCGAGGCCAGTACCGCGCCCTTGAAGGTGTGAACCCATTCGGCCATCGATGTCCTTTCCTGCCGCTATCGGCTCCCGGGGTCCTATTGTGGTGAGGGGTCCGCCGCCTGCGCCGCCAGCGACGCCAGGGTCGTCCCCGAGCCCTGCATGGCGACGCGCTGATGGTAGAACCAGAGTCCATGCAGGCCGCCGAGCTCTTCTCCGCCGCCGGCGCGCCCCGGGCCGCCGTGCATGCAGGAAGGCAGCACGATTCCGTGTCCGGTGTGGCTGTCGCCGATCGCAGGATCGACCAGCAGCACCCGGCCATGGCTGGCGCCCAGAGCAGCCCCCGCTTCCGCCAGAAAAGCCGTGTCGCCGCTGAACACGGAAGCTGCCAGCGATCCGCCGGCGCGCCTCGCAAGCGCGAACGCATGCTGTTTGTCGCGGTACGGAACGACGGTAGCAACCGGGCCAAAAACTTCCAGTTCATGCACCAGGTCCGCTTCGGGATTCCCGTGAGCGCTGAACAGCGTCGGTGGAACGAATGCACCGTGCGCCAGATCGGCGTCGAGCGGCGCAAAGTTTTCCGGTGCGTACGCGAGGTCCGCCTGGGTTCGCAGCTTGCCGACGCCCTCCTCGACCAGCTTGCGCTGCGCCATATTGACTACCGGCCCCATGTTCGTCATCGGGTTCGCGGGATCGCCGACCACCTGCACCTTCAGCTGCGCTGTGATCGCATCAATGGCAGCTTGCTGCTTGTCCTGCGGCACCAGGATGCGCCGGATGGCCGTGCACTTCTGCCCGGTCTTCGAGGTCATCTCGCGCACGACCTCGCGCGCAAAGAAGCCGAACTCCTGGGAATCCGGCTTCACATCCGGGCCCAGCAGCACGGCATTGAGGCTGTCGGCCTCGATGTTCACGCGCACGTTGTGGCGACGGATGTTGGGATGGCGGCGAATGCCCTCGCCGGTATCGGCCGAGCCGGTAAAGGCAACCACATCGCCGAGCTGCAGATGATCGAGCAGATCGTTGGGCGAGCCGCACAGAATCGACAGCGCTCCCGGCGGGAGAATGCCGGCTTCGACTACGGCGTTCACCATCTCCTGCGCCAGCCATGCGGTTGAAGCGGCCGGCTTTGACAGCACGGGAACGCCCGCAAGCAGGCTGACCGCGGCCTTTTCCCACAGCCCCCAGGCCGGGAAGTTGAAGGCGTTGATATGGACCGCCACGCCCCCAAGCGGCACACCCACGTGGAGTCCCTGAAAGTTCTGATCGCGCGCCAGCCGCATGGGTGCGCCGTCGCGCAACATACGGGCATCGCCCAGCCTGGCGCCAACTTTGGCGAAGTACTTCAGGGTGCCGATCGAGCCATCGACGTCAATGGCGGCATCGGCTTTGGTGTTGCCGGAGTTGCGGCGCGCGATCAGGAACCAGTCGTCGCGACGGGCGGCGAGCGCGTCGGCAATTCTGCCCAGCAGCTCCGCCCGCTGACCGTACGTCAGACTGCGCAGTTCCGGCCCTCCCACATTGCGGGAGTACTCGAGCGCGGCCTTCAGATCGATATCCCGGGAGCTTGCCCACGCGACGGTCTCCCCGGTTGTGGGATTCATCAGCGGGGCTCCCTGTCCGGTGCCCGCCTGCCACTTGCCGCCAAGATAGCTCTCGAGCACCCGGGCGCCTGTTTCAACTGTTGTAGCCATATTTATGCCATCTCCGATGAGAGCCTGTCCTGGGCTTGCGCAATCGTCACGACGTGCTGCTCCACCCAGGGCACGACCCACTGCGCGGCCAGTTCCTCGGGCAAAGTCCCCGAACTGGCATCATGCATCAGCATCTCGCCCGCGCGTTTCGCGCCGAGGTGCGTCAGAATACGATCGAAGCGCTTGCCGCCCTCGCAGTATGTGTCCTTGTAGGTGGTATCGCCCAGCGCAATCAGCCCGTAGATTACGTTGCTCAAATCCGGCTTTTCACTTTCGAGACTGTTAAACAGCGCCTGAGCATTGTCCGGCACGTCGCCACTGCCATAGGTGGAGGTGCAGATGAGAAAGATGCCGCCTCCCTGAAAGACGCTGGCATCCAGATTGTCCATCATCGCGATGCTGGCTTGGTGTCCCGCGGCCTCCAGCGCCTGTTGCGCCTCCTGTGCCACCATCTCGGCGGTGCCGGTCATGGTGCCGACCAGAATTGTGATGTCGACAGGCATGCCCTCGTCCCCACAACTTCGCAATATTATACGTGGGATGCGGAAGTATAATGCATTTATCGTGGGGCGCAAGCGCGACATAGTGCATGTGGAAGAGCCGCTTCCGGGAATTGCCGAAGCCTCCACACCGAATCAGGACAGCAGCGACGGAGCGGATTATCTCCGGCTGGTGGGCGAGCGGGTGCGCGAAACCCGAGCCCGCCGCGGCATGACCCGCAAACTGCTGGCGCGCGATTCAGGAGTGTCCGAGCGCTACCTCGCCCAGCTCGAAGGCGGGCAGGGCAACATCTCCATTCTGCTGCTGCGGCAGATCGCCAGCGCGCTCGACATTCCCGTCGAGGCCCTGGTGCTCCAGGGACCGGAACCTCCGGTTGATCTGGTGCATACCACCGAGTTCCTGCGGCGTCTGCCGGCCGCCGAACTGGCGGAGGCCCGGCGCCTGCTGGTGCAACATTTTGGCGGCGTGGACGTGGAGGCGCGGCGAGGGCGCATCGCCCTGATCGGATTGCGTGGCGCCGGAAAATCCACATTAGGCGCAATGCTGGCTGATCGCCTCGAAGTGCCGTTTCTGGAGCTGGACCGACTGATCGAGCAGGAGGGCGGCGTGGCGCTCAGCGCCATCTTCGACCTGTACGGCCAGAGCGGCTTCCGGCGGCTGGAACGGCGCTGCCTCGACCAGGTGATTGAGCGTTATCCACGCTTCGTGCTGGCCACGGGCGGCAGCCTCGTCTCCGAGCCGGCGACTTTCGAGCGCCTGCTGACCATGTGCTACACCGTCTGGCTGCGGGCCACGCCGGAAGAGCACATGCAGCGGGTGATCGCGCAGGGCGACATGCGGCCCATGGCCGACAATCGCGAAGCCATGTCGGACCTGAGGCGCATTCTGGAAGTGCGCGAGCCGTTGTATCGCAAGGCGGATCTGACCGTGGAAACCAGCGAATGCAGAGCCGAGCAGAGCGTCGAGGCGCTGCTTCGCGCGGTTCGGGCGAACTGAGGGCTGCTCTCCCCGAGATGCAAAATACTGCCTCTGCGCCTGGCGCCGGAATGCACTATAATGCATCTATCGGTTGTGGGGAGCTGAGCGCCGCTCTGGGCGCTGTTCTGAGGAGATTTCACCGCATGCCTGAAGTGAAAGAAGCGGAGCTCGTCACCTTTGACGCGCCCGCCGGAGAGTACCGCCATTGGCGGCTAAGCATCGATGGCCGGATTGCGACTCTGGCCATGGACGTTAATGAGGACTGCGCGCTCAAGCCAGGCTACAAGCTGAAGCTCAATTCCTACGATCTCGGCGTCGACATCGAGCTGCACCACATTCTGCAGAGCATACGCTTCGAGCATCCCGAGGTGGCCTGCGTGGTGCTGACCAGCGCCCGCGAGCGCATGTTCTGCGCCGGCGCGAATATCTACATGCTTGGTACCTCGACGCACCCCTGGAAGGTGAACTTCTGCAAGTTCACCAACGAAACCCGCAACGGCATGGAGGACTCCAGCCGCCACGACGGGCTGAAGTTCCTGGCCGCGCTGAATGGCACCACGGCGGGCGGCGGCTACGAGCTGGCGCTGGCCTGCGATGAAATCGTGCTGATTGACGACCGCTCCAGCGCCGTCAGTCTGCCGGAGGTTGCGCTGCTGGGGGTTTTGCCCGGAACCGGCGGATTGACCCGCGTAGTGGACAAGCGCAAGGTGCGCCGCGACCTCGCCGACATGTTCTGTACCAACCCGGATGGAGTGAAAGGCGAGCGCGCCAGAGAATGGGGGCTGGTGGACGAGATCGCCGTGCCCGCGAAGTTTCAGGGAGCGGTCCGCGCCCGCGCCGAGAAGCTGGTGGCGATCTCGACCCGGTCGGCGGATGCAAGGGGAATCACCCTCCACCCGCTCCAACGCAGTATCGACAATAACGGCTATCACTACCGGCATGCGGATGTGACTTTCGATCGTGCTGCCCGGGCGGCAACGCTGGTGGTGCGGGCGCCCGAAGGCGAGCAGCCTCGTACAGTCGAAGAGGTCCACGCCCTGGGGGATAAATGGTGGCCGTTGGCGATGGCGCGCGAACTGGAAGACGCCATCCTGATGCTGCGCGTCAACGAGCTGGAGCTCGGGCTGCTGCTGCTGAAGACCGCGGGCAGCCCGCAGGCAGTACTGGCGTGTGACGCGCTCATGCTGGCCAATCAGAACGACTGGCTGGTGCGCGAGACCATCGGAATGTTGCGGCGCACCCTGGCTCGTCTGGACGTTTCTTCGCGCAGCATGTACGCCATCATCGAGCCGGGTTCGTGCTTCGCCGGCGTGCTGCTGGAGCCGGCGCTGGCTGCGGACCGCAGCTACATGCTGGCGACCACGGAGGGCGAGGCGCCGAAGATCGCCGTCGATGACTTCAACTTCGGTCTGCTGCCGGGGGTGAATGATCGTGGCCGGCTGCACACCCGGTTCAGCGGCGACTGCAAGCATATGGCCGCGACGATCGAGGCAAAAGGCAGGCTGCTGGGACCCGAGGAAGCTTTAGCGCTCGGCCTGGTCACGCTGGCGCCGGACGATCTGGATTGGGACGATGAAGTGCGTATCGCGATTGAGGAGCGGGCCAGCCTTTCTCCCGATGCGCTCAGCGGCATGGAAGCCAGTCTGCGCTTCCCCGGGGCGGAGACCATGGAGACGAAAATCTTCGGCCGGCTTTCCGCCTGGCAGAACTGGGTGTTCATCCGCCCCAATTCCACGGGTGAACATGGCGCGCTGAAACTGTTCGGAACGGGGCGGAAAGCGCGGTTCACGTGGGAGAGGGTGTAACTCATCGCTGTTCGCTTTTCGCCTTTCGCCAGGTGAGGTCTGGTGCCGCCTTGACGAAGAGCGAATTGCGAGGAGCGAAAAGCGGAGAGCCGCAAGCAATGGGCGGCTGTACAGGACTTAGGAGCACCATCATGTCAATGAATTATCAGGACCGCATTCCTAACAACGTCGATCTCGGCTCCAACCGCACCCTGCAGCGCGCGCTGGAGCACTGGCAGCCGGAATTTCTGAAGTGGTGGCAGGAGCTGGGCCCGAAGGACTTCCAGGTGGCCGACGTATATCTGCGCACCGCGACCTCGGTAGATGCGAAGGGCTGGGCGACCTACGGCTTCGTGCGCATGCCCGAATACCGCTGGGGCATCTTCCTCGCCGATCGCAATCCCGATCGCAAGATTGGTTTTGGCGACAACTATGGGCAGGAGGTGTGGCAGCAGATTCCTGGCGAATATCGCGCCACGCTGCGCCGCCTGATCGTGACCCAGGGCGATACCGAACCGGCGTCGGTGGAACAGCAGCGCATGCTGGGACACACCGCTCCCTCGCTGTACGACCTGCGCAATCTGTTCCAGGTCAACGTGGAGGAAGGACGGCACCTGTGGGCGATGGTGTATCTGCTGCACGCCTATTTTGGCCGCGACGGCCGCGAGGAGGCGGAGGAGTTGCTGGAGCGCCATTCCGGCGATGCCGACAAACCGCGCATCCTCGGCACCTTCAACGAGCCGATCCGCGACTGGCTCAGCTTCTTCATGTTCACCTACTTCACCGATCGCGACGGCAAGTTCCAGCTGAAGTCGCTGGCCGAGTCGAGCTTCGATCCCCTGGCGCGCACCTGCTCGTTCATGCTGACGGAGGAAGCGCACCACATGTTCGTGGGCGACACCGGCATCAGCCGCGTCATCCGGCGGACGATGGAGGTAATGAAAGAGCTGGGTACGGACGATCCCGAGGCAATTCGCAAAGCCGGCGCCATCGACCTGCCGACGGTGCAGAGATATCTGAACTTCTGGTTCAGCTCGTCGCTCGACCTGTTCGGCTCGGAGAGCTCGTCCAATGCCGCATCGTACTTCGCCAATGGACTGAAGGGACGTCCGGACGAGACGCGCTACGAAGACCATATCGCGCTGGACCAGATGTTCAGCATCGAAGTTCCCGGCAACGGCGGCACCAGGACCGAGCAGATCCCCATGCGAAACGCGATGAACGAGGTCACGCGCAACTCCTACGTCAAAGACTGCGAGATGGGCGTCTCGCGCTGGAACCGGCTGATCGAGAAAGCGGGGCACACGTTCCGCCTGGCGCTGCCCTCGACGCGCTTCCGCCGCAATATCGGAATCTGGGCGGGCGTGGCGACCGATCCCTCGGGCAAGCCCATCCCCCAGGAGGAATTCAACCGGCGAATTGCCGGCTGGCTGCCCAGCGAGGGCGACCAGGCCTACATCCTGAGCCTGATGCGCGGTGTGTATGAGCCGGGCAAGATGGTGGCCTGGATCGCGCCTCCCGATCGCGGCATCAACAACAACCCGGTAGAGTACGAGTACGTCCGGCTGCATTGAACCGGAGATATCCTGTGTCGCCGTACCAAAGCGCAGGAGGTGCGCATTGAGTGTTCGTGGGACAGCTCCTGTTCTTATCATCGCGCTCTGCTTCGCCATGACGGGATGGGCGCAGAATGACTGCGCCGGCAAACCACAGGTTCTAGTGCTCGGCACCTATCACATGGCCAACCCCGGACGTGACGTGTACAACTTCAAAGTCGACGACGTGCGCGCGCCCAGGCGCCAGCAGGAACTGGAACAAGTGGCGGCGGTGCTGGCCACGTTTCAGCCGACGAAGATCGCCATCGAGGCTGATCCGGATAACAAGGAGATTCCTACGTCGTTTCAGGAATATCTCGCCGGCAAGCACGAACTTTCGCAGAGCGAAACGGAACAAATCGGTTTTCGCCTGGCGAAGCGATTGGGGCACAAGCAGGTGTATCCCGTAAATGTAGAGGGCAACTTTCCAATTCAGCGCGTGACGAATTACGCGAAGGCAACAGATCGCTCCGCCGAGCTTCAGAAAATCCTCGACTCTATACAGCGCTCGGCTGGTGAGGACGATGCATACATCAAGAGCCACACGGTGCTTGAGTCGTTGCTGTACCTGAACTCTCCCCAAGCCATCGCCACCGATAACAGCTTCTACATGCGGGTAGTGACGTTCGGTGAGGACGGGGACTACGCAGGGCCCGACCTTTTGGCGGCCTGGTATGAGCGGAATATTCGCATCTACAGCAACACCGTGAAGCTGATCGCCTCACCGAGTGATCGCATCCTGGTTATCTACGGCGCCGGGCACCTTGGCTGGTTGCAGGAGGACGTGAGAATGGATCCCAGCGTTTGCCTGAGAACTCTTTCCGAATTTGCGGCGAAGCGAGTTGGCTCCTGAGATGGCCCGGCACATCGCCATCATCGGTTCCGGGCCGGCGGGATGTTATCTCGCCGATCAGCTCCTGCGGCTCATCCCCGATGCGGCGGTGGATATTATTGAGAAGCTGCCGGTGCCGTTCGGGCTGATACGTTACGGTGTCGCCCCTGACCACCAGAGCACGAAGGCGGTGGCTCGCGTTTTGGACCGCGTGCTGGCTCGCGACCGCGTTGGCTACTTCGGCAACGTGTGCGTTGGCCGTGACGTTCAGGTTGACGAGCTGATGTCGCTCTACGACGCAGTCGTGCTGGCGACCGGAGCGCAGTGCGATCGCAAACTCGGAATTCCGGGCGAAGATCTGCCTGGCGTGATCGGATCGGGGGCCTTCGTCGGCTGGTATAACGGTCATCCTTTCAGCCAGTCTCCGGCGGTGAGCGGCATACGCTCAGCCGTCATCATCGGCAATGGCAACGTGGCCATCGATGTGGCCCGGGTTCTGGCTAAAGGTCCGGAGGAGCTTGCGGGCTCTGACCTTCCGCCCCAGGTGACGGAGTGGCTGGGCGCGCAGCCGCTGGAGGCGATTCATATCGTTGGCCGGCGCAGCGCGGCGGAAGCGAAGTTCACCACCCACGAACTTGCGGAGCTGGGAACATTGCAGCGGGCGCAGCCCACGGTTATGGATCCGGCGGGGCTGAGCGGAGACAGCGACGTGGTGAAGACGCTGCGCGGCTTTGCCGAAAGCATTCCGCGGGCGACGCCGGTGACCATCAACTTCCATTTCCAGCTCACGCCAGTGGCGTTTACCGGGGAGGGCAAACTCGAGGGCGTGCAGTTTCGCCGGGCGGCAGGCGGCAAGGTGGAAATTCCCGCCCAGCTCAGCGTCACCTGCATCGGATACGACGCGGTTGCGTGCGGCTCGGCCTTGCCGCAGAATGGCACCTTTCGCAACGACGCCGGCAGGATTGATCCTCGGCTTTACGTGGCCGGCTGGGCCAGGCGCGGACCGTCGGGGACGATTCCCACCAACCGGACGGAAGGGCAGCAACTGGCACAGAAGATCGCACAGGAGATCGCGGATGGCGTGCGAGCCGGTCGGCGCGGCTTGCGGGAGCTGCTGGAATCGCGTGACGTCGGCTGGACAGATTACGCGGCGTGGCGGCGCATGGATGAGGCAGAGCTGGCCGGGGCCTGCGCGGAACGCTGCCGGCAAAAACTCGGCAGCGTTGACGAGATGCTGGAGGCGGCGCTGGAAGGCCAGCTCCGGTCGGCGTAAGGTTTGGCTGCGAAATCCACTACAATCAAGTCTGCTCGCGCCGAAGCCAACGGCAGACTCCGCCCCGGGAATCCAAGGTGACACATAAGCTGGAAGCCGGCCTCGCAGCGACGCGCTTCCATGATCACGCTGTCGAGGGTGCGCAGTTTTTTTGCTTTTGCCCATGAGCAGTATCACCACGACGCACGATCCACAGGTCGCCCAGCACTCGCATCGCGCGGGCCTGCGCACGGTGGCCCTCGTCGAAGCGCTGAAGGGAGTGCTGGCGCTGCTGGGGGCCTATGTCTTCATCAGGATGATCCGGCACGATGTGGATTTCGAAGACGCCGCCGAGCACATTCTGTTCTTCTTTCACATCAGTCCGAAGCACCATCTGTCGCGGCAATTCCTCGAGGCGGTGGACAAAATGTCGACCGCAAGCATCGCGACAGTTGCGGGCATTGCGCTGGCCTACGCCGGGCTGCGTTTTCTGGAAGGTTACGGACTGTGGAAGCAGCGCGCCTGGGCGGAGTGGCTGGCTATCGTCTCCGGCTGCATCTATCTTCCCTTCGAACTCTACAAACTCATTCGCCGCCCCAACCAGTTCCACTGGATCGTCCTGATCGTCAATATCATCGTCGTTGTGTATATTGCATGGGTGCGCTGGGACGAGATTGTGGCCTCGCGGGAACGCCGGGCGAGATTCTCCGGCGACGAGATTTAGGGCAGAGCAGCGCCTCCGGCAGGGTGACCGGTGCATTCGCACGCGGGCCGTGGAGGCGTTCCCGGCAGCTGCGTGAAGCTGTGGTAGAATCTCGGCCATTCCGGCGTAATCGTCCCCGCGTTCCGCCCTGCGCGGCCGCGACCGACTGGCGTACACCTCTACAAGCCTGATGCAGGCTGACTGGCCCGGCGCCGTGCAGATATGAGTGCCCACTACGATCGGTACCTCACACAGCACCTCAGCCATGTCTCCCGCCCCGGAGCCGTCGAGCGAAACGCGATCTTCGTTCTTGAGCACCACGGGCGGCATTTTCCATCGGACCGGAATGCAGCGATTCTTGAGATCGGCCCCGGGTTCGGAGGACTGATCGACTGCCTTCATAACCGCTGCGGCTATCGGAACGTCAGCGGGGTGGACATTTCGCGCGAGGCAGTCGAAGCCTCCAACCGGGTGCTGACCAGCAGCACCGAGCTGGCGGAGAACACGGTCGAGTTCCTGGAGCATCGGCCGGAACAGTTCGACATGGTGCTCATGCTGCACGTACTGGAGCATGTGGCGGAACAGAATGCGATCCCGCTGCTCGAAGCGGTGCGCGGGGCGCTGAAGGCGAATGGAAAACTGGTGGTCGAAGTACCCAATGCGATTCACCCGGTTGCGGGAGCTTACAATCGGTATTTCGACTTTACCCACAAGATGGGCTTCACCGACCGGAGTCTGGAGTTCGTGTTGCGCAGCGCCGGCTTCGACGAGGTCACCATCTACGGCTGCAGAATTCCGAGGAAGAATCCTGCGCGCCTGATACAGCGCACGGCGCAGGATCTGATGGAATTACTGGCCGCCGTGCGTCTTCGCCTCTACCTTCCAAAGCAGCCCCTGAACCTGGCGCTTACCCTGGGAGCCTGCGCGATGAAGCGGTTCTAGCGCCGCGCTGGCCAGCCGCTAGTGAGCTTCCACCGGCGGCTCCGGGACGACACCCAGCTCCGGCAACGGCGGGCACGCCTCCGAGAGCAGCCAGCCGAGGGCGACCACCATGGCCGGCATCACAATCGAGTCCTGCACGATCGCCTTGACCAGCGAAACCGAGAACGGGTCCCGGAAGAAGGTAAAGGCAAGCCATCCGGAGCACATGATGTACATGGTGGCTGCCAGCGTGCTGTAGGAGCGGCTGAGCAGACTGCGAAACAGAACAGGCCAGAAGAACAGGAAGACGGCCGAGCCCAGCAGGCCGAAGTTCAGATTGAAGGATACGAAGGAGTTCAGGCCACCCAGGGGCATGTAGACAGGCAGCTTCTTCAGGGCCAGGAACTTGTGAGGCACAAGCAGGCTCGGAGCCAGATTCAGGAAGTCTCTTGCCAGCTGGCCGGGAAAATTGATCCACGCAATGCCGTGGTGACGCAGGTGGTAGACCAGGGAGAGACTGTTCAGCATCGGCTCTTCCAGCACATTGAACATGGAACCCGACAGCGGGCTGCCCTCACGCCACATTCCGATTGCGCCAAACAGGACAGCCAGCACCAGCCCGGCAGCGATGGCTGTCCTGAGCCGGAAGGGCCGGCGAAAGCTGCTGCGATACACGGCAAACATCACCAGGAATGAGGCCACGTAGAGGCGGCTGCCGCTCCACAGAAGCAGCAGACAGCCCGCAATAAAGCTGAGGAAGTAGCGGCTGCAAAGCCGGCGCTTCCATGACATCTCCGGGCGATCGAGGGTGAAGATGAGGCATACGACGCCCAGCAGGACGACACAGGTGGTGACGGCGCCGCGCGCAGCCTGGGCAGCAAGATCGCCCGGCTGGGCGGGACGGAACAGCGCGCTGCGGAACACGTATGCTGTGCAGACCAGCAGGAGGCAGGCTGCGGTCATCACCATGGAAAGGGCCAGACGCGGTACCCGGCGCGATGCCGTTGCTGTCCTGCGGCCGCACAGGCGCACGGCAACCGAGTCGCCCAAGGCAAAGCAGGCATACAGGGCAAGGCAGGAAAGGGCGTACGGCGCCACCAGCCGTTCACGAAAGAGGGACAGCCAGGTATCGGACAGGGGGAATTTCAGCCGGCTCGCGGAGCTTCGGACGGCGAGCGGCGTGATCCAGTAAAACAGGTAGCCGAAGGTGAAGGTGGCCACGTGGTCGATACGCACCCATCCGCCCGAGATGCAACGTTTGCGGACGTACCAGCACGGTAGGGCGACCGCAACCAGCAGCAGGAGAAGATCAGACACCTTGAACAGCCTCTGTCACCATGGCGATTCCGCAGCCACCAGCGGATCAGCAACGGTCCGGCTGCTGCTGCTGCGCAGAACGCGAATGTGGCGCAGCCAGGCTGCAATGCTGAACCCCGCAAGATACGCCGTCAGCAATACCTGGCCCCAGGCGGCGGCGACGCTCCCGTAGCGCGGTATGAACGTAAGGTCGAAACCGGCCAGCAGCAGGGCCGCCGAAGCGACGCCGATGAAGTAACCGGTGCCCAGCTTCAGGCTCGGCAGGATACTAAGAAACGGGTTGGCGATGGACATCAACAGGAAAACCAGCGCGAATACGGGACTGATGACGTGCACCAGGGGAAGCGAACGATGGCCGAGCAATTCGAATATTGGAGCGCCCAGCCAGCAGAATGCCGCCCCGCCGGCAATCCCCAATCCGAGGTTGGCCAGAATACAGGTCTGGAATATGTTCTGCAGTCTCCTCCAGTCATGCGCGACCTGAACGATCTCGGGCAGAAAGGTATTAAACATCGCGGCAAGCACGGCCATAGCAAGAAGGTAAAGGCGGCTTACCATCGCGTACTGGCCGAGAGCGTCCCCACTGACGTACCTGGCCAGGAGGACGACGTCGCCGGTCTGGAGGACAAGCAGGAGCAACTGCCCGCCTCCTGCCTTCGAGCCCTGGACCACAATCTGCCACGAGCGGGTGACGGCGGCGCCAGCGGAGGCAGGGCACAACCGGCGCAACAGGCGGCCCAACCTGATCCGTCCCAGGGTGACGCCGATGGCATTCAGCACGGGCACGAGCCACAGATGCTGCCGCACGGCCGGCGTGCATGCCACCAGCAGCAGCAGGTAGACGGAGAGTCCAAGGGCACGCGTCCTGGCCAGAGGAGCTGGGGCGCGCAGGGCGACGGCCAGATAAGTGAGGTCGAGGGCGCGGGCCAGAACCATGGAGAACGATGCCAGAATCAGTACCGCCAGAAGGTCGTGGCCGCGATGCCAGGCGAAAAGTGCCGCCCCCAATTCCAGCGGTCCGCAGATCAAGCCTGCTACCGCCAGGCGCAACTGCTGGGCCTTGCGGGCAAAGGAAGGGCAATTGCCGCACTCCCGGATCAGCTTGACGCCGGTGAGGTCCAGCCCCAGGGCAGCGATCATCATCAGCGGCTGATAGATGCTGGTGGCGACGCCGAGCTGCCCGTATTGCTGGGTGGTGAGGATCCGGATCAGCCAGCCATAAATGAGGAATCCCAGCCCGTAGTTCAGGCCATCCGCCGATAGATATCCGAGAAAGCGCAGGGCAAGAATGCGCAGGCCTGAAGGCGGATTCAGAGTGGCGGCTGCCGTAGTCATGATGGGAACATTCGCGGGAATAGCCAACAGCCTACATTTTTTCGGACGAGGTCCTCAGGTAGTGCCGCAGAAGCGCCAGCCGAGGGCTGTTCCTGCGGGCCTGCGCCTTACGCTGCATGATTTCCCACCCGAGGGTGCCTGCACATGCGAGAAGGAAGGCCGCGATGGTGGTTGCGAGCACGATCAGCAGCCGTCTGGGGCCGGAGGGTTTCTCCGGTAGCACCGCCTTGTCCACCACCTGCACCAGAATCGCATCCCGGGCTTCATCGATGCGCGCCGCTTCCAGCTGCTTTCCCAGAAACTCATAGAGGGCTTCATGGTACTTGACGTCGCGAGCCCGGCGAATGTATTCTAGGCCCGCCTGCGGCAGCCGGCGGGTCGGGACCTCAAGGTTGCCGTCTCCCGCTTCGCCCGTGTCGCGTTCAAGTTTTGCCAGCTGGGTACGCAGGCCGGCCAGCTCCCGCTCGGCGCGCTTCAGCTCGGGGTTGTTCTCCGTCGCCCAGGTTCGCATGGCCTGCAACTGCACCTCATGGGCCGCCACTTTGGCGCGCATGTCAGCGACGGTTTCGATGATGGCCCTGCCCTGCGCCTCCGGCTGAATGAAACCGCTTTTTTCCTCGGTCTGCTTCAGCGACAGCTCGGCCTGGGCCAGGTCCTCGCGCTCGGCGGCGAGCTTCTGCTCGTAAAACAGCCGCCGGTGAGCGGCTTCGGTTATCGCCATCCCGGCATTGAGCGAATGAAGCTCGTCGATGTAGGCGTTCGCCAGCTGAGCGGCGCGGTCACGGTCGCGGTCGGAGACCGAGACCGAGATCAATCCTTCATCGCCGGCGGAAATATCGCTCCGTTTCTCCAGAATCCCGCGGGCGTCCTCGTAGTACCTGACCCCATACACCTTGCGCAGATCGAAGCGGTCCACGAGGCGGTCCTCGACGGTGCGGCTCTTCAGCATGGCCACAAACAGGTCCGACGGGTTGCTGATTCCAAGATCTTTGCCGCTGACGCCCGCGAGCACCCCGAATTGGCCGAGCAGGGAGGTCAGGGTGGGCTGATTCTGTTGCGGCGTCAGAAGGCTGGCCTTGGCCGTATACATCCGGGGCAGGAGCAGCGCGATGACGAGGGCCAGCAGCGCAGCAGCACCGGTGATCCAGGCGATGCTTTGTTTGTGTTTGGACAGCACCAGCAACGTATCGATGACATCCACGTCGGCCCTGTCTTTTTCGTACGCCGGACGATCTGTCGTGAACCCCTCGCGCATAAACGCACCTGAATTGGTTTCTCCGTTGCTGCCGGCCGGGAGACCTGGTCGGCCGCGCACGCCGGCACGGGCGGGTGCGGGACACAAGCTTGCGGCCCAGGCGCCACCCGGTCCAGGCAAAGGCAAATGGCCTACATGGTACCACCCTCAGGGCGGTATGGTTCCCAGAATCGTCTGTCGGGAGCGAGCTAAAGTTGTGTTGCTGAGAAAAGGAAGCGGCCCCGCGAGCTGTTCGATGCGCTCTGTGCTTACAGGCCATGAGCCACACAGAGCGTAAGCAAGACGCGGGGCCGAGCTTTTACAGTACGTCCCGAGACTTGACTGGAAAGTTAGGGACAACGGTGCTCTGGCGAGCTGCTCCTGGGACATCCTTCCTGGTTTTCCCGGTTTTCCCCAACTTTGCGGACTTCGGCTTCCCCTTTACTGCTCTCATCCTCTGACTAAAGTCTAGGCCTGTGGCACAGGTCGTGCCTGTCATGGGAAAAAATATTGGGTTTGCGTCCCGTTTTGGGAAAAGCGACCGAAACCTCGGGAAAGCGTCACAAAACCCCCATCACGCAAGCGATTGCAAGCGCCTGCTGGTCGGGGATCAACGCAACTTCATGACGCTGCCCGTCTGTTGGGAGTGGCCCGACGAATGTCAAGCGGGTTCGGGTGGCGGAAAGAAAATGGCTACATCGGTCCGATCCGCTGCCAGGATTCCTGCTCACGCCCCTGTGACAGGGCTTCCTTCGCACCAACCCCAGCTTAGGCAAAGGCGAACAGAAAGCGCATCTGGGGCGGTTTTCGGGAGAGAATCCCCTCCCCAGGGCAACGCTATCGGGCAGCAAGGGTCTTTGACGAGAACAGAGGAAGAGCAGAAGAGCTGCTGGGGGCGGAGCAACACGCCAGGACTCACCCGCGATCTAAAAATCTGCCGGAATTCGAACACGGTAACTCACGATTCAGGGGGCAACATCATGAAGAGCAACCTCGCTGCTTGGGCGATCGCCGCCGGGCTGATGCTGAGCGCTGTGGGAGTCGCGGCCCAGGACAACACCACGACCACACAGCAGCAAACCACAACGACAAGCACCACAACTTCCAATGACAACAGCGCCGAGCCGCAGAGCAGCAGCACGCTGCCCGACAAGGAGAGTGCTGCCACTCCCAGCCAGGGCGCTGCCACCACTCCCGATACCAGTGCGACCGCTACGCAGCAGAACACGGCCAGCAGCGACCGCTCGTCCAATGTGCGCACCATTACAGGCTGCTTACAAAAGGGCGATGGCGGAAATGAATTCCAATTGACCGGCCAGGACGGCAGCACGTGGGAGCTGCGCAGCGACGCTGTGGATCTGGCCTCACACGTGGGTCACACCGTGACGGTCACCGGCGCAGTCAGGAACGCCGGACTGCATGGAATGAAGGAAGACGCCAAACGCGAAGCCCAGGAGCACGGCATGGACAAGTCGGCCACCGAGCACGGCCACATGACCGTGACCGACCTGACCATGGTCAGCAAAAGCTGCTCGTAGCCTCTGAAGCAAACGGCGAGCCGCCACTTCGTCGCCCATCATCATTTCGCTGCCGAAGGCAAAGGCGCCATCGCCTGCGGCATGCTTACGTACGTGACGCAGTGACTACCCTGCCGTTTGTGCCTGCTTTCCTTTGCGCCTGTTTTGATGTGTCACGCCTCACCCGTTACTCATCAATGGATTGAATATTCGACTTCATGAGATCGGCTGCCGAGACCTCGGAGAAGAGGCAAAACTGCATATCGCCCGATTACCCCGTCGTCCAGCTGTAGCCCCGAACGTAATCCCGAACGGGCGGGAAGCTATTTAGGTGCCGGTCCGAAGGAACCTCAAGATAATATCCAGTCTCGGCGTTGCAAGCGCCGTATCTACGGCAGCCCCGTAGATAGTTGCCGCTCCAACCCCCAATGAGAATACAAGCCTGATAGGCCGCGGGGGAATCTTCTGCCACAACATCGCGACCAGCGAGACGCTCACAAAAATCAACAGAGGTGCGAAGTCTACAAGATATCGCCCGATCACCCACCCCACGATGCAGAGAATGAAGAATACGGCTACGCCGCACCAGTACATCGCCTTAAGCAACCATAGCGACGCCCCGTCGAGGGACGCATTAGCAATCCGCCGTCTTCCGAGAAATAACGGCATGAAGAAGCCAAGCAATGCCAGCGGAGCGGCGGGAATTAACCCAACCATGTCTTCCATCCAAAGAGGCCGTCCGGCTCGTCCCAACAGGGGATCGATCCAGACAGTATGAAAAAACGGTGAGGTCGTATTCACGTGCGGTGCCTGAAACAGGAACTTCTCTGCCGAGCGCAACCCCGCACGCCCATTGAGTTCCAGCCCGTAATACGTTGAACCGGGTCTGCTCGAAAACTGGGTCAGCTGATACGTGCGCCCAAACTCCAGAGGGTCATCGAAGCGCACATAGTTGTACCAGCCCAACCCAACGGCACATACTGCCATTCCTGCCGCCATTGCAATCACAAGTTCAGGACTACGTCTGGCGCGAACTGCGAAGCCGACAAGTACGATACCGCAGATGACCGCGAAGTGAGGACGGCATCCTACAGCCATACCGAACATCAGGCCGGCGAGCAGAAACCTTTTGGCCGCATGGACCACAAAGATCCCTCGGGCGAGAGTGAGAAATCCGGCCATCACGAAAAAATAACCAGCGGCGATAGGAACCTGGTAAAAGGCCGGTGTTCGCAAGATCAGACATACGAGCGACATTGTCCCAAGCGACAGGACGATGGCACATTGCAGCCAAGACGGAAGCAGCCATCGATTATGTTTTGCAAGCAAAAAGAACAAAGCATAGGAGGTCAAATATCCAGCTATGCAAAAGACCGGCACTGCTGCGCGGTTTGGTAAATCCAATCGCGTCACGAACCGGTATGGGACGAATAACGTGACCGCCGGGACGATCCCGAAATACAGATAGTACCGGTCCTTATACAGCGAGGCATCGTGCAGGCGATAAGGTAGGTTTGCCTTGGGGTCATAAGGATTCCGCAGCGACAACAGCTCAGGCCGCGGCTCGATTGGCAAACTTGTCTTCCCCTGGATAAGGCTCCTTGCCAGCAGAGCGTAAAGCTCCATCTCGGCGTGCGGCCCCCGAAGAGTGCATAAGACCACATAAGACGAGCTGATGCCACAAATCAGCAGCCCGATTACGAGTCGTCTGCAAGAGAGTCCCGCAGAGAAGGTCACTCCGGTGCCGGTTTCCCTGGCTGCTTTCCCGAATTTCCTGGTACCCGGGAGTATCCTCCCAAGCACATGCTTTAACCTCCCATGCCAGCCCAAGCCGGTGCGGGAATCAGGTTCGCCTGCTCGGGGACCAACGCGTGGGGAAGCCATTCTCGACCCCTGGAGTCGGCAAGTATACGATCATTTGGAGGGGAGCTACATCAATTTATTTGAGCTCTTATCGCGAGGGAAACGGATGCCCCCGGCTTGCCGCAGCCTCTTGTCTGAACTTCTCCGTCGCCACCAGTGTATTTTCCCGTGGTCGGGACAGGGCCTGCTGGGGTGGCGGCTCGCTCTGGAGGGAAAGAGGCTGAAAGGTCTGCAGTTCTGGCATCTTCTCGCGGCGTTGTGGAGGTTTTGGTGAAACGTGGTGAAGTTGGCCTGCCGCGAGAGCTTCGGTGCAAATCCCGTGCCCGCATCGAAACGCTCCCCTAAGCCATATCGCAAAGCGGGAACACATCAAGTTCTTCGCATCAGACTTAGGTGCCTCTTAGGGGGAACTCAGGGTTTCCCTGCATAACAGACGCGCGAAGCTCGGGTTACACTGCAACGACGAACTGTAAGCGTTGGCTGCCCCTGGCCGGGAGGACTGCGCGACACGCTCAGCTTTGCCTGAAGTTCGTACCGTTCGCCGCCCATCGTCCAGGACAACCAATGCTTAAAACGAGCAGACGTTCAGCCTGTGTTTCACCGTGCAGCCTGGGCACGAAACGCGTGCTCGACGAGCGCGTGGAGAGGATTCTGCAGACGATCGAGTCCGCGTCCGCTTATGATCTGACTCAACTGGCGCGAATTGCCGGCCTCAGCAATTCCAGGCTGTCGCATCTGTTCAAGCAGGAAACCGGGCTGGACCTGCGCAGTTTTCTTACACACTATCGTCTGGAAAAGGCCGCGGAACTGCTGCAGGATGTCGGGATGCCGGTCAAGGAGATCTCCTACATCGTAGGATATCGGCACAGCGCCAGCTTTGCGCGTGCCTTCCACCGGAAGTTTGGTTGTGCTCCAAAGCACTACCGTAATGCCGTCGATCCTCTGCCACAAATAGCCGATTCGGCTAACTCAATTTGATTGACTGCTGGAACAAAGCTGCTACATTCATCGCACACCGGAGCCGGGGAAGCTAGCACGTTCGTACCATTTGCCGCCTTGCCACAGCCGGCAGACAGGCTGGCGTT
>DATJAI010000051.1:0-3435 GCA_035516415.1 Binatia bacterium | reverse complement strand
CTCCCCGCAGCCGCAGCGAATTCGAGATCACTGATACTGAGCTGAAACTCATGGCCGCCGCAGCGAAGATTGGACTCAGCAGCATACCGGTCAAGGGATACAGGATGCCCGCCGCAATCGGCACGCCGATGGCGTTGTATATGAAGGCGAAGAACAGGTTCTGGCGGATATTCCGCATCACCGCCTTGCTCAGCCGGCGGGCGCGCACCAGGCCGCGCAAATCACCTCCGACAACCGTTACTCCCGCCGACTGAATTGCCACGTCGGTTCCGGTGGCCATGGCGATGCCGATGTCGCTCTGCGCCAGCGCGGGAGCGTCGTTGATGCCGTCACCCGCCATAGCGACGACTCTTCCCTGCTGCTGTTGCCGCCTGACGACCTCGATCTTTTGTTCGGGCAGCACTTCGGCATAGAACTCGCTCAGGCCCAGTTGGCGGGCTACAGCCTGCGCGGTGGTCTTATTGTCCCCGGTGACCATGGCGACGCGAATCCCTTCTTCCTTCACCGCGCGAATCGCCTCGGCTGCCGTCGGGCGGATGGGGTCGGCAATGCCCAACACGCCGGCGGGCATGCTATCGACTGCGAGGAAGACGACAGACTGGCCATTCACGCGCAACTTTTCCGCCTCGGCCTGCAAGGCGTCCGTGGCGATGTGATTCTCAGCCAGGAACTCAGCCGTGCCCACCATCACCCGCCGATACTCGACGTCACCCTCCACTCCTTTTCCGGTGACGGACTGGAAGTCCGCGTGAGGACGAACCTCGATATTGTTCGCCTTGGCGGCCTGCACGATGGCCTGTGCCAGCGGATGCTCGCTGACCGCCTCCAGGCTCGCTGCCCAGCCCACCACCTCTTCCTCGGTGAGGCCCGGCGCTGCCACCACCGTTTCCAGCACCGGTTTGCCCTGGGTCAGGGTGCCGGTCTTGTCGATCAGCAAAGTATCGACCTTCTCCAGCCGCTCCAGCGCCTCGGCGTTTTTGAACAGCAATCCGGCGCGCGCGCCGCGGCCGGTTCCTACCATGATGGCCATTGGCGTCGCCAAGCCGAGCGCGCAGGGGCAGGCGATGATCAGTACCGCCACGGCGTTCACCAGCGCGTAAGCGAAGCTGGGCTCCGGTCCCCAAGCCATCCAGGCGGCGAAGGTCAGCACCGCGATGCCGATTACCGAGGGCACAAAGT
Source organism: Binatia bacterium (assembly GCA_035516415.1). Lineage (GTDB taxonomy): Bacteria > Acidobacteriota > Terriglobia > Terriglobales > Acidobacteriaceae > Bog-257. Next base: position 2,256 of record DATJAI010000051.1, on the reverse strand, counting down.
ACCCCGATACCTTATCGGCCAGGCGCTGAATGGGAGCGCGGCTACGCTGGGCTTCGCTCACCATGCGCACGATCTGGGCGAGAACGGTTTCGTCACCCACGCGCTCGGCGCGCATCAGCAGGCTCCCCGTACCGTTTACCGTGCCGCCGACTACGCGGTTGCCGGCGGCTTTCTCCACAGGAATGGGCTCTCCGGTGAGCATGGACTCGTCGACCGTGCTGTGTCCCTCAAGCACGGCGCCGTCCACCGGAATCTTTTCTCCCGGGCGCACGCGCAGACTGTTGCCGACCTGTACCTGATCGAGAGGGACGTCGCTCTCGCTTCCCTTTTCATCCACCAGGTGCGCCATGCGCGGCGAGAGGTCCAGCAGGGCGCGGATGGCGCTGCTGGTCTGTCCGCGGGCGCGTAACTCCAGAACCTGCCCCACCAGCACCAGGATGGTGATCGCTGCCGCCGCCTCGAAATACACCGGCGGGTAACCATGCTCGGTGCGCAGCGATTCGGGAAAAATCTCCGGCAACACGGCTGCGACGACGCTGTAGCCATAGGCCGCGCCCACGCCGATACCGATCAGGGTGAACATATTCGGACTGCGGTGACGCAGCGAGTCCAGCGCCCGCTGGAAAAATGGGAAGCCGCACCAGAGCACAACCGGGGTGGCCAGCGCCAGTTCGATCCAGGCGGCCACGTCCGCTTCAAGAACGTGAGCTAAAGGCGTGACCATGTGCGCCATGGCCAGCGCCAGCAGCGGTATCCCCAGCAGGAGCGCGATCTTCAGCCGCCGGCTCATCTCGCGCATCTCCGGATTTTCCGGCTGGGCGGCGACCGTCCGCGGTTCTAAAGCCATGCCGCAGATCGGACACGACCCCGGGCTGTCGCGAACTACCTCGGGATGCATGGGACAGGTGTATTCAGTCTTGGAAACCGGGAGTTGAATCGTCTCCGGCTCCAGCGCCATGCCGCACGACGGGCATGCACCGGGACCGCTCTGCCGAACCTCGGGACACATCGGGCAGATGTAAATTTCTCCGCTTACCGCGGTAGCGGTCTTTGCGGGCGCGACTGACTCTGGTGTCGCCGGGGCGTGGGCTCCAGCATGCCCGGTTTTTGCGGGCTGCGGTGCGGGCGTGATCGTGCCCAGCATCGGTCCCATTCCCATGGGCTTGTAGCTGGCATCAAGGTACTTTTCAGGACCGGCGGCAAACCGATCGCGGCAACGCGGATTACAGAAGAAATACTGCTGATCCTTGTAGGTGTGGCTTCCGCCACGGGGGTTTGCCGGGTCCACCATCATCCCGCAGACGGGATCTTTCACCCGGGGTTGGCCCTCATTCTGAGCTGCGCCACTGCTACCGGTTTTCGGTTCCATGTTGGTTAACGAGTCTAGACAGACTACACCTGCGATTGTCTCCGCCCAAGTTTTTCCTTGCTTGCGATATAGTAGAGCTAAGTTGTTCGCCGCTGATTTTGCTTGGGGGAACGCCGAAGCTATGACCGCCGTGGATGTTTGCTTCAGTTACAGGATGCCGCCTGACGCGGCCACGATGCGGGCACTGGATTATGTGCGCGAGGTCTACGGCATCCGCCGTCTCCGCTTCCAGGAGGCAGAGCGCACGCTGCGCGTCGAGTATGACGCCACGCGCCTGAACGAAGAAACCGTGGCAGCTCTGCTGCGTCGCGCCGGCCTGGAGATCACCGGCAAGCTGGCACTCGCCTGAGTTCCGGCATACGCCCTCTCCGGCAAAAGCGAAAGGGCCTGCTAACCCCGGGATGGGATTCCGCAAACCCTTTCGTGCGCCACTTCGTCTTGTATTAGTGCTTAATGCATTCCAATTGCCAAGCCAGGGTAATTGAAAACACGTGGCTTAGAGATTCACTGCTCGACTAAGCAGGTACTTCTGGCCGCACCCGGTGAATTTCTTACCTACAGGACCTCGCGCATCCCTTCTGCAACCCTTGGTAACAACTTCTCACGACACGGCGACGTATTTTTCTTTCTCCTCGCCACAGACCAGACAGCGCTGGAAGTTCAGATTCTCTGTCGTGTAACCGCAAGCCATGCAAACGTAGTACTTCCTGCTCGGTTTCGTCAGCCTCGGCAGCTTCTCCAGCGCCTCCTGGTACATGCGCGCGTGCTCAGCTTCAGCCTTGATGGCATAGCGGAATGTGCGCAGGGCTTCCGTGTTGCCAACCGACTTGGCTTCCTCGATGAACTCCGGGTACATTACGTCGCGCTCGTGAACCTCGCCGGCTAAG
>DATJAI010000050.1:0-2782 GCA_035516415.1 Binatia bacterium | reverse complement strand
TCGCCGCCGCGCATGCCCGCGGATTGAAGATCACCGGCCACCTTTGCTCCATCGGGTTCAGAGAAGCCGCCGCCATGGGAATTGACAATCTGGAGCACGGCATCGCCGTGGACACGGAATTGATGTCCGGCAAGCAGCCCGATGTCTGCCCGAACGGCCCCACTGCCGACGACCTGGAGAAGCTGGACATGAACGGCGAGCCGGTCCAGCAGACGATTCGCGATCTGGTGGAGCATCACGTGGCCGTGACTTCGACGCTGGCCGTCTTCGAAGCGGCGCCGCCGCTCCAGCAGCGCTTCATCGACGCACTCGCGCCGGATGCTCTGCGCAACTATCTCACCGGACGCGATCAGTTGCCGGATGCCGTTCTCCGCCGCAGCGCCGTGCGCATTAAGAAGGAGCTCGAGTTCGAGCGCGCATTTGTCAAGGCTGGCGGACTACTCATGGCCGGCTGCGATCCCACCGGCAACGGCAGCGCAGTGGCGGGCTTCGGCGACCAGCGAAATATCGAGATGCTGGTGAGCGGTGGATTCACTCCGGTTGAGGCTGTTCACATCGCGACACAGAACGGCGCGAAGTTCCTGGGGATGGACGACCGCATCGGTTCAGTCGCGGTGGGCAGGAACGCCGATCTCGTCGTCATAGATGGCAACCCCGCCGAGCACATTGCCGACATCGAGAAGGTCGAACTCGTATTCAAGGATGGGGCCGGCTACGATCCGGCGAAGCTGCTGGAGTCGGTCCGCGGCCAGGTCGGCTTTCACTAGACCGAGTGCGCGCGATGGACACGCGGTGCCAGCCGCGTCCCTTCGGTATCGGCCCACCACGCGGCTCACGCCGCGTGCCCACTGGCGCACAACGCTACTGTAGTGTCCAACAAATAGGTAGACAGAACGGTGCGACTTGCCGTATCCTGGGGCATGGGCGAGTCATGTCGGCTTTCCGAAGTGGAGCGGCAGAAGATTCAGCAGTGGAGCATGGCGCACGGCACTCCACAGCAGGTGGCTTTGCGCTGCCGTATCGTTCTGGCCGCCGCTGCGGGTGAATCCGATGTCGCCATCGCCAGGCAGCTGTCGGTGAACCGCAACACCGTGATTCTCTGGCGCAAGCGCTTTGCCGACGAGGGACTGGACGGTCTGTGGGAGATCGCTCCCGGCCGGGGACGAAAGCCCACGTATCGAATCGACAAGATCGCCGCCATCGTGGATGCGACCCTGCAAACCAAACCGGCGGGGATGACGCACTGGAGTTGTCGGACCATGGCAAAGAGCCAGGGCGTGAGCAAGTCCACGGTCAATAACATCTGGCGCGCCCACAAGCTGCAGCCCCATCGCACGAAGACCTTCAAGCTCCCGCGCGATCCGAAGTTTCTGGAGAAGATGACCGATGTGGTGGGCCTGTACCTGAATCCCCCGCAGCAGGCAATGGTGCTTTGCGTTGACGAAAAGAGCCAGATTCAGGCGTTGGATCGCACTCAGCCCGGCTTGCCGATCAGGAAGGGACGATGCGGCACCATGACCCACGATTACAAGCGCAACGGTACCACCACCCTGTTCGCGGCACTGGAGACGCTACAGGGCAGGGTCGTCGGCGAATGCCATGAGCGGCACCGGCATCAGGAGTTTCTGAGATTCCTGCGCCGACTCGATGCCGAGTTCCCCGGCGAGGTCCCCTTGCATTTAATCATGGACAACTACGGGACGCACAAGCACGCGAGGGTGAAGGCATGGCTGAAACGTCATCCTCGGTTCGTGGCGCACTTCGTCCCCACCAGTTCCAGCTGGATGAATCTGGTCGAGAGATGGTTCGGCCATCTCGACAACAAGGCCATCCGGCGTGGCGTCTTCCGCAGCGTGGCCGACCTGCGGGCGTCCATCGGCGCCTTTCTCCAGGCCTGGAACCAGGATCCCCAACCCTTCGTTTGGACGGCGACCGTCGAATCAATCCAGGAAAAGCTCACGCGCTGCCGGCAAACTCTGGAGCAGATCCAGCCCGGCTGTACCAGCCCGAAATCCAGGAAGCGGAGGCGGTGACTGTCTACTTATTTCGCAGACACTACACTAGCGGCGATGCTTCTTCAGCCCGCCTTCTTCACGAAACACGCAATATACTGTCTGCCGGGAAGGTGCTCTTTCTGCCATGCCAGCCTGAAGCCGTTGGCCTCCACTTCCTTTACGACACCATCCACATCGAGGCGAATGTGCTGCACCGCATCCTGGCCGCCCATTGCACCCGGGCGCTTGTAGTAGTCCACGATAAACAGGCGGCCACCCGGCTTCAGGCCGCGTGCAATCCCCGCCAGCATTTTCTCCGGATAGTCGAAATGATGATAGGTCTCAAGGACCAGCACCGCGTCCACCTTCCCCGCAGGCAGTTTCGGGTCGGTCTCCGTACCAAGGACGAAGTCCACGTTGTGCACGCCCGCGGCGGCGGCACGCTGGCGGGCTTTATCCAGAAAATCCGGGAAAATATCTTCCGCAATCAGCCGGCCGTTCGCTCCGACGCCATTTTCGAGAAATGGCAGCATATATCCGACGCCGGTTCCCACATCGGCCACGGTCATGCCTGCGCGCAACTGCATTTCGGCCACTAATTCGCGCGGCTTCTGCTGGGCATCGCGGTCGGAACTTCCCAGAAAGGTGCCAATCGCCGCGCGCCCCTCAGGAGTCTGGTAGCGCTTGTTGGCATCGGTTGCCACCTGCGCGGCTGCTGTCAGAGCCACGAAAGCGGCTACCCAACCGAGGAGCGACCAAAGGGAGCGGTTCAAACGAGGTTTCATAGC
>DATJAI010000049.1:0-16561 GCA_035516415.1 Binatia bacterium | reverse complement strand
GCGCCGGATTTGCCCGTGCCCAGCTGGATCGCGTACTTGCGCCTTCGGCCGAGCGAATCGGGCCGGACTGCCCGTACTTCGGCCGCTGCGGCGGCTGCCATTATCAGCACATCGACTACCGGGAACAACTGCGGCAGAAGGCGGCAATTCTGCGGGAGACGCTGCGCCGCACTGCGAAGTTCGACCTCCAGCAGGACATCGTCGTACATTCCGCCGAACCATGGGGCTACCGCAACCGCACGCGAATGCAGGTGCGACATCGGCCGCAGTTCGCACTGGCATATTTCCGCCACGGCTCGCACGATCTTCTGCCGGTCGAGAGCTGCCCCATCAGCTCGCCGCTCATCAACCAGGCCATCGCACACGTCTGGAAGCTCGGCCAGGAAGGCGCCATTGCCGCCGCGCTGCATGGTTTGCAGTTCTTCGCCGATCATGCCGATTCCAGAATGCTGGTGGAGGCCTATGTCGCACCCGGCAGCGACGCCGCACAGCTACAGCCATTTGTCGCAGCGCTGCATAGCGCGTTGCCACAGGTGGCCGGTGTGGCCGTCTTCGCGACATCGGCTGGGGAGGATGAAACCAGGCAGCGCGCCCCCCTCACATCGGTCCACCCGGAGCCCTCACAGGCCATCGGCGATGACCATCTGACCTACCACGCCGCGGAGATGGACTATCGCGTCAGCGCAGGTTCGTTCTTTCAGACGAACCGCTTCCTGATCGATAAGCTGGTCCAGATTGCGGTCGCCGATCACCGGGGACGGGCCGCCCTCGATCTGTACGCCGGCGCCGGGCTGTTCACGCGCCATCTGGCGCGCAACTTTGACCACGTTCTTGCAGTGGAGTTCTCACCGCACTGCTTCGCCGATCTCCGGCAGAATGTTCCGGCCAATGTGAGGTGCATCCGCACCACGACGGAAGGTTTTCTCGGCGAACGCGCCGCCAGACTCGCGCCTGACCTGATTCTGCTCGATCCCCCGCGCGCCGGCTTGGGAGAAAGAGCTGCTGCGGCGCTGTGCGGTATGTCCGCCTTGCGTGTGACGTACGTCTCATGCGATCCGGCAACGCTGTCGCGCGATCTCCGCGTACTGCTAGAATCGGGCTATCGGGTCGGGCAGGCGCACCTGATTGACATGTTTCCACAGACGTATCACATGGAGACTGTTCTGCACCTGGCGCGCTAGCCCGGTGACCCTCGCCCGGAGGGGAGTAAGAGATGTACGCGATCGCCATACTTCGTTATCGCAAACCGATCGAGGAAGTCCTGAAGCACGTGGACGCTCACCGCGCCTATTGCCAGGGTCTGAAGCAGGAGGGACTGCTGCTTGCCTCCGGGCCGCTGGTGCCGCGCAATGGCGGAGCTTTTCTGCTGCGGATCCCCGATGACGAAGCGCAGGCGACGCTGGACAGCATCCGCGACAACGATCCGTACACCCGGTTCGGAGTTGCGCAATATGAAATGTGGCCCTGGGCTCCCGCCTTCGGGGCGGAGGACCTGGACCGCCTGTAACCATCCCGATCAGCGCAAGCTCAGCCCAGCAGGCGCACGTTTCCTGCTGACAGGTAGGCGGCGAGATAACTCGCGAGTTGGGACCCCGGCAGTTTGCCGTGTTCACAGCCTTACCTGCGCAGAATACTGAATCCGCCACCACGCCGGCACGGCCCTCGACGTATTGCGGGGGGCAGGAACCCCTGTTTCTTGCCGCTCTGAGCTTTTCCGCGGGTATTGTCGCGGCCAATTACCTGTGGCGCTCTCCCTGTATCTGGCTGGCCGGCTGCCTGCTGGCGCTTGCCGCGGCAGTTCTCTTCCTCAATCGTTCCCCTCAGCTCGGATTCGTACTGGCGTTGCTGGCGACGGTCCCGCTGGGCGCCTTCTATCTGCAGGCGCATGATGCGGCGCGACCGGCAATCAGCGAAAACCTGCAGCCTCTCGCAACCGGTGAAGGTGGCGTTGAGGTCGTGGCGCATGTGATTCGCGAGGGCCTGGTTCGCGACAGTCCTTACGGCGGCAAGCAGGAAAGCGTCGATGTCGAAACGGAGCAGCTCCGGCTTGGCGACCGGCAGCTCGAGACCGCGGTCGGCCTCAGGCTCTCGATCTACAGCAGGCAGGCCGAGGAGGAAGAAGCACGCGACAACGGCACGGAATCGCCGCTCCGTGTCTACACCTACGGGCAGAGGCTGCACTTGGTCGCCAGGCTGCGGTTGCCGCGCGCCTACCGCAATCCCGGGGCCATGGATCTCTCCGGCTATCTCGCGTCGCAAGGACTTTGCCTGACCGGCTCGGCGCATGCCGCCAGTGTCGTTGTATTGCCCGGCTTCACCGGCAGCCGCATCGGACTGTGGCGCAGCAGAGCACGGCGCAGCGTTCTGGCGCATATTGATCGGCTCTGGCCGGGCGAGCGTGGTGCATTAATGCAGGCTGCGCTGATTGGCGGGCGGGCCTTCTTTGGCCGCGAGATCAGGACCGACTTCCAGCGCACGGGCACCTATCACATTCTGGTGGTCTCCGGAATCAATGTCGGCATTCTGGCCTTCGCGGTCTTCTGGGCATTGCGCAAGCTCCCCTTTGGCGAAACATGGGCGACCATTCTCACCATCGTGCTTTCGTGGGGCTACGCTTTCATCGCCGACCTGGGCGCGCCCATCGTGCGCGCCACCGTCACCCTGAACGTCTACCTGCTTACCCGCCTGCTGTTTCGCGATCGGGCGGGACTGAACGCCCTGGGAGTCGCCGCCATCGGCATGCTGGTTGCCAATCCCCGCGCCCTGTTCGAGGCCAGCTTTCAGCTCACGTTTCTATCGGTGATCGCGGTGGCCGGAATTGCGGTTCCCCTCCTGCGTCGCACCATCTACCCTCTGCAGCAGGGCCTCGCCAATCTGGACTCGCCCGAATACGACTTCGGGTTGCCAACGCGCGCGGCGGGGTTTCGTGTGGAGCTGCGTCTGGTGCGCAGCGCGCTGCAGGATGTCACCGGAAGCGCCACCGCGAATTTACTCGTTGTCGGTGTGACCCGGTTCCTGCTGGCCCTATCGGAACTCCTGATTGTCTCCACCATCATCCAGCTTGCGCTTGCTCTGCCGATGGCGTGGTATTTCCATCGCGCCACCACCATGGCGCTTCCCGCCAATGCGCTGATGATTCCCATCGCCTCGGTCTTGCTGCCCAGCGCCGTAGCGGCGGTGGCTCTTGCCTACGTGTCGCACTGGCTGGCGTGGCTGCCGGCAGCTGTCGCGGGCTATTCGCTCGACGCTCTCACCGGCACCGTCCGCATCATTGGACATCTGCGGATCTCCGAGGTGCGGGTGCCCGCGCCAACGCTCATCGTTTCCGCGGCAGCCGGGCTCAGCGTCGCACTGGCTCTCCTGCTGGCCAGGCGTCGCATCCTCGCCATCATCGGGGTTGCCGGATTGGCGGTCTCAGCCGCCTGGATCGTGTTATTCCCCCCGATGCCACAATGGCACCCCGGCGTCTTCGAGATAACCGCGATCGATGTCGGTCAGGGCGATTCGCTTCTGCTGATCACGCCGGAAGGCCGGACACTGCTGCTGGATTCGGGCGGCATGCCGGGCAATAGCCGCTCCGATTTCGACCTTGGCGAGGAGGTCGTTTCGCCATATCTGTGGGCACGCGGCATTCGCCGGCTGGATGCCGTGGCCATCTCCCATGCCCACAGCGATCACATTGGGGGCATGCGCAGCATCCTTGCCAACTTCGGCCCGCGCGAGCTTTGGTATGGAGTGGATTCTCCCAGCCCCAGCTTCGCCGAGCTGAAGCAGACAGCAGAATCCATGCATATGCAGCTACGATCTTTTGTGGCGGGGGACTCGTTCGACTTCGGCGGCCTGCATATCCGCGTCCTCAATCCCCAACCCGGATGGCCGCCTCACGATCCGGCACAGGATGACGAGTCGCTGGTGCTTCGTATGCAATACGGCGAAACCTCAGCCCTGCTGGTCGGGGATTCTCACCGGCGTATCGAGAAGTATCTCATCGCCGAGTCTCCGCAAGCCGACTTTCTCAAGGTAGGGCATCACGGCAGTGCGACTTCCAGTTCGCCGGAATTTCTGGATGCGGTCAAGCCGCGCTATGCCGTGGTCTCGGTCGGGTTCTATAACTCATTCGGGCACCCCCGGCCCGAGGTGATGCGCCGTTATGCCGAGGCCAGGATCCGGACCTGGCGCACGGATCTGGCCGGAGCTGTTTCCTTTTATCTCGACGGCAGATCGGTCACGGCTACGCCGGTTCCTCGCTGATCGCCTCATCTTCATCCGTGGCGGGATGGTTGCGGTACTCCTGAATGGTCTCGAGCGCCTCCTCGGCCTGATCGGGGCGCACCAGAACGACCACTCCGCCAACTCCGGGCAGGATGTCCTGTGGAGCTTCACGGTTCTGGGTGATGGCTTCGATTCCCGCCGACTCCAGCAGGCCACGAACCACCATCGCCTCCGACTCTTCGTCGGTATCGAAAACCTTCACCAGTTCAGCGTGCCCCTCTGCCGTCTCTGCCATGGCTCCTCCAGTGGATTGAATGCAAAGGGCCAGCTCCATCGCCATTTGCAATCTTTGCAGCGGTAACGCGCCGTTTCGGTGTATTATGCCGTCCACCAGCGCAGGAGAACGCCCTTAGACCGGGCTGGCGCCGTCAGTGTCCTGCTGCAACGGTGGCGCTACGGTGCACATCAAATTGTAACGGAAACCGGCTGGACGCGGCCTGAGCGGATCGCGGACCGGCTGATCTCTCCGAAAGGGAACTCATGGGGCTATCGGAAGGCAAGCAGGTCCTGCAACAGACCGCCAGCGGCGTGCAGCAGGAGCAGGAAGAGGAGCGGCGCAAGCTGCGGCGGCTGCAAATCATGATGAACATGGTGATGTCGGTGATCAGCCAGGACCAGGAACTGACGGTGGAGGAGGCGGCGGAACTCGCAGCCAACGCCAGGCGCGCCGCTTTGGTCATGTTTCCCGGCAAGGAGTTGGCTTACGATATCCTCTACCGGCCGCGCCTGCAGCGGCTGATCGCGGAGCGATTTCGCGTGCAGTAAGAGGCGATTACTTGCCAATGCCCGTCAGATAGATGGTCAAAGTTCCCCAGAGAAGCTTCGCTCGCATCTGAATGGGAAGGTGCCGCCCGTCGTCGCTGTACCAGATCCAGATGCGGCCGTGGTTCTTCAGAATGCCTGAACTTCCTTCCGGACCGACGCGGACCGTCTGAAACGTGCCCGCGGGCGTTTTGATCTGCTCGTTGCCTTCCACATGCGCCTGTACGGTCACGGTTTTCCCGCCATCATTGAGGGGAAAGGTGTAGGTGGCGCCGGGTTGCAGCGGCAAACTGCTGACATAGAGAATTCCCGAGAGCACGTCTGTGACGCAGCCGGGAACATCGTTCTCAATCTTCTTCTGCTGGTTGTCTTTCAGGCTGCGCTCTTCCAGGATGGCCTTGCCCCGGTTGTAGTCGTAGGTAATCGTCGTCTCGCGCCGGTGCGACCCCTCCTCGCTGTGCTTCATCAGCCGGTAGGAACAGAGGCTTTTGGCATCCATCCAGGAGTTGAAGCGGTCCTGTACGCGATACAGCAGTGCAACCACACCGGTGGAGTCGGCGGTTGCCTCGATGTGGTCCTGCGAACCGGCGGATTCGATGCGCAGCGTGGCGACGCCGGCGGTCCAGAAGCGCCACTCGCCCTGGTAGTGGAAGGTTTGTCCATAGGGAAACTGGAAGCTTGCACGTAGCGGCTGTATGTGCGAAGAAGAGCCGATCCGGGCTTCTCCCTGGGCCTGAGCGGGAGTCTGGAAGGGAATGCCGCCCGAAAGGCCGGATGCCGCCGCCATCGCAAACAACAGCACAGCGAGCACGACGCGGCAGCGTACGATCGAGGTCGTCACCGTTTCCCGGACAGCCAGAGGATTTTCGCAATCAGCACCGCCAGCATTGCGGCGGCACCGAGCACGGCATTGTACTCGCGATGGCGGAAGTATAACTCAGGCGAAAATCCGGCCGTCACTCCCCTGAACCGGAGCGTGCGTGGCAGCAGAGCCGGCACGCTGCGCATGTAATCGGCGTACCCACGGAAGTGGCTGTAGAGAAACTGCTGCTCGCCGCGGATCACGGGAACGTAAATCGCGGCGAAATAGATAACGAGCGCAACTGCAACCATGAGGTCGCGCGCAGCTATGGCAAAGCCGATTCCGATGATGATGGAGCCAAGATAGAGAGGATTGCGCACGTAGGCGTAAGGGCCGGTTATGGTCAATTCGCGATCTTTCTTCACGTGCCCCGAAGCAAGCGCCCGGATGAGAAGCCCGCAACACGCGACTATCGCGCCCGCCGCAAGCGTCCACCAGCCCGGCCTAGCACGCCAGAGGTAGAAGGCCGCGAACAGAAATCCCAGCGGGACACGGATACGGCGCGCGGTCCTGCTCCAGGACGAGGGCGCGCTGGCCGGCCGGTCTTCAGTCCGTAAACACGAATTGGCGTCCAGGGTCAGATGTTTCCTTCCGTGCGTTCACGCAGTTGCGCGAGCATCCCGCTTGTAGAGTGGTTCTTGGCATCGCCAACGATCTCGACCCGGCCTCCACAGGCCACCACCTCGTCGCCCTCCGGGACGCTGTCGCGGGTGTAATCGGTACCCTTGGCCTGGACGTCGGGACGAATCTCACGGATGAGCGCGCGCACGTCCGGCTCGTCAAAAACTACGAGGGCATCCACATCCGACAATGCCGCCAGAATTTCCAGGCGCTCGGACGCGGGCATGAACGGGCGTCCTTCTCCCTTGATCCGGCGCACGCTGGCATCGGAATTCAGGGCCACCACCAGTTTCCCGCCCAGCGCCTTTGCGCCACGCAGGTAACGGACATGGCCCACGTGCAGCAGGTCGAAGCAGCCATTGGCCAGCACGATCTGCTCGTGGTGGCTGCGCCATTCGCCGACCAGCCGCCGCAGTGCATCTCGCGAGAGAATTTTGCTGCTGTGGTCGTTCACGTCTGTGCCGTTGCGGAGTACTGGTCGATGGCGGCCAGCAGTTCCGGGCTGGAAACCGTGGCCGTGCCCCGCTTCATGACCACAATGCCACCGGCGAAATTGGCCAGCCGAGCCGCGGAAGCCGTATCCGCGCCGGCAGCCAGGGCGGCGGTGAAGGTGGCAATGACCGTATCGCCGGCGCCGGTGACATCCACCACCTGATCGGAGCCATAGATGGGGATGGTTAGCGGCCTGGAGTTCCTTTCCAGGGCCAGCATTCCATCGCGGCCGCGGGTGATCACCAGTGACTCCAGTCCCAGTTCTTTCATCAGCCGCTCGCCGGCGTAGAGCAGCTTTTCATTGTCGTGCCCGATCCTGATGCCCAGGGCTTCCTCCACTTCGGGCTCATTTGGTGTTGCTGCCGTCGCCCCCTGGTACTCCAGAATACGGTAGCGCGAATCCACGGTAACGGGCTTGTTTTCCAGGCAGCCATTGGATCGCACAAACGCCAGCAGCCGGGGAGTTGCGGCGCCGTATCCGTAATCGGAGATGAGCAGAGCGTCGGAAGCCGTGGCGTATTCGCGCGCCGCGTTCACCAGGTTCAACAGCACGGGATGCAGATCGCCCAGCGGTTCGGGCTCGCGGTCGAGCCGCACCACCTGCTGGCGGCTGGTGTGCGGCATACCGGCGAGGATTCGTGTTTTCGTCGTGGTCGTGTGACCTTTCAGCCGTTCGATGCCACTGGTGGAAATCTTCTTCTCGCGAAAGCGCTCCAGTAACAGGCTGCCCGCCTGGTCGTCGCCGACCACGCCAACCGGAAGAACATTGACCCCCAGCGATGCAAGGTTCATGACGGCATTGGCGCCTCCACCGGGAACCACCCTGCTTTCACGATGCTTGAGGATCAGTACCGGGGCTTCGCGCGACACGCGTGCAATTTCGCCGTAGATGAATTCGTCGGCGACCAGATCGGCCACGACGGCGACGGACAGCTCGGGAAACGAGTGAACAATCTTCTTCCAGCGCTCCGTATCCCTGGGTTGTCTGCTCATCGCCTCGGACGGATCCTTCCCCTCATCACGCCCACGCCATAGCGGGCCCGTCGCGGGTCAGGATTGTCTGCCTGACGCGCTCTCAGATTTTCTCACGTTGACACGTGAACTTCGCTCTCCAATGACCGCCAGCAGCGCGTCGACGGCGGAAGCGGCATCCTCCAGCCGCATCTCCAGCGGAATCACATACACCGGGGCCAGAGCTGCCAGCCCGGACTGCAGGTTGATCGCGTCCTTCGCAGTGGTGACGAACGCTGTTGAACCAGATTGCCTGCGCAGCGCCAGCAGCCGTCGAAGGTCGGAATGGGTGTAGGAGTGGTGGTCACGAAAGCTGCGCGTGCCGGCCAGAGTTACTCCAGCAGCACGTAGTTCTGCCAGAAACTGCTCCGGCCGGGCGATCCCGCAGAATGCAAAGCATGGCTCGCACGTGTCGGGAGGAGTGATCCAGCGCCGTATGCGCCACACCCTCTGCGTGGCCAGAGAGAGACCGGCGTCCGGCGCATCGTTCGTGAGGACCACGGCGTCGGCTCGGGCCAGGGAGGCGAGCGGTTCGCGTAACCGGCCCGCCGGCAGCAACGAATCCCGCGCATCTTCCCGGGCGACGAGCACGATATCGAAGTCCCTTGCCAGTTGCCGATGCTGAAATCCGTCATCCAGCAGGTGCAACCGCGGACCAAACTTCTGTTCCGCAAACCGGCCGGCGGAGTAGCGATCTTCGCCCACCACCACCGGCATCCGCAATTGGCGCGTGATCAGCAGAGGTTCATCGCCGAACTCGCGCGGCGAACCATCAGGATCGACGAGCGCGACCCCTTTGCTCGCGCGACCATAGCCACGCGAGAGTACATCGAAGGCCAGACCGCGCTGCCTGAGCAACTCGCCGAGTGCAATCAGGAAGGGCGTCTTCCCGGAGCCGCCGACCGTGAGATTTCCTATGCTGACCACCGGTCCCTGAAGCCGATGCGTCTTCAGAGTGCCCCGGTCATACAGCTCGTTGCGGGCCCTCACGACGGCGCCATAAAGCGCAGAGAGCGGGCTCACGCCCGTCGCTCCGGGGAGACCGCGGATGCGCGCACGTTTGCCGGCAGCAGGCCCAGCAGCGCCGCAACCGTCCGTGCAGTTGCACCCTGTTGCGCACGCATGACTTCCAGCGCGCGCCTGCCGAGGGCCGCCCTTTCGTCGCTGTTTTCGAGAAGCTGAAGCACGGTTGGCGCGAGGGACCCGGGAGCGACGATCCGTAGCGCGTCGGCCTTGCGAAAGATGTCCACAATGTCGCGGAAGTTTTCCGTATGCGGTCCAACGAGGATGGCGGCGCCGAATTGCGCCGCCTCCAGCACGTTGTGCCCGCCGCCCGGCACCAGGCTGCCCCCGATGAATGCAATGTCGGCGAAGCCATACAGGGCGGCCAATTCGCCAATGCTATCGAGCAGGAAAACTCCTTCCCGGGGTGGCGGCTCCGATGCGCTCCAGGCAGACCGTCGCTGGAACGGCAGATGCGATGCCGCAAGCAGGGCAGCAACGGCCTCGAAGCGCTCGGGATGTCGCGGCGCAAGCACCAGGAACGCGCGAGGATAGGCCGCCGCAACTTGCCGGAAGGTATCCAGCAGCATCGCCTCTTCTCCTTCCAGCGTACTGCCCGCCACGATGACAGGCCCGATCCGTTCCTGCTGGACGGCGCTTCCAAGGTGTCTCGCAATCTCCGACCTGGCGGGCGGCCTGACTTCGAACTTCAGGTTGCCACTGACCTGCACCCGCTCGACCGAAGCTCCGATCCTGATCAGCCTTTGCGCATCTTCAGCGCTCCGGGCCAGAAACAGGTCGACATTTTGCAGGACCCGGACCAGCAACTTGCGGAAGCGAAGATAACCGGGGAGCGAGCGGTCGGAGATGCGCGCATTCACCACGGCAATGGAGGCTCCGGACTCTCGCGCGCAGCGCAGCAGGTTAGGCCAGAATTCGCTCTCCGCCAGCACCATCAGCGCCGGACGCAGCGCCCTTACGTACGCCCGTACAGCCATTGGCAGATCGAGCGGCACGTAAAAAACGTTGTTGTCGCCGAAGCTCTGCCGGGCGAGTTTCTGGCCGGTGTCGGTTGTCGTCGAGACCACAATTCGCCAGCCGGGAAGCTGGACCTTCAAGTCCTCCAGCAGACGCGAGATTGCCCGTACCTCGCCCACAGAGACGGCGTGGATCCATATCGTGTTCCCAGCCCTGTCCGTCACCAGCCGGCCGGGAACCCTGCCCAGCCGCTCGCTCCAGCCACTGCGATATTTCCCGTGGCGAAGCATCTGGACGAGCCACCATGGCGTGCTGACTATCAGCACCAGCAACAGAAGGAGACTGTAAAGCGGGTACACGTGCCGATTGTAAGCCGCGACGGCCACTTCCGCGATCAGGCGTTGATGGCCATGCCGAACACGGAATTGGCAGCGTCCAGCATCGCCTCCGACAATGTGGGATGGGCGTGAATGATGTTCGCCAGCTCTTCCGCGGTGCACTCCATCTCCAGCGCTACGACCGCCTCCGCGATCAGCTCGGTCGCGTTCGGCCCGATGATGTGCACGCCCAGGATCTCGCCATATTTCGCATCGCTGACGATCTTGATGAAGCCCTCATGCTGGCCGACGATGCTGGCCCGCGAGTTCGCGGTGAACGGGAACTTGCCCACCTTGACGGCATGGCCCTGCTCTTTCGCCTTCTCCTCGCTAAGGCCAACGCTGCCGATCTCGGGATGGCAATAGGTCGCGTTGGGAATGTGCAGCAGATTGATCTTCTTCACCGGTTTGCCGGCGATGTGCGTGACGGCAACAATGCCTGCCATCGCGCCCGAATGCGCCAGTTGCGGATAACCGGCAACAATATCGCCGATGGCGTAAACGCCGGGCTCGGCCGTACGCATGTAGGGATCGACCTTGACGAACCCGCGCTCGACTTCGATGTTCGTCTTCTCGATGCCGACGTTCTCCGTGCGTGGCGCTCGGCCAACGGCGACCAGCACCTTCTCCGCTCCCAGCTTCTGCTGCTTGCCGTCAACGGTAAACGTCACCGCGACCTCATTGCTGGTCTCCTCCACTTTCTCGACCTTTGCGTTGACGAAGCCATTGATGCCCCGCTTGCGATAGACGCGCATCAGCTCTTTGGATATCTCCTCGTCCTCCACCGGCACATACCGCGGCAGCATCTCCAGGATGGTCACGTCGCAGCCGAATGACTTGTAGATGCTGGCGAACTCCACCCCTACGGCGCCTGAGCCAATGACGATCAGCGACCTGGGAACCTGCTCGAGGCTCAGGATCTCGATATTGGTCAGGATACGCGGACCCGGCTTCATGCCCGGCAGCAGGCGGGCCACTGAGCCGCTGGAGAGAATCACGTTTTTCGCCTTGATGGTTTTCTGCTCACCGCCTTCAACGGCAACGGTATGGATGCCTCCCTGCGCCGCGCCGGTCAACTTGCCGTAACCGCGGACGACGTCCACCCTGTTCTTGCGCATGAGGAATGTCAGGCCTTTGGCGTGCTTGTCAACGATGCCCTGCTTGCGTTTCTGGATCGCGCCCCAGTTCAGGGTGACGCCACTCGTGTTCTCCAGTCCGAGCTCACTACCTTCCTTCACGTGATCGTAGACTTCTGCATTGAACAGCAGAGCCTTTGTCGGGATGCAGCCGACGTGCAGACATGTGCCGCCCAACTTCGCGTGTTCCTCGATGAGAGCTGTTTTCAGTCCCAACTGTCCGGCGCGAATGGCCGCCGTGTATCCGGCAGGTCCGCTGCCGATAATGGCTACGTCATAAATGGTTTCCGGCAAGTGCGTGCTCCAGTCCTGTTAAGGATGAATTGGAAGATGGCATAGGCGGGCCGCCCAAAACAGGCAATATCTCTGTCGTGCAGGACCCCGCCTAACTGGAATCAGGGCTACTGGCAAATAGATGATTGTAAATCACGGAAAGGAGCACGACGGAGCCGCCGACCCGAGGAAGCGGCCCGCAACCGTGAACCATGGCGCGCGCCGGGTGCCAGGGTTTTCGGTGCTATTCTGGGGCGTAGGCCAGCCATGAAGCGCGTTGTCGAAGACCCTCCTGTTGCTGCCGCGGCCAGTCCGCGCCGGGTCGGCGTCAGGTTCGTTGGCAACGCGGTTTTCGTTCTCCTGATCCTGCTGGCGGCCATCGCCGGAGCGCTCTCCGGACTTCTGCTAGTTTATTCCACCGATCTTCCTCAGGTCACCGAACTCGAGCATTATCGTCCCGCCACCATTACCCAGCTCTATGACGACCAGAACAGGGTGGTTGGGCAGTTTGCGCTGCAACGGCGTGTAATCGACAGCTACAGCGACTTTCCCAGGGTACTGCGCGACGCGCTGATCTCCACCGAGGACAAGGAGTTCGAGAAGCACTGGGGCGTGGATGTGTGGCGCGTCTTCGGCGCGGCCTGGCGTGACGTGATGCTGGAAAGCCGGGCACAGGGCGCTTCCACCCTGACCATGCAGCTGGCGCGCAACCTGTTTCTGTCGCCCGACCGCAACTTCCGCCGCAAGATGCAGGAAGTCATGCTGTCCATTCAGATCGAGCGGCGTTTCACCAAACCGCAGATCTTTACCCTTTACGCTAACCAGATTTACCTGGGTCATGGGGTTTACGGCTTCGAAGCCGGCGCCAACTACTACTTCAGCAAGAAAGCGAAAGACCTGACGCTGGAAGAAGCAGCCATGCTCGCCGGCCTCCCCAAGGCGCCGAATTATTACTCGCCCATCAACAACCCCGAGCGCGCCCTGCGCCGGCGGAACCTGGTCATCAACAACATGCTGGAAGATGGCAAGATCACCGCGGCCGAGGCGCAGCGCGCCAAAAACGCGCCCCTCCAGCTCAAACTGCAAGCCGAGCCCAACGAGATCGCGCCCTATTTCGTGGAAGAGATCCGCCAGTACCTTGAAAAGAAGTACGGCTCGGAAGAAGTGCATGAAGCCGGGTTGCGGGTCTATACCGGACTGAATCTGGAGATGCAGCACGCCGCCCAGCAGGCGGTCCGCGATGGGCTGGCGGCATACGAGCGGCGCCACGGTTGGAAGGGCGACCTGCTGAACGTTGTGGCGGACGGGGAAGCGGTGAATACCTATCATCACGTCGACTGGGACGGCAACATCGAAGCCGGCAGCTACGTCCACGCCCTGGTCACCGAGGTAACGTCGCAGGCCGCAACCGTGAAGTTCGGCGACTATGAGGTGGGGCTCGGCCCCGAGGAGATAAGGTGGACGAAGCACACCTCACCGCAACAATTCCTTACGCGCGGCGACATCGTGTACGTCAAGGTGCTCGATCTCAGGGGCGCCGCCAGCAAGGTCTCGCTGGAGCAGGAGTCAGGCGTGCAAGGCGCTTTGCTGGCGCTCGACAATTCCACCGGCGACGTGAAGGCGATGGTTGGGGGCCGGGACTTCGAGCAGTCGAAATTCGACCGCGCCACCCAGGCGCTCCGCCAGGTGGGTTCGTCGTTCAAACCTTACATCTATACCGCCGCCATCGACCAGGGACTCACGCCGGACGATACCGTTCTGGACGCGCCCATCACATTCAGTACGCCGTCGGGGCCGTACACGCCGCACAACTACGATGGCAAGTTTGAAGGGGTGATCACCTTCCGCCACGCTCTGGCCGAGTCGCGCAACATCCCGGCCCTGAAGGTAACGGAACGCCTCGGCGGCATCAGGACCGTGATCGAGTACGCGCGGAGGTTTGGCATCACCTCGCCCCTGCCGGCTTATCTTCCGGTAGCGCTGGGCGCGGCCGACATCACGCTGGCCGAGCAGACAGCTGCATTCACCACCTTTCCCAACGATGGTGTACGCGTGACTCCGCGCTACATTCGCAAGGTCACCGACTACGATGGCCGCGTGCTGGAAGAGAACTATCCCGAGGTGCACGACGTGGTCAGCGCGCGTACAGCACGTATCATGACCAGCATGCTGCGCGAGGTGGTGATGCACGGCACCGGCTATGCGGCCAGCAGGCTCAAACATCCGCTCGGCGGGAAGACCGGGACCACCAACGATTTCACCGACGCGTGGTTTGTCGGCTTCTCCCCTTCGCTGACCTGCGGGGTGTGGGTGGGCTTTGACGAAAAGAAGTCATTAGGCAACCGGGAAACCGGAGCCGCCGCCGCTCTGCCTGTCTGGATCGATTTCATGCGGGTGGCACTCGAGGGCCGCGAGTCGGAGGACTTTGCCGCTCCGCCGCCGACAACTCCGACGGCCGTTGCCCAGAAGCTGGAGACGCCCGACCGCGGCGGGGGCGACAGCGAGGCCCACTGATGCGCCGCTTCTTGCGCTATCTGTTGCGCGGTCTCGTCCTGGTGGTGGTTTTTATGGCTGCGGCGCTCACCGCCATGCGCTTCGCAATCCATGGCCGGCAAACCACCACTCCCAGGGTCGTCGGCATGACGCGTACCCAGGCTGAACGCCTGCTCGCCGACCGCGGCCTCGTGCTGGACGAAGGCGACCGCTACTTCAGCTCCGATGTCCCGCCGGGGCGCGTTATGTCACAGGTGCCTGCGGCCGGAGTGCAGGTGCGTCGCGGCTGGCATGTGCGGGTAGCCGAGAGCATGGGGCCGCAGCGCGTCGTCATCCCTGACCTGCTCGGCAACAGCGAGCGGGCGGCGGAGATCAACATCCGCCGCCGCGGCCTGGAATTGGGAAGCATCGCGACCGCGAGCATACCCGGCGCTCCGGGCGATCAGGTCGTGGCTCAGAGTCCGCCGGCCAATGCGGTCAATGTTTCCGAACCGAAAATCAGCCTGCTGCTGGCCGCTTCTCCGGAGCGGAGTTCGTTTGTGATGCCCGATCTGATCGGACACAGCGAAGACGATGCCGTCAATACCATCGTCAATGCTGGCCTGCGCGTCAGCGGCATAAAAACGCAACCGGCGCCGGTTGTGCAGAAGGGCTCAGCCGAAACTCTGCCCTCGGGAACAAGAATGGTGGTCAGGAGCAATCCGGCTGCCGGGCAGAGAGTCTATCAGGGGCAGGGAATCGGGCTCGAAGTCACGCAATGAAGGTGCGACCGCGGCCCGTTTTCGGCGTTCTTGCCCTGCGGCTGTTGGCGTCATCAAGCACCTGGTCATTTCATCTCCGACGCAATAATCGCATCCACCTCAATTTCCACCAGCATTTCGGGCGCTATAAGCCTTGAGACTTCGACCATCGTGGCGGCGGGCCGGATCTCGCGGAAGATCTCGCCGTGCGCCTTTCCCACCTTTTCCCATTGGCTGATGTCAGTGACAAAGGTGCGAGTACGAACTACGTCGCGAAAGCTGGCGCCTGCCTGCTCCAGCGCCCGGCCTATGTTTTTCAGCGTCTGCACCGCCTGCGCGTACATGTCGCCGGTGCCCACGATCTTGCCATCCGCGCCGGTCGCTACCGTGCCCGCCACCGACACGAATGGGCCGATTTTCACCGCGCGGGAAAAGCCGACGATGGGCTCGTAGGGAGAATTGCCCGGAATATTCTGTTGTTGCATGGTTGCCTCCACTGGCATTAGAGCTCCATACCTGCGGTGGGGCGCATTTAGAGATTAGCTCGATGCGATTTGCGGGAGTTTTGCCGACGAGAAGTCGTTACTTAGGAAGCAGGCCCGAGCCTCCGCTTACGCCGCTATCCAGCAACAGAACCGCGCCACTTTGCGGGGCCCGCCAATTTGTAGTCGCTGTATGTTCTGCCAGCGGAAAGACTACTGACCCGATTCGGCCAGTAATGTTGTCACGCACCACCACTTTCACGGCAACGGCAGTCTTGGGAGCCTTGGCGTGGTCGATGAGTTTCCAGCCGTTCGCCAGCGCCTTCACCATAGCAGCGCGCTGCATATCCACTTTGCTGATTCGCCCCGCACCGGGTATCGGGATGCCATGCGCGGAGATCGGCACGGAGACGACGTCGAAGCTGAGCCTGTCTTCTCCCGGGACGGTGCTGATGCTGGCCCCGGCAACGGACAGCCTGAAGGGAACCATTGCGCCTGCGCCGTCCTGCGTTCCTGGCTCGATGCTGAACACGACGCCCGTGTACTCCAGGGCGGCGACAATGGCGTCATCGATGGCGTGCGTGTCCGGCTCTTTTGGCGCGGGCCCCTGCCCTTCGAGGTAATAGCCCGAGCGCGTGCGCACCGGGCCGTGATCGCCGGCCACTTGCACCTTAAGCTCGTGCCATCCCGGCTTGCGTGACTGCTGCAGCACATAAAAGCCCAACAGGTAATAACCGTTGCTCTCGGCCTCCGCCTTCTCGATGCAATGCTCAACGTGATTGCCCGCGTCGCACGGCTCGCCACCCGTGCTCCTCGCCACCACCTTCTCGCCGATGCGATCGAGCCAGCCGCTGGTAATGTCATCAGAGCATGATGTGCCGAACACGGACCCAATGGCGGGTGGCCAGTATCGGGGGGTGCATAGGGGGCCGTCCCAAACCGTCCACAGCCGATCCGCGGAGAACGCGGTCACGTCTACGGGATAGAGCACGACGTTCGCGCGATTGAGAGACGCGAATGCCTGCTGGAACTCCGGCGCCAACTCTTTGCCCATGTGTCG
>DATJAI010000048.1:0-39376 GCA_035516415.1 Binatia bacterium | reverse complement strand
CCCCCACGCCCTCGATCCGGGTATTGATCACCTTGGCGTTGGGAGCGCGTTGCAGCAGGATGCCCGCCGCGCCCGCGGGTGCAGCCAGCCCGACATTGCCAATCGAGTTGCCGCTGACATCGATGACGGTTGCCAGGCCTTGGACCTCGATGCCGCTGCCGCACAGATTGAGCAGCTGATTGCCGGAGATGATGGTCTCCGTAATCGAAGTGTTGGGCAGCACCTGGATGCCATTCCCCACCAGGCTGCTGACGAGGTTGCCGGTGATTTGGCATCCCACCATCACCGATATACCGGGCTTGGTGCGTAAGCCCAGCAGGATGCCGTCGTTCTGCAACGTGGGCATCGCCGCCTGCTGTTGCAGCACCTGGTCCGGAGTGTTGTCCGTGAAGACGGTGCCTGCCGACTGCGGAACATTGCTGTCGAGGAAGAAGGCGCCGCCGTTGGCGATCGTCCGGTAGATGTTGTAGCTGACCGCGTTGAGCAGAGCGGTCCACGATAGCGTCGCGTTGCCTTGTCCGGAGACCGTGGCTGTCGCCGGTGCGGTCACCAGAAATTCGCGTCCGGTGGCATCCAGCGCGGTGATCACCCACATGTAGTTTCCGGCCGAGAGTCCGCCGCCCGTTCCCGGCGTGACCGTAAGCTGGCTCGCGTTCCCGCCGATCTGGTTGTTGGCAACCCGGACCTCACCGATGTTGCAATTGACGGCTGCACTCTGCGGAAAAGTTTCAGAAGCGACAGCTGCGGTCACGGAGAACGTGTTGCCTTCGACCGTCACATCCACTCCCTGGCCGGACAGCGTGAATCCGCTGATGCTTTGCACGAAGTTGTTCGCAAAGCGCAGCTCGGAGAGGAACAGCCGCTGCACGTCCGCCAGCCACACCGCCGCTTCGGTGCAATACATCGCGTTGTTCTCGATGTCGATCTGGCCCAGCAGAAAGTAACCTTCTTGTGCCTGTCCGATGCCGACGCTCACGTTGGCAAACAAATTGTCGCGCACTTTGCAGTTCAGAACGACGCTGCCGAACGAGATGCCCGGCGACAGCAGGGCGGTGTCGGTAACTAGGCCGAAGCTACAGCCTTCGACGCGGACGAAGCTGCTGGCTTCGATCACCAATCCCGCCGGCCCGCTCAGTCCTCCGGCACCGGTAGGATTTATCGCGCCGCCGGCAAACGCGATCCCCTCCACATCGATGTTGGCGCCGAACACGATCGACATGATGCTGCCGCCCTCGAAGCCGGCCACCGGGACCAACGTCGGCAAGCCATGTCCGCAGATCTCCAGATTCTGCACGATCTGATTTCCGGTGAAAATCGTGATCGTCTGCGAGATGTTGTAGATTCCCGGCCCCAGGCAGACTTTGCCGCCGCCTTGCGCGATCACCGCGTTGATGCCGTCCTGGATGGTCCACGAGCCGTTGTTGTGCGACTGCGCCGTCACGCACGAGCCGCAATCGCAGCCGCCTTCTCCGGCCGGCGGCCATTCCACCCGGCAATCGCTGGGAGTGCTGCCTGGCGTCAGTATCGACAGCCGGGCGTAGTGGTGATGAATGCCGCGCGGCGGAGCTTCGAACAGGTTCTCCACCGTGCCGTCCACCGTGCGAGCGGCGAAGTTCCAGTAGTCGCCAACCGCGAACGCGCCCGTGCCCGGATTCAGATCGAACGAAACCGTGACCCCGTTTTCCAGAATCAGCGACGTGCCCGGAGGCGGCACGGGAATCTCGCCGGTGCCTGTCGCGTCCAGATCCGTCCAGACCGTCGTGCCGTCACTCTGATACACCTTGCCGCCCTGGTCCCAGCGCACCAGCCGCGTATGCCGCGTGGGATCGGTCTGGTTGTTGGCGTCCACGGGAAAGCTGCTGGCGGATACCGCCGTCGACAGCTGGATGGTCTTGGCCGCATCCGTCACCAGCGCCACCTGGTGCAGCTCGCCGTGCAGTCCATTCAGCTCCAGCCAGTCGTCGGTGATCTCCACCCAGTCGTTGGGCGAGAAGCGCAGCACGCTGTCCTTACCCGGGCTCTGCACCGTCAGCACTGTCCCACCCTGTGAGATACCGGTCACCGCGGTGGCGACCGACGCGTTATCCCGTGACCACTTGAACGTTGCTACAGGCTTCGAGCTGCTCGTTCCGCCTTCGTGGATCTCCACCCGATAGAGCTGATTCTCCAGCCCGGTGTAGCCGGTGTTGGGCGCCAGACAGCACGGACCCGAGGTTGAAGACTGTACGACACCGGTTGTGAGGCGTCCCGCCGATGGCTGAATGAGCTTCTCCCAGGGCCCGATATCGGAGTCGTTGGTGCTGCACGTCACGCCCGAGACCGAGCTGACGTCCAGCCATCGCACCTGCCACACTGTCTGATAGCGCCCCGCGGTGTCGACGCCCACCGCTTTTTCGACCAGGTCGGGATATTCCAGGAAGGTGATCTCCCGCTGCCAGACGTCGAGATAAATCAGGTACGGGCCACCCGACGTGGGGAACGGCGCGATCGCCGACGCGTTGGGAAAGTATGGCTGCTGCAGGTAGTCGATCGGATTCTGCCCGACCAACTCATCCAGGGCCGGGTCCCACGCGGGCTGCGAAGCCGCAGGTGTGATCGCGGGCGGAATCCAGCCGCCGGATTGCGGCGCGGGTAGGCCGTGATTCTCCACCAGCAGGCCGTCGACATACATTCGCCCCACGCCGATGCTCACCGAGCTTCCCGTCGGTGTGATCAAGAACGCATTCGGCGTCGTCGCCGGATAAACCGCGCGCCCCAGCGTGTCAAGTGTGCCCGCGCGAACGCGTCGCGCCAATTCCGCCAGCCATTCATTCCAGTCCGAGTCCAATTGCACCCGGCCTTGCGGCATCACCACCCCGCTGAAATCTTTCCACGGATCGAAGGTAAAACGGCTGCTGTCGAAACTCATGGCTGGTTCCTTTCAGTTCTCGTAGAACACTCCGAACTCCAGGCCCACGGGCAGATATTCCTGCATCCGCACCCGAAGATCGGTTTCGCGCAACGGCGCGAGCACAAAATGAAACGCTCCCATCTCGCCGCCATCGTCGGCGCCGCGCCGCACCAGATCGTCGGTCAGCGGCCACAGCTTGCCATACGCGGGATCGCCGTAGCGCAGCGAATAGAACAGCGGCTGCGGCTGGCCTTCGCCCATCTCCACGCACTTGAACTGCCGCGGCACAATCGCGCCCGCCGGCAGATAGCTGAAGCGCACGCAGCCTTCCTGCTTGCGCGTCGCCCACAGCGGCGCCTCCCACAATGGGGGAGTTGCTGCCAGATCGGCTGCGGAAAGCTCAGCCCAGCAAATGCTGTCTGACACCAGGCTCAGCAGCGAGGCATACACCTTGCCCACGACCGTGCAGCCGTTCATCGTCAGCGCTCCGCCGGGCTGCGGCCGATTGGTGCCGAGATCGACGGTCGCTGCGTAGGCGACGGCGGACATGTCGGTCGCATCGATAATGCTGTCCGTCAGGTTGGCCGTGGCCTCGAGGTTCATCCACATCGCGCCGACAATCGATCGCTGAATCACCACCTGCAATCCGGAGGCTTCCACCAGCAGCGCCGGCAGTCCGGCGTAAGCGGGATCGGGAGCGCCATCCGGCTTCAACGCCCATCCGGGAACGACGGTGCTGTGCGTCAATCCCAGATGAGTGAGGTGGTTCGTGCCGCCGTTGGGCGCATGAATCAACGCTGGCGGCGTGGTCCCCCCTGCCGCCGGTGCGTAGGAAATGACCAGGCCGTTGATATCCAGCGATCCGTTCGCTTCGCCGGTGACCGAGAACTCCTCGCCCAGAAGCAGCGTGGGACGGCAGCCGTCCGCGGCGCGCAGCTCCACGTGGCCGCTCTGCTTCACCGCCAGGCTCAGACCGCCGGACTCGACGTAGGTGTCGCTGTTGGTGATCTCCACCACGCCATCGCCGCCCAGCGTCGCCAGCGCCTCATGCACGGTCGCATAATCGCCGGGCACGCGGATCAGCGCCTGCTCCGGTGACGCCGTAAACGTCGCCGAGCGCGGATACTCGCCTCCGCCCATGTCGCCATTGAAGCCATAGTAAAAGGATGCTCCCACATTGTAGGACTTGCCGGCTGCCGGCGGCGGCAGGGCGATTCGCCCAAGGTGCGGGTCGATTGCCGGCTCACCGCCGGCCGCTGGCAAGTTGGTCCAGCTGCCGTCCGCGCCCGACAGATCGCACACCTGGATCGTTGACTGGAGCGCGCCGTCCACATACAGCGCCAGGCTCTGTCCCACACCGTAGTACACGCCCGCTTCGCCGCTCAGGATGTTCTGGATGTCCTGGCAGAGTACGTGGCGACGCAGGCGCTCGGGCACGTTTTGCGGCTCCGCCGGAGCGGTAATGTCGGAGCCCTGCGAGATCGGATGATTGAACAGGGGCATGTCCCGGCCCAGCGAGCTGAAACGGAAGCACTGCGGATTGCCGGGTACCGCCGTCGCCGGCGCCATGGTCAGGCTGTAGGCGTTCAGCGACCACAGGAAAATGGCGATGTTCTGGATGTTGTAGCGCCCACGCTCCACCGCGATGCGCCGCACATCTACCTTGTGCGCGGTGCGGTCGAAGCCGGTGTTCATGTAGTCGCCGACCTGCCAGCGCCGCAGATCGGGCGCGTAGTGATTGAACAGCCGGATGTGGCTCATGTACTGCGTGTCCGCCAGAATCTTGAACATCTCCACCGCGTGCGCGCCCCAGCCGGTCACGTCGCGCGCCAGCTGCTCCAGCACCAGCACCGTGCCTTTGCGGCGGCGGAAGGAAATGGTGTGCGCCACCTCCGCGCGCGGGCTGGCAACCGACGGCGCCACTCCATTCACCGTCTGGTAGCCGATCAAGTCGCCGATGTACGGAATCACCCACGGAGCGCAGGTCTCGATGAACTGGTCGTCGTAGAGCTGGTCGAGATCGTCGGCCATGATCGCCAGCTGCTCGGCGATCAGCATCAGCAGCGATTGCAGCGGCCCGCGCGCAGCCTTGGCCAGCAGCCCATCCAGTTGCTGCTGCTGCACCGGAGTCAGCGGAGTGGACTGCGTCTGCAACGACAGCAGCTGCGCCTGCTCCGTCTGGGTCAGCAGATTCTGCGACTGCGCCAGCTGCGCGTCCTTCAACCGGTACAGCGCCGGCAGCAGATTGAAGAGCTGCTGCGATGCCGTGCTCATGACATCACCCCCAGGCTCACGGCGGTGGGATCGGGATCGAGCACCAGAATCTCAGCCGGCTGCGGCAGCGCCGTCAGGCTCGGTATCGGCAGGTAAGGACAGATGCGCGAGGGGTCCGAGGTCGGCCGCGGCAGCGGCGGGCTGATCTGCTGTGCCAGCCAGTTGTTCAGTTTGGTGATGGTGAACGCGCCGCCCTGGCTCGCCAGATCGCCGGCAGCGCTGGTGACCCCGGGCGTGATGCTGGTGACGTTCACCGCGATGACGCCGGGCACGCCCTGAACTACCGCCGCGATTTCGTCCGAGGACACCCCCTGCCCGAATGTTCGATTGGCGAAGCTGTAGGTCTCCGACAACGTCGCCAGGATCTGCGCCTGCACCGTCGGCTGGTCGTGAAGCGGGTCGTACTGCACATCCGCCGACAGGCTGAACAGCGTCTCCAGGAACGAGACCACCGTAATCGGAATCAGCGGATTGCCATAGCTCTGCAGCGAATCAATCAAGTACCCCATTGTGGGACTCGATGCTGGGAGCGCCTCGCCGTTCACTCCGGCGACTGTCAGAAAAACTCCCCGCCCCGGACCCGACGGAATCCAGATCGCATAAGCCTTCGAGATGCCTGCAAAGGTCGCGGCATAGCTCTGGTAATCGGTGATGGAAACCGCGCGCCCCAGCGTCAGCACCGTCTGCGGAGCGTTGGAGCGAATGTCGTCCACCGACTGCGCGTCCTGCCCGCCGGTGGCGGCTTGCGGATTGGTCACGCCGCCAACGCCCAGTGGGCGGTCCATCAGCGTGCTCAGCGCTCCGGCAGCAACATTGCCGGCCGAGCCCGAGCCGATCCGGTAGTTTGCCTGAAGATTGTTTTGCCCCGTCGGCAGCGTAGCGCCCTCCACGCCGTCGCCGAAGATCGCGTCCGTCGTGCCGTCCGACTGGTTCAGCGTCTCGAAAACCTGTGCCGAAGGCGACTGCCGATACAGCGTGGGAACTTCCGTCCAATCCACGCCGCTCACTTGCACCTGCAGCGTGCTCTGCCGGCCGGTGGGGGTCGCCGCCTGCACATAGGTCAGTGGCGACTGCTTCAGCGTGAAGTTCTGGTTGGGGGTCGAGGCGCTGCCGCTGCCCATTACCTCGCTTACGGAGCGGCCATTCGTCGCCATCACCACGTTGCAATTCACCGTCGTGGTCGCGCGTTCATAGCAGTTCATCAGCGCCGACTGCAGCGTGAACAGCGTGTAGGACGCTGCGCCGGGCACTTCCGTCGCCGTCTGCACCAGCGCGCATTCGCTGACTTCAGGGTCCTGGCTGGTCGACGGTGCAAGGACAAAGTTGGTAAGGTCCGCCTGCACCGTTCCCGGCCTGCCGCTGGCGTCCTCCACCGGCAAGGTCAGAGGTCCCGATCCGCTGCTCCAGTCGCCTGGCGCCAGCTCCACGAACGCCGACGAGCCCGTGAGTGTCAACAGATCTCCCACATTGAGGGATACGTTTCCAGTGGCGTCGTCGGGCACGAATTGCAGGCCGGTAGTGTTGACGCTGAGCTTCTGCCGCTTGCCGGAGATCGCGATCACCGTGGCTTGCGCCAGGTCCGGCCGCAGGTCCTCGAGCGCAACGGCTTTCCCGCACAGCGGATAGCGCAAAGGCTGCAGGGGAACAACCAGCTGCTCGCTCTGCGCGGCGGCCGCGGTCTCCCGTGTGACCGCGTAGTAGGGATTCAGCTCGCCGACGGTCGTGTCGACGGTGGCACGGCTGATCTTTGCGCTCACCGCGTAGCCCGAGCGGGTGATTGCCGTGATCGACTTCACCTGGTTCAGCGTGACGAAACCGGCCGGCGTGCGGGTGTTCTCCGCGTCCGGGCGAATCAGCGCAATCCAGCCATCAGGCACGATCTTGCCGTACACCGCATCCAGATCGATCAGCGGCGTGGTCGTGCTGGGCGCGCCAAACACCCACTCCGGGTTGCTCGCGGGAGGTCCGGTGATCAGGTGCGCGGTCTGCAAATTGCCGATCGTGTCGTTGGAGAGCATCACCGGCGTGACCGCGTTATATCCGAACAGGGCCGCGCGCTGGCGGAAGGCGTAGAACTTCGGATGCGCCTGCGCCGGCTGGATGCCATCCGGCGCATAGCCCAGCCCCTCGCTCCACGTGACATACGTGCGATTGTTCGCGCCGTCCGGGGTCACGGTCGCGATCGCGCGAACGTCCCAGTTGTTGTTCGTGGGATCGCCGGCCCGCTCGTCGCCCACAATCAGGATCAAATCGCCGGGGTTCAGCTGCGTCGCTGTGCCTTGCAAGTAGACTCCGAAGTCGTTGATCTGCGGAGTCCAGGGCATTCCGGTCTGCACCGGCAACGCATTCCAGTCGGGCTTGGCGGGGATATCGGCCGAGGTCTCGAAGGTCTGCGGCATCTGGCCCTGGGCCGGCACGCTCTGCATCTGCGTGCCTTGCGGAATCGTGATGGCCGGCGCCGACGGGTCAGGAGCCTGACCTGGCGCGGCTTTCAGCGTGAAGGCCACATAGGCCGCGGCGGCAACCCCCGGCGCGGGCTCGTAGCCAATCAGCCGCGAGAGCTCAACCAGTGAACGCAGCTGGCCCGCGGTGCGCAGGTAGCTCTCGTTGGCCAGCCGCTCCTGATAGAAGCTGAGAATGTCGAGCACGACCGACGTGGCGTCCAGAAAGGCGATGGTGAAGTCATCGTCATCGCGCGTTTTCAGCGCGTTCAGCGCGGGATAGTCGGAGCTCGACAGCCGCGCCAGCATGGAGTCCTTGAACGTTGCCCAGCGTCCTACTCTGTAGGATATGGACGACAGGCCGGGAAGATTGCTCAGGGTCTGTGGCGTCTGCACACTCGTGCCGGCGCAGCATCCACAGTCGCAACCCGAGCCACCGCTGCAGCTCATAAGCTTCCTCCCGTGTCAGAATGTACCGAACGCCCCGTCATTTGCCGCCCTCCAGCACCAGCGTCAGCTGGCCATGATTGGGATAGCTGGGATCGTTGGCCAGACGCGCGATCTGCAAAGGCCCCAGCTTGATCTCTCCCACAGTGAGGTACTGCGTTGTGGGAGGCAGGCCCTGCGGCTGAAATGTGGTCGCGCGCACCGCGACCACGCCCGCTATGGAACGCGCTGCCGCGAAAATCGGGCTCAAATACACCGTCTGCCCGAAAGTGAAGTTGTCCGGATAGAACAGGCCTTTGACGCCGTTGGGCGAGATGCCGCTGCCCAGCACCTGCATCAGTCCGCGCTGCACGTCGGCCATGAAGTAGTTGGGATCCACGCAGATCTCCAGCTCGATCTGCAGCGGGACGTACTGCGGCGAATCCAGCTCCAGGTCCTGGCCGGCAAGGTGATAGCGCTCCACGTATCGCTTCAGCGTCTTCTGCAGCGTCAGCGTCAGATTGCCCGCACCCTGGGGCTCAACCGCGATGAACACCGTGTACCAGCTGCCCGTCCAGCGCAGGGTCGCGACCGCCTGATCGACCTGCGAGTTCTGCTCGGTGACCGCCGCGTAGTCGGCCATGGTGACCGCGCGCTCCTGGGTCAGGAACGCTTGTGGCGCGCGCCGCCGGATCTGATCGTTGGTCTCAGGATCGACGCCTCCACTGGCCGGCAGCGGGTTACGGCACTTTTGTATCCGGGCGTCGCCGGCAGCGAGATAGATCAGGCTATCCGCGCCCACATTGCCCGCGGTTCCGTTGCCGACGCGATAGTTGGCGGTGAAGGCCGTCCCGGTCTCGGGCGCAAGGCCGTTGGTGTTGTCGCCGAAGCGCAGCGTCGCGGTGCCGTCGTATTCCACTTCGACCACAAACACGCGGTCTGACTCGCCGTTCTCCAGCAGGTCCTGCTGCGGCTCCCAGATTTCGGTGTTCGTGTTGGACGTTCCGCTCAGCGTGATCACCGGCAGCGCCTGGTTGGCGTCGAAGTTCATCAGCGCGTAAGCGGAGAGGCTGGAGTCGGCAGTGCTGGCAAAGCTCTCGACCGCGATCAGAATCGAGTTGCCGTTGATTTGGCTGGCCGCGCTCGCCAGCGACAGGTTGTCAAATTCCTCCACCACGACGGGGAGCGTGACTCCCACAGCGTGGGATGGGCTGTAAACCACGTCGAGATCGAAGTAGGCAGGGCTCCCGCCCGGCTGGGCCTCAACCCCGAACAGCACCGGCCAGCCGGAGGGATTCACCGGCTCCAGCGTCAGATACGGCTTGCTGCTGGTGTCCAGCAGGTTCACCGGCCCGCTGTTCGACAGCAGGGTCGGCGTCGCGGGAAATCCCGACGGCGGCGTGGTCGGCGGATTGTAGCTTCCCGGGATCTGGATCAGCTGCGAGGTCCCATTGATCGCATTGACGACGTAATTCGGATCGCCGGAGTTGAGCGACAGGTCGGTGAACTTCTCCACCGCGACCAGCTTGTGAATGCCCGCACCGCCGGTGGACGGATCGTAGACAACCGACAGATCGATATTGCCCGGATGGCCGGAATTAGCGGCGACGAGCACTCCAAACGATTGCGGCCAGCCGGACGCGTTCGTTGCCCGCAGCGTCAGACAGGAAAAGCCTTCCGCGTTGCTGAGGCTGACGAAGCCGGAGTCGGGGAGTTGCACGATCGCGCTGGTCTGCGGATTGCCCAGCTCGCCGATGGCAACATCCGTCATGGCAACCGCCTGCGTCAGCGGGCTGTCCGGAACCTGCGGCTGGAAGCGCACCGGCAACGGAGTCGGCAAAGCATTCAGGCAGCGATCGGCAGCGGGATTCGGCGGCAGATAGATGCTGGGCGCGGGCACGGTGCCCATCGACACGCCGGTCAGCGAGAGCCCGTGATCGGCCAGTACCACGTTGCCGAAGACGAGGCTGACCTCGGTCAGCGATTGCGTGTCGCCGCTGGCATCCACGAACGTCGACGAGATGCATACCGGGAACGGCAGCGCGTCGTCCTGCGACCACTGAATCTCCGTGACCGGTGTCGGATTTTGCGCGGGACTCTGGATCGGCTTTCCGTTTTCGTCGAACAGCGGATCGACCAGCGGATTGCCGCTGGCATCCTGCGTCGCAACCTGCGTCAGCCGCACCGCGCAGCGATGCCGCAGATCGGCATCGGCAGGCTCGCCCGTCTGCGGCCCCACCATTTCCTGGAACACCAGCACATCGCCGGGCTGGAGATTGGGAAACGAACCCCGCAGTGTCGCCTCGGTCGTTCCCTGCGGCAGGCAGCAGTTCCCCTCGCCCCAGGTGTAGAACGACATCTGGTTGAGCTCGGGATACAGGATCTGGTCCCACATCGGCTCGAAGACCTGCACTCCCGCCAGCAGCGCCGCTTCTTCATTCCCCGCGCCCACGGCCAAACTCGACGGCATACCCGGTGCGTAGGTGTAGAAGCGGGTGCGGGTGCGATCGAGGAAAATCTTGTCGCCGGTATTGCCCGAGACGCTGATCTGGATCCAGGCGCGCGCATTGCAGCCGTCGTGCACGTGATAGTCGACCAGCAGCGCATGGCGACGCAGCGAGATGCGGCTGCGCGCGGTCTCGAGATACGATTCCGTCGCGACCGCGTCTTGCTGATAACTCAGCCGATCGCCGACGAATGCAATCAGCTCGGCCAGCGCGATGCCCATGTCCGCTTCGCTGGTCGCGGACCAGCCGGGCAGCAACTGGCTCAGCCGGTCCAGCATGATGCTGCGGAAGCTGCCGTAATCCTTGGCCAGATAGTTGATGGGCGGCGGCGATGGCAGGTCGGGCGGGCAATTCGGCGGCTGCGGCGCGCAATCGAAGTTCGGCCCGCATTCCACCTTGAACGAGAACGTCACCTCGGCCAGTTGCGGATCGAAGCCGGTCAGCACATCGGTGACCTGGAACGGATCTTCCTCGGCGTGGGCCAGGTCGTTGACCAGTCGCAGCACATACGGCGAGAAATCGCCGGCAACGCTGGTCATCACCAGCAGAACGTTGTCAACATCCGCCAGGGACTGGAAATAACTCCGCTGCGGCGGCGTCAGACTCGCCGGCGGATTGTTCGCGGGAGCGACCCAGTCGGCGACGATGCCGGTGATGCTCTCGCCGCCGGTGATCATGACGTTGTCACGGGTCAGCGTTGTGGGCACGCTCCGCAGGCAATGGATCAGCAGGATCTGCTGCCGCGGCAGGCCCAGGGGGACGGCGTCGCTGTCCAGAACTTCCAGGTAGTCGATGCCGTTGGGCGTGCCCGCGATGTTGAGCGTGCAGCCCGAGCCGCTGCCGCCGGTAGTCGCAACTCCCGTGGCCGTGGTGTAGCCGGTGCCGTTCGCCGCAAGCGAAACTGCGCTGACGGCGCCGCCCGCCGCCACCGAGACCACGGTCACCGTCGCCGTGCCGCTGGAGCCGCTCTCCACGATGGTGAGCACGTCGCCCGCGGCGTAGCCGGAGCCCGGCGCATCGACCGTCGGCGTCGCCGTGATCGAGCTCGGATTGTTCAGCACCGCGGCTTTGCGGTTTTCGTTGCAGCACTGGTAAATCATGAGCTAGTCCCGTAGACGAAGGTCTGCACCTGGGTGACGTCGGTGTTGAGCGGGGTGTAGGTGACGGTCACGGTCAGCGTCGCATCCTGCGACGTCGCCACCACCGATTGCACCTTCACGTAGGTGCTGAGCCACTTCTGCAGCGCCGCCTGCACCGCGAATTGCGTGGCGGCCGCCATCTCCACGCTGTTGGGCGCGAACGGCAGCTGCAACAATCCGCTGCCGAAGTCGGGCAGGTTCACGCGCTCGCCCGGCGAAGTGAACAGCACCGTCTCCACCAGCTGCTGGATGTAGTCCTGCAGCGCGGCTTCCTGCGTCCTTCCCCGGCCGTCGAATTGGTATGGAAAACTGACGTTGGTCGCCATCGATTTATCCCCGGCCTTACATCGCGATGACCCTGGTCTGCGCGGCCACCGGAACCAGCGGCGTTCCCGTCGGCACGCAGGTCGAAACTCCCGCCATGATGACCACGGGCTGGCCCTCCGAAAACACGCGCACTGCGCCCACAATCCACTGCGCGGTCACGCACGGCCCGTTGCCGGTGGGGGGAATGAACGCGCATCCCGCTACCGCGTAGGGCGCGGCAATCGTCGCGATCGGCATGCCCATCACCAACACCGTCGGACTGGGGGCTGTGGGTATGGCTTGTCCGCCATGCGCGCACAGCACTGTTGCTCCCATATGCAAAATCGGACCTGGCATCGCTTAACCTCTAACTCCTACATTGTGGTATGTCATTGGCAGCCTGACTCCTACAATGTCAGATAACCGTCAAAGCTCCCAGATTAATGTCCACGCTGGGGCCTACCAGCGTGATCATGGCCCCTTGTCCGTTGCTGATATAAATCCCCGTCTCGTTGATCACCAGCATCGCGCCACTTACCCCCTTGAGCACGATTCCGCCGGTCACCGGCGAAGGCGGCGCATCGCTGACCAGGATCATGTTTTGCCCGGTGGTCTGGAGACAGATGTTCTGGCCCGGTGGAATGGCCGGCGGCGCGGTGGCGAAGATGGGCACGTCGGCCACCAGCCCCCAGAAGCCGCCCGTCCAGATCGGATAGTCGGGATTGCCCTGCTCGAATTCCACCCACACCTGCGAGCCGATGGGCGGCACGATGAAGCAGCCCGACTGAATGCCCGCGGCCGGCACGCAGGGCATCGCCCAGCTGGATGGAATTTCGCCCAGCACGTCGGGCACCTGCACCAGGACGCGCCCGATCTGTTCGGGATCGATGTTTTCAACCACCAGGCCGCGATACTTGCCGTAATACCGCGGCGTGTTGGGTCCGGGAGTAATTGGTTGTGTGCTCATGGTGACACCGTCGAGACTGTGGACATCAAACCGTTGCGCGACAGGGTGAAGTTCTGCTTGTACTCACCGCGCTTGATCTTGTGGGTGACGCTCTTGACGTAATACAGCCCGTCGAACGCCGGTCCTGCGCCGCGCACGCCGACCAGCTCGCGTGCCTTCAGAATGCCGCCGTAGCGCGTCACGTCGAGGCTGCCCTCGCCGGTCACGCAATCGGCCCACTGCGAGGCCGCCGCCAGCCCGATCATGAGCGCCTGCGGAAAGGGCCGCTTCGCCAGGTCGTCGCGCACCGGCTTCAAGTCCGGCGGAATGTTGGAGGGCAGCGGTGGAATCGCGCCCAGCGGCGGATTCAGCGGCGTGATCGGCGGAATCGGGATCGGAATCGTGATCCCCGTCTCCTCGATGTAAAACATCACCGTCGGAATCTTGTTCTGCTGCTGATCGAAGTTGAAGTGCAGGCTCTCAACGTTGGTGTAGGCGTCGAAATCGATATTGAGCGCCGGCTGCACCGCGCCCCACTTGATCTGCGGCCCCCAGTACGCCTTGCTGGTGCCCACCGACGGACCGGGATCGATGTAAAACACGTAGCCCACCTGGTCGGCCAGCGCACGGATGTAATCCAGGTCGGTGCCCTGCTGGCTGGGGATCTGATCGATGGGAATCGGAACGTCGATCATGATGCTGGGAATCACGATGGGAATGAGCCCGAACATGGAGTACTTGGCGATCAGGGCAAGAACACGTACCTCCGCCGGGCAGGCAGGAAATGGAAAGCCGCTCCAGTTCGACTGATGCATCAGCGCGCTCAGGTCTTCGCCGGTAATCGTCAGCGTGGAGTTCGAACCTTTATCGCCGTGTGAAATATGGTTGTTGGTGACCACGCCGTCCATCAGCACGTTGGCTTGACCGTTGATGGTCGCCACCAGGACCACGCGCATGAAGAGCAGCGGCATGCCGCCCGTTAGCAGGAACATGATGTTCAGCGGCGACTGCTTGTCGATCAGGAAGGTGAGCTGAAAGCCGCTGGTGCCGGTGTCGCGAATCGTGACCTCAACCTCGTCCAGTGCGTCGAGCACCGGGCGCGGCACGGCCTGCGGAACGAACGCGCCCATCATCAGGCTCAGCTGCACGCTATCCAGCTGCATTGGACACTCCCGGCACGCCTTGCGGCATGGTGATGTTCAGCACCGTTCCCGGAGTCTCGACCAGCTTCTCGGGCTGGATGGCGCCGTTGGCATCGCAGATCAGCCAGAAGATCAGCGGATCGCCCAGATATTTCGCGGCGATCAGGTCCAGCCGGTCGCCCTGGCGCACGGTGTGCTGGGCAACCGTCGCAAAGTTCGGCGCGCCCGGCTGCGGCACAAAACGTCGCGCCAGGTAGGTAATCATCTGCCCGCTTGGCGAAACATACGACAACGTGCTCGAGCCGTAGTAGCGGCTGTCGGCGGGGAAAGTAACGGTGGGCACCACGCCCATCTGAATCAGTGCCTGCAGTGGATTGTTCATGGCAACCCTCCCAGCCCGAGCACGGAGATTGCGACCGAGGCCGCCTGCGATGCCAGCTGCTCTTTGTTCGTCAGGTAGCTCATGAACATGCGCCCGCCGGGATGATCGAAGCCCAGATCATCGACATTCAGCACGCGCAGCCCCAAGCTCACCTTGGCGCGTATCGGATTCAGGCTTGGATCGAAGGCTTCCTCGGTGATGGAGAAGTCGGTGATACGCACCGGCACCACGCGCATCTTGCTCCACACGAACAGCGTCAGCGGCTGCTCCAGCGGAATGATCTCCAGCGTGCCCGCGTTGGCCATGTTGTCGTCGGCGATCAGCGTCTCCACCGTCGGGTTGACCAGCATCTCCAGCTGCGCCAGTTGCGGCTGCAGACCGTACTTCACGGTGATGGGATTCTGGTTGGGAAATTCCAGCTGATCGGTGGCGTCCAGCTCGGCATCCAGCTTGATGGTCTCCACCGCCGGCCCGCGCAAGCGCAGCGCATTGACGCGCGTGCCATCCTGCTGTCCCTGCACCGCCTGGATTTGCAGCGTGCGGGTCAGTGAGTCCGCGTTGTACTGCAGTGCGATAACGCTCTGCAGCGCGGTGGTGTCGGGATCCATGGTGACGATGCCACCTTTGACCAGCCGCGGCGATATGGGAGAAGTGCTCATAAGAGTTCCGCTATCTGGCGGCGCTTGCTGGCTCGCCGGATTGCCGCCATCGTTGAATCGTCGCCTCGTACGTTCATTTCAAAATTCCAGCTTCCACGGCAGATTGGCCGGGCCAATCGTCGTAGAGCCGGGAAAATCCTGCTTCATCTGCTGATTGGAGCGGTCGATGGAGTTCGGATTGTCGCGGCTCTGGTCCTGGCCCGCCGTGCTTGTCATCTCAGAATTGGCGAGCTTCGCCGCAATCTTCTCGGGCAGGCCCATATTGCGATACTTCTTGTAGAGCCGCGCAAAAGTCGCCCTTGTGTCGCCGGCCTGCGACGGACTTTGGCCGTGACTGCGATAAGCGTCGTTCAGGCCAGGCACATCCATCAGGTCGTAGGGAACGTCGTCCGGAATCGGCTTGGTATCGAGCGGCGTGCCGCTGGTGGGCGGAATGCCGGGCTTGCCTCCGCACAGTGTCGGGTTCACATCGCAAAGATTGGTTGTGACCTTGACGCCCTCCTGGTGCCAATCGATAGGTTTGCTCGGCGTGGAGCCTAGACCGCCGGCCAACCCTCCTCGCAGCATGGTCGACGGCTCAAAGCGAACCTCAACCCGCCGATTGCGCGGCTCGGCCCTCTTGGTCTTCACCAGCAAGTTATTCGCACCGCGGCTTTCGGCGTTGATCGCCACTCCGGGAAGGCCCAGCCCCAGCAGGGTGGACTGCACCGCGTCGGCGCGTGCCTGGCCCAGCGTCTGGTTGTCGTTCTCCTGTCCCACAGCGTCGGTGTATCCGATGACGTGAATCTTCGAGGCGGGATACTGCTTGAGCAGCTTCCAGATGGTCTCCACCGTCTTGGACAGCTTTGCCTGATTTCCGCCGGAAAGCTCCGACTTGCCGGTCTCGAAGCCGTCGAGCGTCACCGAGCCGATCGCCGAAGCCAGCAAGGGCGAAGCGTTTTCGGAAAGATCGGCCTTGGGCACATCCTTGGTCAGCGGCTGCCGTTGCATCGATCGCGGAGCGGACAATCTCACCGCCGGACGTTTTCCGCTCACCATCCTGCCGGCCGACCGGGAAGCCTCAGCTTCAGCTTCCTGTGCCGATCCCACACTGTGGGATGCACGGCTCTGTTGCACGACGTGGGTGAGCTCGTGTGCGAGCAGCTCTCTACCGGCCGTCGAAGTCGAGTTATAGCGCCCGGATCCGAAGACAATGTCGTGTCCCACAGTGTAGGCAGCCGAGTTGACTGCCTCGGCGGCATCGGCGGCCACGGAATCGGCATGCACGCGGACCCCGCTGAAATCGCACCCGAAGCGCGGCTCGAAGAAATCGCGCGCCCTCTTGTCCAACGGATGACCGGGAGACTGCAGAGCCTCCTGCGCCGCTGGCGGCACAGACTGGGCGCCGGCGGGGCCTGTCGCTTTGCGCCGCAGCGTGTCCTGCTCCTTGCAGCCGGCACATTGGCCGCTTCCGCCGCACTCGCACTTTCTCTGCAGCGCCGGTGTCGCGGTCATGCTCGACACCGACCAATCGCGCTTTC
Source organism: Binatia bacterium (assembly GCA_035516415.1). Taxonomy (GTDB): domain Bacteria; phylum Acidobacteriota; class Terriglobia; order Terriglobales; family Acidobacteriaceae; genus Bog-257. Next base: position 22,744 of record DATJAI010000048.1, on the reverse strand, counting down.
CGCCTTCGCTCCCCATAATCCTGCTCGCAACACCGTCGGCTTCGCGCTCGAAGTGGTCGTTCGGATGGCCCACGCGAAGACTGCCGGACACCTGCTTGCTGCTTACGCTAAGGTCCGGCGCGGGCACGGCCTTTTTCCTGCGGGCAAACGTGGCGCGGCTCATGGCTTCAGCCCCTTTCCCACGGCGCGGGCTATCTGCTTGCCCAGGTTTCTTGCGCCCGCGCTTCCGGCTTCCAGCGGCATTCGGCCTAGCTTCAACACCGGCGTGCGATGCGATCGCGCCCACTCGGCACGCGTCTTGCCATCCGACAGCATCTGCGACAGCTGCGCGCGCAGCGTCTCCGTCAGCGCCTTGCTGTCGGCAGTGTTCAGCTCTTTCAGCACCAGCCGGTCGATGGTCAGATGAATGCGGCTCACACCCACCCCCGAATCTCCGCCTCGGAGAGCGGGCGATCCATCTTTTGCGCCTCCAGCTTCGCGGCCTCCGCCAGATGCGCCATGACTACCGGCGTTCCCGCCTCCGCCGCCAGGAAAGCCGCATTCAGCGCGATGTTGCGGATGTTGCCGCCGGCGACGTTGAGTTGCGACAGCCTCTTCAGGCTCAAGTCCTGGGTCGGAGTGGTGGCGGGAAAAACCCGGCTCCAGATTTCTTCGCGCTGCGCCGCGTCGGGGAACGGGAAGTTCACCGTGAAGCGCAGCCGGCGCTGGAAGGCGCGATCCATGGCCGATTTCAGGTTGGTCGTCAGGATCGCCAGCCCCTGATACGCTTCCATGCGCTGCAGCAGGTAGCTGACCTCGATGTTGGCGTAGCGGTCGTGACTGTCCTTCACCTCGCCGCGCTTGCCGAATAGCGCATCCGCTTCGTCGAAAAGAAGCAGTACGCCGCCTTCCTCGGCTGCATCGAAGACCTGCTTCAGGTTCTTTTCGGTCTCGCCAATGTACTTGCTGACGACGGCGGACAGATCGATGCGATACAGATCCAGCCCCAGTTCGTGCGCCAGAACCTCGGCCGCCAGGGTCTTACCGGTGCCGCTTTCGCCGACGAACAGCGCGCTGACCCCCAGCCCGCGACGCCCGCGGGCGGAAAAGCCCCAGCTCTCATAGACCTGCATGCGATGCCGCACCTGCGCCGTTATCTGCCGCAAGACCTGCTTTTGCACCTCGGGCAGCACCAGGTCGTCCCAGCCGGCGTAGGGAACGATGCGCTGCGCCAGGTCCTCCAGCCGCGGCCGCGCCAGGGAGCAGCAGGCATTCCACAGATCCCTGGCTTGTAGTCCTACATTGTCGGATCCGCCATCGTGGGAGAGCAGCGCGCCGGTAGAAAAAATCATGCGCGCGCTCAGCCGGAACTGCTCCGCCAGATCGTCCAGCGCGCCATTGAAGTTCGCTGCCGCCGGACCCAGCGCCCGCTGCCAAAGATGCTTCTGCTCGACCGGGTCGGGCTTGTTGACGTCGAAGCGCAGGAACGCGCGCTCCAGCCGCACCGGCTCGCGGCTGCTCAGGAAGATCAGCCCGGGCAGGCGCTCAATCAGATGCCTTGCCGGCGCCGTCAATCCCGCAGCGCATTGCATCAGCAAAGCGCCCGGCAGCAGAAGCGATTCGCGCTCCCACAGCAGAGCGAACTGATCCAGCTCGGCGCCGACCGGCGGCAAGTCTTCCACGCGCAATACCAGCAGCGGACGGCCAATGTCTTGCGCAGCCAGTGCGGCTACGTCCTCGTGACCTTGCGGATCATCGCCGCAGAGGTGTACCAGCGGCGGGAATTGCGAGTAGCTCTCGATCACGCGCAGCGCCCGCGACGCCAGCGAACGATGTTGGTCGGCGATCCACTGCGGGCGCGGGCTGACGCGCAGAAACGATTCCAGCCGCTGGTCCAGCAGATTCATTCCCGCCAGGAAATGCAGAATGCGCTCATCGATGCGCACCGGCGACGATGCCAGGCTGCGGCCGCCTTCCACCTCGACAAGGCGGAAGCGCCGCAACGGCCGCGAAGGAGTGAGCGCGCTCCAGTGCGGATCGGTGAGAGCCGCCATCGCCAGGCCGAAGGTGACGTACGCCTGCTGGGGATGCCCCTGCGCCTCCGCGCAGCGCGCCGCCAGCTTCGAGTCCATCTCCACGCCGGCACAGAGCAGAAGCAGCTCGCGCTCGAACGTGCTCAGGCCGAGAAGTTCCGCCAGCTGATCAATCGCCGGCGGCGGCTCCAACTCCGCATGGCTTCTTATCGCGGGTCCCACAATGTGGGCCGAATGGCGAGCCGCTTCCTTCGCGCCCAATTGATCGCACAGGCGCGCGAATTCCCCGGCCAGAAACGCCAGGTTGGCCTCGAGCCACTCCGTTTTGGCGGTCGCGGTCGCCATCACGTCACCTGCACCATCGGGCCGGTGAAGACCGGCGGGGTCTTGGTCAGATCGAGGATTGGGCTGTCGATGCCGTCCACCCTCAGCCGTACCGGTACCAGCGGCGTCGGCTGCAGCGCCGGGAAGGTGAAGGACGGTGAATTCGTCGGCGTGGTGAAGGGATCAGCCGATGCTTCCTGGCCGCCGATCAGCAGCGACACCTGCTGGCCGGGCCGCACGTAAGGCGCGCAGGGGACCGTGACCGTAGTTGTGCCGGAGGGCAGTGTTCCCGGCGCCCACGAGGAGCCGATCTGGGGCGCGATCGCGAATGGCACGGCGTTGGTGTCCAGCGTGTCCGCGCCCGACGTGACCTGCGCTGTCAGCGTGTAAATACCCGCCGGGAGATCGCTGGGATGAAGCTGCGGTGGCGGCAAGCTGGGGTTGGGAATCGTGAACTGAAACGAGCTGTCCTGAACATTGCTCAACGCGCCGATGGTCTGCCGGATCACTTGCCGCGAGTTGATCAGCAAAACGCTGGCTGCACCGGCAAGATTCGCGCCTTCCACAGTGACAATGTCTCCCAGATTGGCCGCCGGCTGGCCGCCGGGCGGATCGGCTTCCGTCAGCGTGGCGAAGGTCGACAGCAGATTGGGCTGCGCTGCAACCTTACGCGTCAGCACCGGCAGTGCCGCCACCGCGGCATTCGTCGGGTTGATGAGCACCACCGAAACCTGGAACGGGAAGGTGGGGCGATAGTCGGCCTTCAAGGCGGTCCAGATCCAAGCCATCTCTTCGCGGCCCAGCGTCGCCGGCGTGATCTTGATCATCTCGATCTGGCTGGCCAGCCCGGAGAGGCGAAGGCCATCGCAAAAGGCGTTGGCAGGCAGCGCCGTCAGAGCGGTGGTGATCTGCGCCCGCGCCAGCACCGGATTGTCGTGCAGGAACGACACCGCGTAGCCCAGCAGCGCTTCGGCGTGGCTATCCTCGAATGCATAGGCGGTCAGCAGGTAATGCAGGTCGAGCGCCAGAGGGGGATTCTTCAGCACCGTGCCGCCGTCGGCAGCCAGCGACGGCAGGCCGATATTGCGCCACGCCGCGTTCGGCGTGACCTGATGGAGGAAAAGATTCACCAGCAGCGTGCGTGTCTGCCCGGTACCGACCTCAGCCTGGATGATGTCGGGAGCTTTGGCCGCGACCGTCACACTGCCCAGCACCGAGCTGACGTTGTTGTAGACGTTGTTGAGGTAGTGCCGCAGCACGGCCGTAACGCCCGGGATCGCGAGAGCGCTGCTCATCAGGCCCTCCTATCCCGGCGCTTGAGATACTCATCGAGGCTTTGGCCTTTGTGGAGTGCCTTGAGCGGCGCGCGTTGCGGGGCTTGCTGCACCGCCGTCACCTCGATGCGACCGATGTGGATCTGGATGTCGTCGGGCTCGTTTTCCGTGCGACGCGAGGAGGTCCGGTCTTCTGCCGCGCCGGTGCGCTTCGGCTTGGGACTCGCCACCTGCGGAGGGCGGGTACGCGCTGGAGCCTCGGCCAGCAAAGGCTTGTAATCGCCAACGGCCTGTTCATCGCGCCGATTGGCCTCTGACGAAGTGGCGCGGCGGGGCTGGCGTTCCGAAGCTGAGTCTGGATTGGGCGCTGCGCTCAATAGAGGTTGAAACTCGACCGGCACGCTGCGCACGGGCTGCGCGCCCGTGGCCTCTTGGCTCATCGGCCGAGCGGCGGACGCCGGTTGACCAGGCGGCAGCAGCGGAGTCAGCGCAGGTTGCGGCTCACGATATTCCTCCGGCTCTTGCGGACTGGCCCCTGTGGCCTCGCGCGCCGTGACGGCGATGTTCTGCTCCAGCGTCTCGCCGCCTCTGCCGTACTCCACGGGCGAATACACCGAGCCCAGCATCGGATGCACAGTCTCCGCCGGCTGCGTGACGGAGCGGGCCAGACGTTGCAGATAGCCGCTCATGCCTGCACCATTTGCAGATAGAGGCTGCGCCGCGCTGCGCTCAGCGACAACACCTGGTTTTCCGTCCAGCCGTAGACCGAGGCAATGGCATGCACCTCCCACAGCAGCCGTTTGGCGCGAGCTTGAATCTGCTCCCAGAGGAAGCTGACGATGTCCAGCGTCTCCGCCGATTGGTTGCCGCACGCGGGACAGCGCAGCGCGATCCTGATCTCCGCCAGCGGATCGGCACGCGCCATCTGCTCGCCAACCCGCTCCACGTCTTCATCCGCCCACGCCAGCGGCTCGGTGTCGCTGATGCGGCAGCGCTCCAGCAGACGAATCGCGGCGGCTTGCGAGTCAGCCATGCCGGCGACCTCGGCCAGGTCACGGCTGCTGGGAAGTCGAAATGTCTGCCCATTCAACATCAGAGTTTCATCTCGCTGCGCTGCGTCCTGCTGCTGGGCCAAGGCGCGTCCATCCAGCTCGAACTCCATCTTTTCCCCGCAGCTCGGGCACGCGCTCCAGCCCTGCAGGCCGGCGCCGAAGCAGCGGCCATGCAGCTCCACCAGCGCCTGATTGCGGCGGCCCAGCGGCCAGTCGGCGAGCGTCGCCGGTGGCACCTCGGGCAACGCCGCGCTCAGCGCCAGCAGACCTCGATCCAGCGGATGCAGTGCGGACCCTCGCTCCCACAGATCGAGGAGATCGGAATTCGAGAAGGCCCGCATACTAGGTCGTTACAGTGGTCAGTGTGGGCTCGACCGGCTCGGTCACGCTGGTGTCGCGCTCCCAGCCCTCGTTCTCCAGCTTGATGTGCTCGATGGCAATTGCATTCGCATTGGCGTCGAGATCGGGCATGGCCTGATACTCGGAGACCCAGCAGCGAAAGATTTTGTAGGCAATCACCAGCTGCCCGGCTTCGTTGTAGAACTCCAGGTAGACGTCCTTGCGGAAGTTCGCCAGCGAAACTTCGGAGCCCAGCGCCGAGCCGAAGTTCCACACCAGTCCGGCCCAGTTATGGAAATTCAGGTCCTGGGTCAGGCCGCGCTCCAGCGTGATGGCTTCGTACTTGTTGCGGCCGGGCGATTTGTGCGACGTCGAGGGATCGCCGCCGTTGCGGTGCTCCACCACTTCGGTCGTGCGCTTCAATCCCGTGAGCTTGCTGCCACCGTACACATACTTGCCGTCCCACTTCAGGCGGAACTTGAAGTTCTTATACGGATCGAGTCGGTGCGGATTTGCGGGAAACGGTACGCCCATACAATTGCCTCCTTACGATTGCAGCTGTCCTGCCATCTGCTGGATCTGGATCACGACGAACTCCGCCGGATACAGCGGCGCGAAGCCGACCAGAATGTTGACCACGCCCTGATCAATGCTGGATTGCGGATTGTTCTCGCCGTCGCACTTGACGAAGTACGCCTGCTGCGGCGTCGTGCCCTGGAACGCTCCCTGCAGGAACAACTGCTGCATAAAGGCGCCGACGTTCAGCCGAATCTGGCCCCACAACGTCTCGTCATTGGGCTCGAAGACGACCCACTGCGTGCCGTCGTAGAGACTGGATTCGAGAAAGAGTGCGAGCCGGCGGATGGGAACGTACTTCCACTGCGAGCCGGCTTGATCGTTGCCCTGCAGCGTGCGCGCGCCCCAGACCACATCGCCGTAAACCTTGAACTCCCGCAGGCAATTCACTGCCTGCACGTTCAGGCTGCCGTTCTGCAGGTCGGTGAGGACGTACTGCAGCCCGCTCTCGCCGGTGAGACTGGCATCGATGCCCGCCGGCGCCTTCCACACGCCGCGCGTGGCATCGGTCGCGGCGTAGATTCCGGCGATAAAGCCGCAGGGCGGAAACAGCCGCGCACGATTTCCCGCCAGCGGATCGGGCGCGTTGATCCACGGGAAGTAGTAAGCCGAGTTCATCGAGTACTGGCCGGTGATGTTGCCGGTGTCGACACCCGCCGGACCGGAAGTGATGAGGTTGGCGATCTGCGCGCCCTGGAAAGTATCGACGATATAGAACGCGCGCTTGCCGAAGCAGTAGGCCTGCAGGTTGCCGATGACGACCGATTCGGACTCTCCCGGCACGCACAGCAGATTAAAGAAGATGGTGTCCAGCAGGTGTACACCGGTGGTGCCGGAGGGGTTGGAATCGAGCGCGGTGGCAAACAGTGCGCCGCCGCTGCTTGTGTCCTGGGTCGGATCCAGCACGATGCCGTCGTAGCCGCCGGCCAGAATCGCGCCGGCGATGGGCGTCGGCTGGGTGGTGAATTCGGCCGCCGGCGCAGCCTGATTCAGCGCCTGCGTCGGCGTGCCGTCCAACGATACCGTGACATAGTTGGAATCCGAATTCATGATCGTGAGCAGGTAGGAAGGATCGGTGGACAGCACCGAGACGTTGTTGAACGCTTCAAGGACGGTGGCCGAGCCGGTCGGGCTGATGGACAGCACGTTGATGGCGAGCCGCGTCCCGGTCGGATCCATGGTTGCGCTTTGCGGCGTCGCGGTGATCGCCAGCAGATTGCCCCACGCGCCGGGATTCTTCGCTGTGAACGTGAAGCCGTTGGTCGTGCTCGAAGGCTGGAAGACCTGCACCGAAGCCTGCCCGGCTGCGGGAACGCCGACACCGTTGCCGTCGGCGCCGCCGGTGAGTTGATAGAAGCCGTCCGCCGGAATCGCCGTCGCACCGCCGCTTACCGCCATACCGACATAACTGGAGGTGAGGGTGGAGGCGAGCGTGAGATTGTCGGTGACCTCCAGCGCAACCAGGCCGGTTCCAGCAGGCGAGTAGGCGACCGTGACTTTGAACGTCCCGCTGGTCGTTCCATCGGAGATCAGAATTCCATAGGAGTTGGCCCACACCCCGGCAGTCTTAGCGGTGAAGGTCACCGTGCCGCCGGTCACGGTAAGTGTGACGGACGCTTGCGCCGTGCCGGTGGCCGTGCCGCTCGGCGCGGTGGTCTGCGCCAGGCGAATGATGTACGCCTGCTGGCCGCCGTTGGCGAAGAACTGGTTTACCGAATATCCCAGCAGGCTGCGCGCATCCAGGCCTCCGAACTGGCTGGCAAAGTCCGACCAGCTCTGCACCAGCACTGCCTGGTCGGTCGGGCCCTGCGGCGCCCATCCCACAAAGGCCGCAATGGACGTGGCAACGCCGGTAATGGTGTGAACGCCGCTGGGAAGCTCTTCGATGTAAACGCCCGGATAAGTAAACGTCGGCGGCATGATTTCATCCTCCTCAAGCTGTAACTTCGGCGGTTGGGTACCGCACCGCGACCACAGGCACTCGATGGTTTCAAGCGCAGTCCAAAACGCGCAGCGCGCTTACCGGAAGCAGCACCGCCTGCTGCGGCGTGATTCGCACCACCGCATAGGCTTTCGGGCTGCTGCCTGAGTCAGAGAACTCGACCACCACGCCGTGGGTCTCCACCTCAGGGGTCAAGTTCGCCAGCACCTCGGAGGGCTCGGGCAGGAATACATCGGAAATCCGAAAGCTCACTCGGTCGCCGATTTGCGCACTCCCGCCGGTATCCATCCTTGATGGCCTTGGCCGTCACTAGAGGCAATTCGCATTCCACAACGCGGGGCGGAGACTGATTTGTGTCGAGCGCTGCTGCAGAGCCGTCGCCGCAACAAAATCAGCGATATGCAATACGGCGGGAACCCGCTGGCGGAAGTAGCTGGCTGACGCGAGGATTGCGCCTTCCGTCAGAAATGGCAGTGGCGCGCGCCCGCGAGCTGTTCGCGAACCTGGAATGGAGTCCTCGAGGCGAGCAAGGCCTAGGGCGGCAGACGAATTGTCGCCCCATACTATGACTGCCGTAATTGGCAGGCGCCACTGCAGGAATTGGCAGCGATTTGGGCGGCAATCTTGGGGGCGCGCCTAGGCGTTCGTCTGCGGCGTTGTGGGATTGGGCTCGCCGACAGCGGTCAGATAGCGCTGCAGCGTCATCGCAGGAAAAAGCCGGACATGCAGCAAGGCTCGACGTTCGGAAACTGAAGGCAGCGGGTCCCCGACGGAGAGATTAATGCCACGCTGTGGGAACACGAACTCGCGCACCAGGTAGTCGGCGCTCAAACGCTGGTCATCGAGAACGGTCTCCGGTTTTCCCATCGCTTCGAGAGTGGCGTCGATATCGGAGCAGAGCGGATCTTCAACTTCCACGATTGCGACCTCGTGCGAGGCAAACGGAATCCACGCCTCCCACAGGCACGGCGCGCTGCGCCGCTCGATTTGGACCACGGAGTATCGGGTCGCAATGCGATCTCGCTGCCGCGGCGGGTGAAGCACGGCGGGCGCGAGCCAGCGGGAAAGGTCCTCGAGTGTCAGATGCGGCGCAAGGCCCTGCCATTGCTCGTATCGCCCTTGCAGGATCTCCTCGAACATCGCTTTAGAACTTCTCCCCGCGGTGAATCGGGATCAACACGCGCGTGCCTGGGGCGAACTTGTGGTCGGGATCGGGCCCCAGACCATTGGCGGCGGCGAGCTCGTCGACCATGACCAGATTCTGAGCAGCGACCGTCTTCAACGTATCCGCCTGAATGGTGTTGACGTAGCGGATGCCGGCAACCTTCAGGCGCATCCCAGGGGTGATAGCATCGCCCGGCTTCAGCGGCTTGCCGTTGGCCTCGTCGAGAACGCCATTTTCCTTCGCGCCAGTTCGCTTTCGAACCGTATCGAGCGTGTCTCCGGCCTGGGCCACCACGATTTGTGCTTCCTTCACATCGCTGGCTTTGTAGTTGGCGATTCCCGCCGCCGGCTTTATGCCACGCGTCCCTTCGCCGATGCCCAACAGGTCCGTGTGCCCCATGAAGAAGGCCGCGCGAGCATTCGGCATGCCGACACCGGGATGTTTTCCATCGCCGTCGATAATCTTACGCGCGTCCTTAATGTAGTCGTAGTCTTCGTGATAGTGGACGACTTCTTCTTTGTAGTCGTATTTTCCGCCTTCGATTTGCTTGCGTACGCCATTGTAGGCCGGCGTCGACAGTTTTTTCTTTAACTGCCCGGGGCCGTCCCAAAGGTCGCGGCGCATGACGTCGGCCATGCCTTCTTTGAGAATCTCCTGCGCGTTGCCCGCAAACAGCTGGTAGGTTCGCTGGTAGTTGGGATGTTGCAGGATGTGCATCATCTCGTGAAGGACCGTGGTGTAGATGTCCCAACGTTGCCACCGCATCTTGTCTTCCGTGCCGATGTCACGTAGCAAGCCTATATTGATGCCGGCCGTCGCCTCGGCGGGCCAGCCATGAATCGTGTCGTCGATATCGGATTGCAGCGAGGCATCTTTCGCGATCACGCCCTTGACCCGGGCAAATTCAGACTGGTCCGGCTCGCGCGTCGTAACACAGTGAAACTCATCCAGGACTGGCTTTCCCCCCTGCGGCTGCGCCATCCAGTACTGCACCCAGCCCAAACGCCCAGGATGGCCGCCCGTGCCTTCCAACGTGATGGGCACATCCGCCTGAGGATGAATTTCCGTTTTCACATCGAAGATTCCCGGATGGTATTTGTCCGAGGGTTCACGCGTTGCCACTTCAATATAGGGGCCGAAATATTCTTCCGTGCTCTGCTGGGCTACTTTTCCGATATCGCGCGCCGAGTCGAGAGGAATCGCCATGCCCTTTTTCTTCTTTGCCTGGAAGTCCACGGCGCTGGTATGAACATAATTCTTGATGGCGGCAACCATTTTCTTCTCGAAGGCGCCATCGGCGATGCCGGTCATCTTGTCACCTTCCTTAAATGTCGGTGGCGGGGGCGGCGGCTCCTCCTTCTTTTCCTCCTCCTTTTTTTCTTCCTTCTTTTCTTCTTTCTTCTCTTCCTTTTTCTCCTCCTCCTTCTTTTCTTCCTTTTTCTCTTGCTTTTTTTCTTCCTTCTTCTCGTCCTTGGGAGGTTCGTCCACTAGTACGGATCCGGGGTTGAGTGCCGCCTCCGTGACCAGGTGCTGGGTTTCTGTCGGAGGTGCGGTTCCCGCCATGGGATCGGTGTTGCGGCGTTTGTATTCCAGGACCAGGCGCTCGAATTTCTTCCCGTTATCGCCGCCGATCCGCTTCTGCATCTCCGCCGGCTTGACCTGCTGGAAGATCCGGTACAGATCGTCGTCCTTCGAGCCGGCGATAATTCCGAGAATGCCTCTTTCGTCGGCGCCGCTGACGTAGCCAGACAACATTTCTTTCAACAGCAATACCTTCTGCGGCGCGAATAAGGCATACCCCGGCTTGCCGGCCTGCCAGCGTTTGACCACGGCACGGGCTTTGTTGTCGCTGTCGTAGTCGTCCTCGATGCGGTTCTGCGTGTTGAGGAACGTCAAGTATTTTTGCAACTCGTCGTCGTCAAACGTGCCTTCGGCTCCGAAGAAGCGAATGAACTTCTGCCAGGCCGAGACGCGTTGCACTCGCTGCCTGGGGAGAGCAGAGATTTTCGTTGCGCTTCGTCCGCCGGTCTCGGCCTCCTGCTCGAATGCGTCGAAGGAGTCGCCGATCTCCAGGCGCTCGCCCGCAGGCATGGCCGAGCGCTGCTGCCGGACATGCGTCAACTCATGCGCCAGCAGATTTCTGCCGCTCCGCGATTGTGGGGAATACTGGCCCGAGGCAAAAACAATCTGCTGCCCCACCGTGTAGGCGAGCGAATTCACCGCTCGCGCTGAGGCCGCTGCCCGAGGGTCGGTGTGTACGCGAACTTTGTCGAAGCGCTCGCCGAATCGCGCTTCGAAGAACGCACGGTCCACGCTGTCGAGCGGCTGACCGAAAGAGCGCAGGACCTCATGCAGAATGGGCGGCGCTGTTGGCAGTCCCGCGGTTCGCCCGAACGCGCCTGCCCGGGCGAACCTCGAACGCGGCCGCGGCTTGGGATCGCCATTGCCGCCGGGCGGGAACAGAGTCACACCGGCCAGACCGTATTCCGGCGCCGCGACTTCGGAGGCAGCCGTCTCTTCAACCGGAACGTCCACCGGAGCATTGGTTGGTGCGGCCGGTTTGACGGCTTTGTTTGCCGTCTCTTTGGCGACCCGGGCGTGCGACAGCATTCCGCAATCCTCAAGCTTCGGCGTTCAACCACACTTGGGCTTGAGTTTGTGTTGCAAGTGACGCGCCAGATCTGCGGCTCGAAGACCGCCGGTCTGTGGAGAGAGAGTCCGGCTGCATGGGTCGGAGAATCAGTGGATTGCGATGCCTGGCGGCGTTTCGCCCGCGGAAGCGGCTGTGATCGTCTCAGCCGGCGTTACGCAAGAATTGGCAGAGTGCGACCCTCAGCCCGCGGCGCGGCGGGTGGTGGCGCTGATGCCGTGCGCGCTCATCTTGTGATAAAGCGTGCGTTCGCTGGTTTGTAACAGCTTGGCGATCTCGCGGCGGGTCTTGCCGCCGACCTGCAAGGCGCGTTGCAGCAGTTCGCTCTCGATGCGCCGCATCAGGTCGGGGAACGGCACCTCCTGCTGCATCATCGCCACCCAGAGCAGGTTGGCCGCCTGCAGGATGTCGTCGCGATGCTTGGCCGGGCTGCCCGCCTCGGACTCCTGTTGCAGCCAATCTTCGCGCGTCAGCGAGTTGCCATCCTCTTTCATGAACAGCATGCGCTGCACCGCATTCTCCAGCTCGCGGACGTTGCCTTCAAAGCGGCAGGCTTCGAGGTGCTGCACCAGGTCGGGCTCCAGCGAGTCGATGGGCTCGTGCAGGCTGGCGTGGCGGCGCGCAAATTCCAGGATGAGGGCGGCAAGGTCTTCGGTGCGGTCGCGCAGCGGCGGCAGCGAGAGACGGATCACGTTGAGCCGGTGGAAGAGATCGGCGCGGAACTGTCCTTCCTCCACCAGCGGCTCCAGTGGCTGGTTGGCGGCGGCAATCACCCGCACGTCGACGCGCAGCTCGCGGTCCGCGCCCAGCGGCCGGACAGTCCCACGTTGTAAGACATCCAGCAGCTTGGGCTGCAGCCGCAGCGGCAGGTCGTTCACATCGTCGAGAAAAACCGTACCCCGCTCAGCCGCCTGGAACAGCCCGCCGCGGGAGGCGACCGCTCCCGAGAACGAACCTTTGCGATGGCCGAAGAGCTCGCTCTCCGCCAGCGTCTCGCTGACCGTGCTGCAATGGACGGTGATAAACGGAAAGCGGGAGCGCTTCTCATCCAGGCAATGGATGGCGCGGGCCAAGACCTGCTTACCGGTACCGGTTTCGCCCTGCAGCAGCACCGTGGCGTCGCTGACCTGGGCCGCCTTATAGGCGCATTGCAGCACCGGCGTCATGCGCTGGCTGGTCGTGACAAATCCCAACGCCGAGAAGATGTCGCGAAGACAGGCGGGATCTGGCAGTCGTAACGCCAAAACGTTCCTCACAAAAGCAAGTCGAGCGCGCAGCACGCGACCGAAGCGACACGTGCATGTGCTTTTGCGAGTTATGTGGCCTAACTCGCCCTGGGAGAGAATACCCTTTAATGGGAATGCTGTTCGGTTGAATATGCGACTTGCGCGGAACCTTGTCAAGAGCATTAAGGTGCTGTGCAGTAACCGAGTGCGAGTTGCAGGAAAACGACTAGCTCGCGTCGCATCAAGAAGTTAACGCGAGGTTACTGCGGAAGCGCCGAGCTCACAGCGAGCCCAGCCGCAGCGTCCAGGGAGAGATCCGGCTGATGCGAAGAAGCTTCATTCCGATCCAGGGATCGGCGGCGAGCCGCTCCACAATCTCCTCCGGCGACTCCGCGCGAAAGATGAGCAGGACGTCCGGCGAGCCCTCCAGTGGTCCGCCGAGCACCACGAAGCCTTCGCTCTCCAGCGCATCCATAAACTCGGCATGCCGGTCCCATGATTGCTGATCCTCCAGGCGAAGCGAGTCCTGCCATGCCTCCCCGCGGCTGCGAATGACTGCGAACAGTTGTCGCACGTTGTTCACCTCGATCGGTGGATGCTCCCGGCACAAAACCGGCGCAAACAAACTTCCCTATGCTAGTATCGGCGCAAAATCCCGCGGAGAATTTCATGGCTCCTTTATTGCGTCCGCTGACGCTCGGAGAGTTGCTGGATCGCGCCTTCCAGCTCTACCGCAGCCGCTTCGCCCTGTTTGTCGGAATCGCTGCGCTGGCTTATCTGCCGCTGTTCCTGGTGCAAACCGCTACCCTGTGGATTCCCAAAATCCTCTCGGCGCCGGCGATCATGGCTGCGTCGATTGGATTCCTGATCAGTCTGGTCTTGCAGATGCTGGCCGTAGCGGCTGCCAGTTCGGCCACCATCATCGTAGTTTCGGCTGCCTATCTGGAACGGCCCATCACCTTGCGCGAAGCCTATGGCCGCGTCTCCGGCATGCTGCTGCGCGTGTTCTTCATCATGATCGGCTCGGGAATTGGCATTGCCATTGGACTGGTGCTGTTGATCGTGCCCGGCATCATTCTCTTTCTAATGTGGGCGCTGGCGATTCCCGTCGCCGTGCTGGAAGATGCCGGGCTGGGCGAGAGTCTGTCGCGCAGCCGTGAGCTCACGCGCGAGCATCGCGGGCGTGTCTTTTTGATTTACCTTCTGTATTTCGTGTTGGTATTTGCCCTACAGATGGGGCTGATGCTGCCGGTCGCGGCGGCCATCGCCATTATCACTAAGTCCAACCCGGCGGGACTGGCGGCAGGCGCAAGCGCAGGCACCGCGCTGCTCAATGTCGGGTCCGCGGTTGTCAGCTACGCGATTGAGATCCTGGTGACGCCCATCCTTACTATCTCTCTCTCTCTGATGTACTACGACGAGCGGGTGCGCAAGGAAGCCTTCGACATTCAGCTGATGATGTCGGCGATTGACGGCGCAACCGCGCCGCCGGCAGCCGCCGGCGCCTTGTAGGATGCGCCGCATGCGCATTGCGCGTTTCATTCTTCTGCTGAGCTTGCTGCCGTCGATGGCTTTGGCGACGGAACCGCCGCTGACGCTGGCACAGTACATCCAGCAGCTGGAACAGCTCCGGCAAACCGCCGGCTCAGCGCGCGATAGCGCCGCAACCCTGGCCATCGCCCAGACCCTTCCCGACCACTGGCTAATCCAGTCCGATGGCCGGGTCTTTCATGTTTCTACCGGCGGCGTCGCGCCTGCCCTTAACGACTATGCGAAACAACGGACGGCGGCCAATCTCGCGGCGGTGACTTCATACATCGATCTTCAGCTGGCCGACGCGCGCGGCATGGAAGCTGCGAAAGCCGACGACTCGGCGGAACGCGCGAAGCTGGCGGAGATTCTTGCCCGCCGCGAATTCCATGACGTCCGCGGGGAAACCTGGTACGACCGCTGGAAGCGCGCGGCACAACGCTGGCTGGGCGTACTGCTGGAGCGCATGCTGACTTCCTCGGCTTTCCCCGTGGTCAGCAAAGTGATCATCTGGAGTCTGCTGGGCTTGGCTGTCGCTGTGGCGGCGTTCTGGGTCGTCCGCAATTACCGGCAAGGGAATGTCTACACCACCTTCGCCGGAGCGCCCGAGACGGTTTCCGGCAAGCCATGGCGCGACTGGCAAGCCGAAGCTCGCATCGCGGCCGAGGAGGGCCGCTGGCGGGATGCCGTGCATTTGTCGTACTGGGCGGCCATCTCCTTCCTGGAAGGACAGGGATTGTGGCGGCCCGACCGCGCGCGCACGCCGCGCGAATATCTACGGCTGCTGCCGGAAGGCGATGCCCATCGCGATCCTCTGCGACAACTGACGCGCAACTTCGAGCGCATCTGGTACGGCAACGAAGCGGCCACCGCGGACAGCTTCGCCTCCGCCGCCGCGCTGCTGGAGCGATTGGGATGCAACTGAACCTCAGCCGCGAGGACCGGCGCTTGCTGACGGTAGCCGCCGTGGTGTTCCTGGTCTGCGCGCTGCTGGCGATTTTTCTCTCGCCCGAGCAGTCCCAGGCGAAGCTTGCAACCACCTACTCCACGGCTTCCGCAGGCGCCAAAGCCGCGTACTTGTTACTGCACGAATCCGGCTATCATGTCGAGCGCTGGGAGCGTCCGCCCGCCGAGCTCGGCGACCCGCGTAATACCGTGCTCATCCTTACCGACCCAACGGAGCTGCCCACCCAGCCGGACCGGGACGGCCTGGCGAAGTTCATCTCCGGCGGCGGCGTCCTGGTTCTGGCCGGAGACCTCAGCTCCTTGTTTGTCTCGGAGGCTGCGCCTGTGCCGCCGCCGGTCTCGCTCGGCTGGCAGATCTTTCCGGCGCAAGCGCCATCGCCGCAGGCGCGCAACGCGCCGGAGGTCAAGCTGGATGCCGTCGCTTCGTGGGCGAAGGCCGGCAATGGTATCGGACTCTACGGCGACGAATCGCGCTTCACGGTGATGCAGTATGCGCGCGGGAACGGCCGCCTGTTGTGGCTGGCTTCCTCCAGCCTGCTCAGCAATGCCGGACTGCGCGAGTCCGACAATCTGGAATTCCTGCTGAGCACCATCGGCGACAAGTCGCAGCGCGTGTTGTGGGACGAGTACTTCCATGGCCGCCGCTCCAGCGGGCCGGTTGAGGTCACACATCCGCAGATGACGTGGCTGTTCGCGCAACTGGCTTTCGTCGCGCTGGCGGTGCTGCTTACTTTTTCGCGGCGCAGCGGCCCGCAGCGCGCTCCGGCGGCGGAGTCGCGTCTGTCGCCGCTGGAATACGTGCGCGCTCTGGGCCAGCTATATGAGCACGCGAAGGCGGCCAACGTCGCGGTTGACATCTCCTATGAGCGCTTCCGCTACACGCTCACGAAGCGGCTTGGTCTGCGAGCTTCGGCCACCAGCGACGAGCTGGCGCAGGCGGTCGCCGACCGCTGGCCGGGAACCGATCGCGAAGATCTGCGCAGCCTGCTCCAGACCTGCGAGTCGGCGCGCTTCTTCGAGGACCTGACGCAGCGCGAGGCGCTGGCTCTGGTACAACGTTTGTACAGCTATTCCGAACGGCTGAAGCTGTTTCCCGCGGTCGCCAAGGAGAGTGGATAGATGCAAGCCGTCGATGCAGTGGTCGCGCATCTGCGCGAGCAGATGTCCAAAGTGATTGTCGGCCAGTCCGAAATGGTCGATCAGTGCGTGCTGGCG
The DNA here is from genome assembly GCA_035516415.1 of Binatia bacterium. Classification (GTDB taxonomy): domain Bacteria; phylum Acidobacteriota; class Terriglobia; order Terriglobales; family Acidobacteriaceae; genus Bog-257. The sequence continues at coordinate 6,473 of DATJAI010000048.1, read as the reverse complement.
TTGCTCTGCTCCGGCCATGTGCTGGTGGAAGGCGTTCCGGGCATCGCCAAGACGCTGACCGTCAAGGCGCTGGCCGGCATTCTGCAGCTGCAATTCCAGCGCGTGCAGGCGACCAGTGACCTGATGCCCGCCGACATCCTCGGCACCAATGTCCTGAACATGGCGACCAGCACCTTTGGATTTCATGCCGGGCCGGTCTTTACCGATTTGCTGCTAGTCGACGAAGTCAATCGCATGCCGCCGCGCACGCAGGCCGCGCTGCTGGAGTGCATGGAAGAGCGGCAGGTGACGGTGGATGGCACGCGTCATCCGCTGTCGCCGTTTTTCACCGTCTTCGCCACGCAGAATCCCATCGAGTTCGAGGGCACGTATCCGCTGCCGGAGGCGCAGCTGGACCGCTTCCTGATGAAGATCAACGTCGACTATCCCAGCGCGGAAGACGAGACGCGATTGCTCGGCCGCTTTCAGCAGGGCTTCGACTCGCGCGATCTGGCCCCGCTGGGATTGCAGGCGCTCGATCCCAATCTGCTGACCGGCGCACGCGAAGAAGTGCGCAACGGGGTTCGGGTCGAGGAGGGGCTCTTCAACTACATCGTTCGCGTGGCGCGGGCCACGCGCGAATCGCCGGCGCTCTCGCTGGGGACCAGTCCGCGCGCCGCGGTCAACCTCATGCAGGCTGCCAAAGCCACGGCGGCGATGGACCAGCGCGACTACGTCATCCCCGACGATGTAAAAGCGGCCGCGCTGCCGATCCTTCGCCACCGTGTGCTGCTGAAGCCCGAGGCCGAGCTCGAGGGCCTGACGGCAGATCAGATTCTCCGCGACCTGGTGCGCACCATCGAGGTCCCGCAGTGAGCGCAAGCTCAGCTCTGACGCCGGAGTCGAGGGAATCGCCGGCCGGGCCCTACAGCCGCACCGGCATTGCCTTCGGCCGGCGCGCCTTTCTGCTGGCGGTGGTTGGGCTGGTCTGGCTTGGTCCGGCGTTTCTCGATCCGCGCTTCGCCTTCGGCATTCTGGCCTGGGACGTGCTTCTGCTGGCTGCGATCCTGTGGGACTTGTGGCGCCTGCCGCGCCCGCAGCAGATCGTGGTCACACGCCGCTGGAAGGAGCCGATGGCGCTCTCGGTGCCGGCGCCGGTGGAACTGGTTCTTCGCAATGAAGGACGGGTCGCGGTCCGCGCACAGCTCCTCGATGAGGTCCCGGCGCAACTGCGCAGCGAAATTCCGCAGGTTGCGATCGCGGCGCCCGCGCGTGCAGAGGGTGTTGGCTCCTATCGCATCATCCCCTCAGAGCGCGGCGACACCACCGTCGGCAACGCCTACCTGCACTACCAGAGCCCCCTGCGCCTGGCTGAACGCTGGGCGCTCGCGCGTTTGCAGCAGACGGTGCGCGTGTATCCCAATCTCGAAGAAGTACGGCAGCAATCGATCCACCTGGCGCGCAGCCGGCAGATCGAGATGCAGCAACGTAAAGCCCGCACGCGCGGGGTGGGACGCGAGTTCGAGAGCCTGCGTGAATATCGCGAGGGCGACGAGCTGCGCAACATCTGCTGGAGCGCGACCGCGCGGCGCGGCAAGCTGGTGTCGAAGGTCTACCAGGCCGAGCGCAGCCAGACCATCTGGGTGGTGCTGGATTGCGGCCGCCTGATGCAGGCGCGGATTGCGGGACTGGCCAAGCTGGACTACGCGGTGAACACTGCGCTCTGCCTCGCCGAGGTCGCGCTCTACTCCGGCGATCGCGTCGGCCTGCTGGCCTACGATCGCGCACCCAGTCATCGCCTGCTGCCCGGACGCGGCAGCGCGCATCTGCGGCTGTTGATGGAACAGCTCGTCGATCTCCGCACCGGCCCACTCGAGGCCGATCACCTGCGTGCGGTCAGCGTCCTGATGAACAGCCAGAAGCGGCGCAGCCTGGTCATCTGGCTCACCGATCTGGCCGAGACCGCGATGACGCCCGAGGTCATTGACGCCGCTTTGCAGCTCACGCCCCACCACCTCGTGCTGTTCACCGTCATAGGCCAGCCAGACCTGCTTGGTATGGCGACAGAGGAACCGAAGAGCGCCGCGCGCATGTACGAAGCCTCGGCGGCACAGGAGATCATGCAGCGCCGCCACGTGTTGCTGGCGCGCATGCGCGATCGCGGCGTGCTGCTGGTGGAAGTCGACACCGCCGCCATGTCGGCTGCCGTGGTCAATACCTACCTGGATATCAAGCAGCAGAACCGGCTGTAGCTGCGTTGTCACAGATCTCAGACTTCTCGACAAAAATACTGGTTGACCCAGCGCCAAACAGGTGTAGAGTTGTTGCCACTTTTGGACCGGGTGAGGAGGGCCGGATGTCACGTACGGCTTCCCTGTCGATTCTTGTGCTCTACCTGACACTGATGGCGCTGCCCGCCATGTCCCAAAGCCTCTAAGATAACGGCACCGTCCCCGAGCCCAGCAGCATCATGTTGTTCGGCTCCGGGCTGCTTGGGCTCGCAAGTTTCGTCCGTCGCAAGCTGTTCTAGGCCCCTTGTCAGATTGCTGAAACCGGAAGGAGCGTTCCATGTCTCTGCGTATCGCTGCCCTCTCACTGCTCGCATTGTGTTTTGCCTCCGCGACGCTGCCTGCCATGGCAGACAATATCTATGACAACGGTCCCATCAACGGCACCACCGATGCGTGGACCATCAACTTCGGCTTCGTCGTCAGTGACACCTTCACGGTGAGCACCACCGGAGCCAACATCACGGGCATCTCGTTCGGCGCGTGGCTGTTCGTGGGCGATACCCTGGAGTCGGCTGAAGTTTCCATCACCTCGCAAGAAAACGGTGGCACCAGCTACTTTGATCAGGTGGTGAACTTCACCCAGAGCGGTTGCGTCGGCAACCAGTACGGCTACAACGTCTGCACCGAGACGGGCGCACTTAACACATATCTGAACCAGGGTACGTACTGGCTGAACCTGCAGAACGCAGTCGTGAATACCGGCGACCCGATTTACTGGGACGAGAACTCCGGGGTCGGCTGTAGCGGCTCCGGCTGTCCTTCGCAGGCGTCCGAGAACTCCGTGGGCACGATTCCAGGTGAAGCGTTCACCGTGCTCGGCAACGTCAACGGCACCTTGACTACCTGCGGCAACTGCAGCGGCGGTGTACCTGAGCCCAGCACCGTCGTGCTGTTCGGCTCCGGACTCCTTGGCCTGGCAAGTTTCATCCGCCGCAAGCTGTTCTAGGCGGCTGCCAAAATCCTCGCGCGGCCGTCACCCAACGTGGCGGCCGTTTGCTGATTGCTCCTCCGCTGCATCTGCAGTTTTCCGCTTCACCGTCACTCCCGAAAGATATGCCACCAGCAGCGTGAACAAGGACGCGGCGAACAGGAACTTCATCCGCACCGAAAGCTCCGTGGGCGAGAGGAAGGCCTCGATCACTCCGGCGATGAGCAGCATCGGCACAACTCCCAGCAGCAACTGCACCGCCTCGCGTCCGGCGATCGCCAGCGACTCGCGGCGCGGCAGCACGCCGGGAAACAGCAGGCCGGAGGCGATCCGCAGCCCGGCGCCGGCGGAGATGAAGATGGCCGGCAGCTCCAGCACGCTGTGCGGCGCGACGAAGCTCCACAGTTGCAGGCTCATTCCCGCTTGCGCGCAGGCAATGCCGATCACGCCGATCAGCACGCCGTTGAAGACGATCATGTAGATGGTGCCGAGGCCGGCGGTGATTCCGGCGGCGAACGCCATGAAGGCCACGCTGAGGTTGTTGGTCATGATCGAACTCGAGGCCAGCGGCTTGATGGCGACGATGGAGTGCGTCCACATCTCGTGGCGCTCGATGGTCTGGACCATCTCCGGTCCGATAATCTTCAGCCGGAAGTCGGGGTCCTGCAGGGTAAGAATGGCGCCGATCACCGCTCCGCCGAGGAATAGAACGAAGGCAAAGAGGACGTAGTTGAAGTCCTTGCGGAAGACTTGCGGATAGGTATCGCGAAAGAAACGGAGCGCGGCGGAATGGCTCGTCTTGTGGCCCGAGTAGATGGTATTGTGAGCCCGTGCGAGCAGTTGATTCAGATAGCCGGCAAAGTGGACGGAGCTGACATCGGCGCGCAGCACGGCCAGGTCCGAAGCCGCCTGCCGGTACAGCAGGCCAAGCTCGCGCAGCTCGCCGCGGTTCAGCGAACGCAAGCCCGCGTGCTGCACCCGGTCCATCAATTGCTCCAGCCGCTCCCAGTGCGGGCGGCGCTTCTCAATCCAGTAGGTGGAGATCACGGGTGTATCCCAACGATCCGGTCACGATCCAAACTCCCGAGCAGATCACGATGGAGCTGGCGCCGGCCGGCATCGGCAGCCGCTTCCTCGCCCTCGCACTCGACACTGTAATTCAAGGCGTGCTGTACTTCGCTCTCTTTCTGCTCGCGGCATTCCTCTTACCCGCCGTGGCCAAGTCGGCCGGCGGCGCGGAAGTGTCCGGGGCGTGGACCGGCGCAATCATCATCCTATTTATATTCTGCATATATTGGGGATATTTCGCCGCGTTTGAGATCCTCTGGCACGGACAAACTCCGGGCAAACGCGCCGCCGGCATTCGCGTAGTGAAAGACACGGGCCGTCCGATTACCGCCATCGAAGGCATCGGCCGCAACCTGATGCGCGCCATCGATGGATTGTTCTTCTATCTGGTGGGCATAATCTCGGTGGTCTTGAGCAAGCAGAACAAGCGGCTGGGCGACTACGTCGCCGGCACCATCGTCATCCACGACAAAAAGACCTCGGAGGTAAAACCCGACTGGAGCTTTGCCGCACCCGCGCCGGATGTCTTCCAACCCGAGCTGTCGCGGCTCTCCGAACAGGACCTGGTGGCGATTGAGACTTTCCTGCACCGCAGGTTCGACCTTGAGGGCATGGTTCGCGTCAATACCGCGATCCAGCTCAGCGACCGGGTGCAACAAAAAATGGGCCTGGCCAAGCCGGCGAATCAATCCGACGAGGAATTCCTGGAGGCAACGGCGCGCCAGATGCGTAACCAGGCGCGATTGCGGACCTAACGCAGGTTCCCCGACGGTCGGGGATCAACTCTCGCTGGCCAGAGTAGCCCGATTTGGCGGAAGCTCTGACCACCTTGCCGGCTCAGCTCCCATCCAACTTGAAGCCGCTTCCCGCAATCTCATTTGCCTTTGGATAGCTCCGCATTGTATGGGCCGATCTGCCAGAAGAGCATTCGCCATTGCCATTGCGCTAGCCTGCATTGTCTCGTTTGCCTGCGGGCAGAGCAGCAACGAGCTTAGCGCCTACACCAGTGCCGTAGCCAGGGTGAACCCCGGCGATCGCCTCTTCCAACTGGAGCAGTTCGCCATGCACGCGCGGCCCGGGCCGCTGAAGGCTGCAGCGCTCGAGATTGTCATCTGGGAGCACATGCGCACGCTGCACCTGTCGCAGGCGCTCACCTGGGCCGACGAACTGGCCCGCACGGACCCCAACAACGCGATTGCGCTGGCGCTGATGAGCAACGAAGATCGCGCGGCTATGGATCGCGGCGAGATGAAGCCGGCGCGGCTGCTGGCCATGGCCAGCCACGGCCTCGACACGCTTCCCTTCCTCACCCGGCCGCTCGGCATGAGTCCAGCCGACTTCTCGCAGCTCGAGACGCAAGCCAGTGCGCTGCTCAGCGGCGCCGCAGGATGGGCCGAGCTGCGCAGGAAGGACTACCCGGCGGCCCGCGTGTATCTGCACAACGCCGTCGCCTTCGACGCCAACAATGCACAGAACATCTACGCGCTGGCGCTGGCCGACCTGGATGGGCCGCATGCGAATGCCGACGAGGGCTACTGGTATCTGGCGCGGGCGGTCGATCTTTCGCAGGGAACACCGCAAGGCGCCGAGATCGCTCGTTTCGCTCGCGCGCGCTATAGGAAGGACGGCGGCAGTTCGGTCGCGTGGGACCAGTTCCTGGCGTCGGCCGCGGCTGCTCCAGGACAGGGGGCTGGTCGTAACACGCTCGCAGCCACGGCGAATCCTCCGAGCTTGGCGCCGCGCCCGCCGGCGAAAGCCGTCCAGCCCGCTACCACCTTGGCGGTCAAGCGTCCGCCACCGGTTACGAAGCCCAGCAGCCCGCAACCGGCGCCGTCGGTGTGGGCGGATGACACCAGCCCGACCGCAATCGTTCGTCGGCGCATTCCGGCCGCCACCGGCCCGATGTCGCTGGGCATCCTGATCGAAACCTCGCTGGCCACCAAGGCGGACCGCTCCGCGGTGGTCAACAGCCTGACCGACATGCTGCGCCGGATGGACGATCGCGACGAAGCCTTCATCCTCACCTACGACCACAATCTGATCTTCGCGCAGGATCTCACCAGCGATCCCGAGCAACTGGGCGATGCGATGGAGGCGATCAAGCCGGAGAAGGGGGCGGTGCTCGACGATGCCGTGGCGTTTGCCGCCGGTCATCTGGCGCGCATCGCGAAGAATGCCAATCGCGTTCTGCTGGTCGTCTCCGACGG
>DATJAI010000047.1:0-3761 GCA_035516415.1 Binatia bacterium | reverse complement strand
ATCCCCGCTCGACCATTAATTCCGCCAACCTTGCCAAGACCTGCGGACAATGCCATCCCGGCGCCAACCAGAAGTTCATCGCCTACAAGGTCCACCTGGGCGCGGTGGAGCGCGCCGACGTCGGAAGCAAGGTCATCGCCTTTATCCGCAAGTTCTATGTGTGGATGATCGTCTGGGTCATTGGCGTCATGGTGCTGCACAACCTGATCATTTGGCGCAAGAAGCTGATCCTGCACCGCATTGGACAGCCGCGGATCCTGTTTCGCATGAGCGTGGCGCAACGCATCCAGCACCTCACGTTGCTGATCAGTTTCTTCACGCTGGTGCTCACCGGCTTTGCCCTGAAGTATCCGTCGTCCTGGCTAGCCGTCATTTTCATCAACGAACTCGTGCGCAGCTACATCCATCGCATCGCGGGTGTGGTGCTGATCGCCGTCAGCTTGTTCCACGTCTGGTACGTCATCGCCAAGCCGGAAGGGCGGCGGCTGCTGAAGGACATGCTGCCCGACTGGAAGGACGTCACCGACGCGCGTGACGCCTTCCGCTACTACCTGGGCTACAGCGACCGGCGACCGATGTTCGGGCGCTTTACCTACGCCGAAAAGATGGAATACTGGGCTTTGGTCTGGGGCATGTTCGTGATGGCCAATACCGGATTGATGGTGTGGTTCAAGGTGGGTGTCGGGCAGCGTGTTCCCGGCTGGTGGCTCGACGCCGCTATCACCATTCACTTCTATGAGGCCATCCTGGCGACCTTGGCCATCGTGGTCTGGCATCTGTACGGCGTCATCTTCGACCCGGATACGTATCCTATGAACTGGGCGTGGTTCGACGGCAAGATGTCGATCGAGCAATATGAGCACGAACATCCGCTCGACCATCTTGCGATCGAGAAGGCCCGTGGTACGGAGGAACCCGAGCCGGCCAAGGCAGCCGAGCAAGAACCGGCGGAGACGACCGGCAGCAGGAAGTAAAATGAGTGGGCAGTGATTAGTGGGTAGTCAAAGACCCGGGTTCAAGGCCGTTCCGAATCGGCCATCCACTAGCGCTCAATTTGGGGTGAGACCAAAAAGGGGACAATCCAGTAATGACTGAGGACACCCAGAGAGATCCTCTACGCGATCATCCGCCAGTTTCCAAGAATCTCATCAAGAACCCGATCAGCTTGATTGGCCTGGCTTTGGCGGCGGTTGCCGTTGCCAACATCATTTTCCTGGTGCTGATCGACGTTCTTGCCAGCCGCCCATCGCCCTACATCGGTGTTCTTGCCTACATGGTGGCGCCGGGATTTCTCCTTCTCGGACTGATGCTGGTCCCCTTGGGTATGGTGGTGGAGCGGCGAAGGCGGCTGCGCGCCGTCGGTGCGCCGCCTCACTTCCCCCGGCTCGACCTCAACAAGCCTTCGCAACGTAACGCGGCCGCTTTCCTTCTCAGCTTCGTGGTGATGTTCTCCCTGGTGAGCGCGGTTGGCAGCTACCAGGCCTATGAGTTCACCGATTCGGTGGATTTCTGCGGTCAGCTCTGCCACACCGTGATGCACCCGGAGTACACCGCCTACGAGGCCTCGCCGCACGCTCGGGTAGCTTGCGTCGAATGTCACGTTGGCTCCGGCGCTAGCTGGTACGTGAAATCGAAGCTCTCCGGCCTCCGCCAGGTGTATTACACCGCCATGGGGACCTTCCCGCGTCCCATACCTTCGCCGGTAAAGAACCTGCGTCCCGCGCAGCAGACATGTGAGCAGTGTCACTGGCCCAGATTTTTCTGGGGGGCGCAGTTAAAGGTGTTCACCCACTTCGGCAGCGATGAGCAGAACACGCCGCGCGTGATTCGCATGCTTATCAAGACCGGCGGCGGCGACCCTTCGCTGGGCCAGGCGGGCGCGGGCATCCACTGGCACATGAATATCGCCAACAAGATTACCTATGTCGCTGCGGACGAACAGCGGCAGGTCATCCCATGGGTGCGCCTGGAGGATCAGCAGGGGCACGTCACCGAATACCTCACCAAGGACAATCCGCCGAGCCAGCAGCAAATCAACATGGCGGTCAAGCGCCGCATGGACTGCATTGACTGCCATAATCGTCCAACCCATATTTATGTGCCCCCGGACCTTTCCGTCGACCGCCGCATGACGGGGCACGCCATCGATCCCACGCTGCCCTACATCAAGCAGCAGGGAGTGCAGGTGCTGACCGCGGACTACAAAACCACCGATGCGGCGCAGCAGGCCATTGCCGAAAACATCACCAAGTTCTATCAGCAGAAATATCCGCAGATCGCATCCAGCAAGGCGGCCAGCGTACAAGCCGCGATTGCCCAGTTGCAGGACATCTACCGCACTACCTTCTTCCCCAAGATGAAGGTGAACTGGAAGACCCATCCCAACAACATCGGCCATTTCTACTCTCAGGGGTGCTTCCGCTGCCATGATGGCAATCACGTCAGCAAAGACGGCAGGGTGATCAGCAAGGACTGCAACTCGTGCCACACAGTGCTGGACCAGGAAGAGGGCGGAGCGCACATAGCGCCCCAGCCAGTGGAGGCATTCAAGCACCCGGTAGACTTGGGTGATTTGGCCGCCGTCAACTGTTCCGACTGCCACACAGGAGGAGTGGCGCCGTAAGGGAGTTGTCGGTTGCCACTTGCCGGTTCCCGGTCAGGTGAGATGCGAAGCAGCCTGGTTTAGAATAACCACCTATGGCGACAACAACGGCAGCGCCGGTCACGGTGGAGGAGTACCTCCGCACGAGCTACGAGCCGGACGTGGAGTACGTAGACGGCCAGCTCGAGGAGAGGAATGTGGGTGAGATCGACCATTCCAAAGTAATTGCCAGGATCATGAAGTGGTTTATGCAACACGAGCAGAAATGGGAGATTCTGGTGCTGCCGGATGTTCGCACGCAAACTGGTCCTAGCCGTTTCAGAGTGCCTGACATTGTCATTAGCCGGCGCGCGAGCCAGGACAAGCGCATTGTGCGGGAAGCGCCGCTGGTGATCATCGAAGTGCTGTCGCCGGAGGACCGCATCAGCCGCTACCACCAGCGCATTGCTGATTACCGCGCCATGGGCGTCCGGGCGATCTGGGTAGTCGATCCGGAAACCCGGCGGGGCTGGGATTGCTCCAGCGGCAATTGGATTGAGACCGCGGATTTCCATCTGCCCCCGCTTTCCATGAATCTCGCGAGCATATTTGCGGAGATAGAAAGCTAGGAAAGGTCAAAGACGCTCCCATTCACATGCCGGCGCACTTCTGGTCCAGCGGTCGGCTTCTCTCTGGTGCGGGCCGTGCGGAGGAGTTCACCCATTCTGCACTACACTCATGGCCATGTTGGAGCACGCTGATCGTCTCTGCGTGGTGCTGGTCGGCGCGCGCAACCCACTCAATATCGGCGCCGCTGCTCGCGCGATGAGCAACTTCGGCTTTCTTCGCCTGCGGGTGGTCAATCCCTATGAGATCGCGTTCCGCGAGGCGCGCTCCGCCGTAGGAGCGGCGCAACTGCTGGCTAGTTCGGAGGAGTGCAAGACTGTAGCCGAAGCGGTGGCCGATTGCAGCCTTGTAGTGGGCACCACGGCCGTTCGTCACCGCGAACTGCATCACCCGCTGCGCCGCTTGGAATATGGCGCCCGGCTAATCCGCCACGAGCTGGCGGTTGGCCGGGTGGCGCTGCTCTTTGGCGCGGAGAAGACCGGGCTCTCCAACGAGGCCCTCAGCCACTGCCATTGGTTGCTGCACATCCCCACACGGGAAGAGCACATCTCGA
>DATJAI010000046.1:0-23731 GCA_035516415.1 Binatia bacterium | reverse complement strand
CTCGGCGAGCCCGCCACCGGTGGCGACCGCCTGGGCAAACCACACGGGCGTACGCACGCCCATGCCCGTCTTGCGGAAGGTCTCAAGATTCATATACCTGGCTTGGGCAAATTGGCCGATGGGATCGGGCATGAGGTCATCTCCGATGGAGAGCAGCTTATCGTAACCTGACGGGGATTTCGCAGCTTGCCGCGGCCCAATCGTGAGCAGCGGTTAAGGGGCGGTCGCGTGGGGAAGCCGGACAGTAAGAAGCTTCATTCTGAAATGGTTCATTCTTTTGAAAGCAAAGAGATTAGCACGTTAGTTGGATGGGCACGTTAGTTGGATGGAAAACTTTACGACACCCCTGGAAAGTTCTACAGAGTGGGTCCAAAAGATGACGTAGTAAGTCCTTTGTTGTCTGTGGAGGCAGTTTGGTATTAAGTGTGCTACACCAAGTAACAGACGAAGTGGCGCATAGGGTCACTCGGACGCGAATTTCGGCCAGAGTTCGCTTCCTCGAGTGACCCTTATTGTTTCTGCCCAACCTGGAATAGATCAGCGGCGGAGCACTCAGCCTTGGCACGTATGTGCTTATGTTTCAGCTTCGTGCGGGCGCTCACCCTCTGCTGCCTGGTACTTCTTCTGTTTCCCGCCCCCATCGCATGAAGGTGGCCGGGCGTGCGGTGGCGTGGCCGCGGCCTCTGAGGGTTCTTTGATCTTCCTATCGGCTTCCCCTCCCTTCAACATGATAAAATTCAAAAATCCGAAGATTCGCCGGCGCCGCAACGACAACGCCCGCCTGAAAGAGTCAAGCGTTACATGGTTTATCTGATTACGACGATCCACATTATTGTTTGTGCCTTCCTCATCATCATTGTGCTGCTGCAGAGTGGGCAGAGCGGCGACATCGCTGCCGCCTTCGGCGGTATGGGCAGCCAGACGGCGTTCGGGACCCGCACCGCGGCCACGGTGCTCACCAAGGCCACAACGTGGGCGGCGGTCATTTTCATGCTTACTTCCATCACGCTTTCCATTTCTGCCAGGCGCTCGCACCGTCCCGGTTCCATTCTGGAAGGCTCGCGGCCAGCCTCCATCAAACCGGCGCCGCCGACGCAGAAGCCGCCCGCTCCCGAGCCGCAGCCGACGACGCCCAGCCGGTAGGCATCACGCATCCTGGAATTGCCAGGAAGACGCGTTCAGCTCACGATGTAATCGAAAGCTTCCTCGCGGGTGGCGAAGACGGGAAATTCGCGCGCCGAAAAGCTGCGTATGGAGTCGTAGAGGGGTTTGGGCAAGTTGTCGTCGAGCACCCAGGCCGACCGCCTCACGTGCGCACGGTCGAGCGCGGTCGCGATCTTGATGCGCTCGACGGCCTCGCGTGTGAACTCCGCTCCGGTGAAGTCCGCCACCACCAGCAGCGAGGCAGCCGGCTCGCTGGTGACCACCGTCGGCACCTGGTCTGATACGGTGGCCACTTCCTCAGCCCTGCAGTTTGTAAAGTCCAGCAGCAGGATCCGCTGCTCGCGATACGTGACAAAGCGTATGCGATCCATAAACTGCTCCTGCCATCCAGGGAGAACCGTGCCTGCAAGTGGGCGCAGTTTACTGCATAAAATGACGTGACTCAAGCGGAGCTGGAGCTGGGCGGGGCAGGCAGGCTTCGTGATAGCCTGAGGCATGATTCACGAGATTTTTCCCGTCGGGCCGCTGCAGTGCAACTGCTCCGTCGTCGGCGATGAGCAGACCAGGGAAGCCATGGTCATCGATCCCGGCGACGACATCGAGCAGGTGCTGGCTGTGGTGCAGCGCCATGGCCTGACGGTGAAACAGATTGTCGTGACGCACGCCCATATCGATCACATCGGCGGCGCGGCCAAGCTGAAGCGGCTGACGGGTGCGCCGGTCCTGCTGAATCAGAATGACTATGCGCTGCTGAAGATGCTGGACATGCAGGCGGCGTGGGTGGGAATGCGCGCTCCCGAGCAGGTGAGCATCGAGGCCAGCCTGGGCGCCGGCGACCAGGTCCGCACCGGCAGTCTTGTGGCCGATGTGCTGCACACCCCCGGCCACACCGAGGGCAGCATCTGCCTCTACTTCGCTCCGGAGAAGAAGCTGATCGCGGGCGACACCCTGTTTGCCGGCTCCATCGGCCGCACCGATCTGCCCGGCGGCTCGTACGAGAAAATCATGCGATCGCTGCACGGGCCGGTACTGGCGCTGCCGGACGAGACCATTGTTGTCCCCGGCCATGGGCCTTTGACCACCATCGGCGAGGAGTGCGCGAGCAATCCATTTCTGGTGTGAGGAAGCGGCACTGACGCCGCTGGCACTCCCGCGCTTTGCGGACAGACAATGCGCGAACCGTTCTAATCGCCGATTCCCGCCCTGGTGAAGAGCGCAGGCTGAGGAGCGAAGTGTGGCTCCTGCTGCGCGGCCAGTTCCCTTCTCCACAGGCTGCGCACGATGAGAGACTGCGGAACGACAAGGACAATGAGATAGGAAATTATCGTCCCGCCAATCACGCCCAGCGAGCCGATATGGCGGACCAGCCCCAATGACAGACCCAGGTTCATGGCCGCGGCGAGGATGGAGAGCGCGGCCTGTTCGCGGGTGCGATTGAGGGCTGCCAGCAGGCACGACTCCATGCTCATGAAACCGTTCACCACGGCCCAGATTGCCATGGCGAGCAGCAGGGCGGCGCCGGGCACGGCAGCCGGACCAGCCCAGAGGCGGATCAGGGGGCGGCCGCAGAGCACAAGTGCCAGGGCGCAGACCAGGTTCAGGGCGATGGTGCCTTTCATGGTCACGGCAAAGGTCCGCCGGATCTATACGTAATCGCCTTTGGCCCAGGCCTCGGCATAGGCCGGCCATAGCGCAGGAAAGATCAGCGACTGCAGCAGGGCGGCAACACCAACCAGCCGCCATGTGGTGCTGTAGGGCGTCACCTCCGCCGCGCCCAGATAGTGGCTGACGATGAGATTGTCGGAGCTGAAGACCACAACCGCGGCGACCTGGATGAGGAAGAACGATGCGCCCGAATGCAGCAGATCCTTCATCGATGAGGGATCGAGCAGCGACAGCCGCGGGCGCAGCCACCGTTTCTGCCATCCCAGCACCAGAACCATGTTGACGAGCGCGGCAAGAGTGAGGCATCCCACCGACATCAGAAACAGCACCGGCATGGAGGCCCGCAGAACGATGCCCAGCGCCAGTCCGCCCAAAGAGGCCACCGCGCCGGCGCAACTGGCGCAGTTGCCGCGGTGCAGCTCCTGATAGCCGGCGAGCAGCCTGTTGCCCAGATTGCAGGGCAGGCCGAGCAGCATCAGGGCGACGGCGGCGGCGACCGTGTATTCGAGTTCCCGGGCGCTTACCTTGGCGCTCACATTGAACAACGCGGCCCAATCGACACGGTGAACCAGCAGCGAGAATATCAGCCCGGCGAAGGCAGCAACGCCGGCGCTGAGAGCAAGGGCATTGGTGAAGGCGCGTGCTGCGGCCGTCCTGTCGCCGAGGGCAAACGCGTGCGAGATGTGATTGGTCAGGGTTCCGGCAATGCCGAGGTCGAGGAGATTGATCCAGACGGCGGTGGTGGCGACGGTGGCCCACACGCCGTAACGTTCCGCGGCGAGATAACGCACCGCGAGCGGCAGGGAGATGAGAGTGATGCCGCTGCTCAGCAGGCGCGCGGCAGTTCCCGACCAGACTGCCTGGAAGATGCGATGATAGCGGGCCGAGAGCTTCAGCATAGGTGTGCCATCAGACGGGCGGCGCGTCCGGTGCCCCGCGAAGGCTTTCGACCGCGCGCCGTATCGCCTCCGCCGAGTGCGAGTGCAGCAGCAACCTGGAGCGCTCCGGCAGGTCCACGGCTGGCGGCGTAGCGGCCGTGCGGCACTGTTCGTCCAGCATGCGGCGCGCGGCCTCAGCGGCTTCATCGGCGGAAACCGCGGCGATGCAGTGGGGTGCGGTGCGGCGACAGGCGGTGGTGCACTCATCCAGGCCGCTGGCCGGCTGCAGGACGCGCACGTGCGTGCCGACGGGAGCGAAACGCAGCGGGCTGTTGAAATGGCCGGGGTCGCCATCGCGGGGATGCCGGGAAATGACGATGGTGGCGCAGTTGACGGCGGCGGCGAGGTGCGCACAACCACTGTCATTGCCGAGGAAGAGCTGGCAGCGTTCCAGCACGGCGCAGACTACGCGAATCGGAGCGCCGCTGACGATGAGCGGGTGCGGCAGCATCTCCGCAAGCTGCAACGCGTCGCCGAGTTCGGCCGAAGAGCATACGATGACGGGCTGAATCTCGTGCTCCATTGCCAGTTGCGCGACGGTTTCGGCATAGCGTGGCAGCGGCCATTTCCGCCCCGGGCTGCGGGCCCCGATTCCCAGGGCAACCAGTCCGGCGGGATGAACCGCGTCCTTCAGGAGACGCGCCGCCCAACGATAGTCGCGCTCCGTGAGGTGTATTTCAGGGCGGGCCTCGATGGACAGGCCGCCCAGCGCCCCGACTATGGCCAGATTGCGCAGCACTTCATGCCGCACCGCTCCCGCCGGCAGGCAGACGTCATAGGCGGCATCGAATCCACGATTCATCCGCTGCTTCGCCGGAGTCGCATTTTCGCTGTAGCCGACGCGGCTCGCAGCCAGGGTGAGGACGCAGAGGAAGGTGGCCAGGTGCTCGTCGGTGTCCCAACGGGGCGAGATGGCAAAGTCAAAAAACCGCTTGCGCAAGCGCGTGAAGTAAAAGATGAGCACGGGCAGCAGCTTGAGCCAGGAGGGCCGCAGGCGGGGCAGAGTGAGGACCTCGTCCACATAAGGATTGGTCACGAGCAGCGGTTTGTAGGCCCGCTGCACCACGACGGTGCAGCGTGACTTTGGCCAGGCGGTCTTGAGGGCGCGAAAGAGCGGGGTGGTCAGGACCACATCGCCCAGCGAGTCGAGCCGGAAGATGAGGAACGAAGGCGGCTGCCTGTGAGGGGCGCCGGCGATCAGTTTGCGGCTGAAACCTACCCTCCAGAAGATGGCCAGCAGGGTGGGCAGCCGGACGGCGAAGAACAGAGGAGGGAGCGGGGAGGGTTTCACGCCGAAAAAACCCTGGGCATGGGATTGACCGACACACTGGCTACGGATTTTGCGATGAGCCGCGTGGTGCTGGCGCTACCCACAAGCGGAATCAGCTCGACCCTTCCGCCCCAGGCGCGGACCTCGCGGGCGCCGATGACGGTATCTTCGGTGTAGTCGGCACCCTTGACCAGGACGTCCGGGCGGAGCGCCTCGATCAGGGGTAGCGGAGTGGTCTCGTCGAAGACAACGACGGCGTCCACGCTGCTGAGCGCCCCCAGGATGCGAGCGCGTTCAGCCTGGCCGACGATGGGCCGCAGCGGTCCCTTCAGCCGGCGCACCGAGTCATCACTGTTGAGTCCGACAATCAGGCGATCACCTTTGCGCCGCGCCTCCTCCAGCAGCCGGATGTGGCCGATATGGAGAATGTCGAAGCATCCGTTGGTAAAGACGATGCGTTCGCCGGAGGAGCGCCACATCGCCACCCGGGTGAGAAGACGGGGCGGCGTCAGGAGTTTGTCGTCCATTTCGGCGGCAAGCTGCCGGCTCAATGCGCCGAGCAGCTCCTCGCGCCGGATGGGCACGGTGCCTGCTTTGGCGATGACCACGCCGGCGGCAAGGTTAGCCAGCGGCGCTGCCGACTCCATGCTGACGCCGCAAGCCGCCGCCAGCGCCAGCACCGCAATGACGGTATCTCCAGCACCGGAGACGTCATAGACAGCGCGTACGTCAGCCGGAGCGTGGAAGCGCGCAGCGGGGTGCAGCACGGCAATGCCCTTCTCTCCCAGGGTGACGGCCATGAATTCGAGGCCGAGGGAAGCCACCAGCGCCTGGCCGGCGCCCAGTAGCCGCTCCAGATCGGCTGGCGATTCTCCCGTCGCCACGGACAGCTCCCGAAGGTTGGGACAGATTGCGGTTGCACCGCGATAGCCGGCGAAGCTGCGGCTCTTGGGATCGACCAGCAGCGGGATGTTCCGTTGCCGCGCCGCGGCAATCAGCGCCTGACAGACCGGTTCGGGCAGCGTCCCCTTCGAGTAGTCGGAAAGCACGACAGCCGAGACCCGGGGCAGAGCCGCTAGGGCATTCTGCAGGAGCGAATCGTATTGCGCGGCGGAGAACGAGGCGGCAGCTTCGGTGTCAATGCGCATCATCTGCTGGCTGCCGGAGAGGATGCGCAGCTTGGTGGTGGTGGGCGCGCCGGGAACTGCGGTCAGGCGCGACTCAATTCCCTGCTCCGCCAGCAGCGCGTCCAGCCGGGCGTGCTCGCGATCGCCGCCGGCAAAACCCACCAGCGTGACCGGGGCCCCCAGCCCAGCCAGGTTCATGGCGACGTTGGCGGCGCCACCCGGCTTGTCGTCCCGCAGAGTGGCGCGGACAACCGGCACAGGCGCTTCCGGCGAGATGCGGTCGACCTCGCCCCAGATGTACTGGTCGAGCATGACATCGCCGACCACCAGCACAGGCATCTGCCGCCATCCCGACTCGACCAGGGCCAGGAGTTCGCGCGAAGCAGCGATCATCGCGCCTCACTCCCAGCCTCCACCGCCTGGCTGATACAGGTTGCGATCTCGATCCACTCGCACAGGATGTGACCGCAGAGAATGTGGGCTTCCTGGATGCGCGCCGGATCGGACGACGGCACCCGGATGCAGACATCGGCCAGCGAAGCCATGCGGCCGCCACAGCCGCCGGTCATGGCGACGGTGGAGGCATGCATCTGATGAGCTTTCTGCAGGGCGGCACATACATTGCGGCTGTTGCCGGAGGCGGAGATGCCGATGACGACATCTCCCGCCTGACACAGGGCCTCCACCTGGCGGTCGAAAATCTCGTCGTAACCGCAGTCGTTGGCGATAGCGGTAAGCACGGAGGTGTCGGTGGTCAGGGCCATCGCGGGCAAGGGAGAGCGGCGGCGACGGAAGCGTCCCACCAGCTCGGCGGCCAGATGCTGGGAGTCGGCAGCACTGCCGCCGTTACCGCAGCATAGAAGCTTGTTTCCGCGAAGCAGAGAATCGGTTATAAGGATGGCGGCGCGCTCGAAACTGTCTTCCTGCCCTTCGAGCTGCCGAATAATAGAAAGATGTTCCTTGATAGCGTCGGTAAAGACGCCGGCCAGATTCAAAGAAGACGTCATTCGTTCCTCGTGGCGCAACGAGTGTAGGGTCTTCCCAGAACCTGCGTTATGGGTCTATCTTGCGGCATTATAAGCCAAATGGGCAACTGTGACGACAGTAGGTTTTGCAATATTGAGTACGTATTCCTGGATCGGGACGGCGTGCTGAACCGAAAGCCGCCCGCCGGTGGTTACGTAACCCGGTGGGAGGAACTCGAGATTTTGCCGGGAGTTGAAGGGGCCATTGCCGAGCTGAACCGTTCGGGACGGAGAGTCATCGTGGTTACCAACCAGCGCGGGATCGCGCTGGGGCTGTATTCGATGGCGGAGCTGGCCGGCATGCACGATCGGCTGCAGGCGCACCTCGCCCGCCATGGCGCACATCTGGATGGCTTCTATGTCTGTCCGCACGATAGCGAGCAGTGCCATTGCCGAAAACCGGAGACCGGCCTGTTCGAACAGGCGTTCTGCGATTTTCCGGCCGCGCGCTCGGACAACAGCCTGATGGCAGGGGATTCGTTGCGCGACATCGAAGCCGGAGCGCGTCTGGGCATGAGAACCGTCTTCATTGCGGGGGATGATGCGGCCAGCTCGCCCGAAGCCGAGCAGGCCTCAATGCTGGCGCAGATCACGGTGGCGTCGCTAAGGGAGCTGGTGGAGCGATATCTCTGCCCCAAACCTTGAATTGCAGCCAGCGGGCCCTTATCGCAGCCAGAGCATCCAGATGGTATCGACCGAGGCGTGAGTGATGGCGGAAGCGAGGAGCCGGCGATTCTCCCGCCACGCCCTGCCGTAGAAGATTCCCGCCAGCGTCGCCAGCAGAACGTAACGCCAGTTGAAGCGCGTCGCCCCCTTGTTGAAGTGGGAGAGCCCGAACAGCACTGCCGTCAGCGCCAGCGACCACCGGCGGCCGATACGGCGCTCCAGCAGGTTCTGCAGCCAGCCGCGAAAGTACGTTTCCTCCAGTACGGCCACAAAGGCAAACATGGAAATCCAGGAGAGCAGCAGACGGCCCAGGCCAGGAAGGACTGCATGGACATGCAGAAATCCCAATCCCAGGCCCAAGGGCAGCGCAATGAGAGCGTAAAAGGCCAGTTCGCGGAGGCCGGTTTTCAGGTCGGACAGGCGCGGGAAGAAATTGAAGCCGACTCCCGCCAGCCGGCGGACAGCGAGAAAGCCGTATAGCGCGGTCCCGAGCAGCAGGAGGCGATTGAGCCATCGCAGCTCGGGTGGCCAGGCCGGCTCAAGCAGGCGGAACTCCACTGCCCATCCCAGAAGGGCGAGCACGGCAAAATCGCGCCAGTCGCCCAGCTGCTGCGGGTCCCGGGCGGCCGCTCGCTGCAGCAGCAGCACCAGCAATACCGGCACCGCCGCATACAGGGCGACGTGCGCCCAGCGAAAATACCCCGTGGAATAGGTGGCAAGGAAGTACGCCAGGGCCGCAATCGCCGGCAGGGCCGGACGGACGGCCAGGGGAAAGCTGTCGATGCGGCGCACGAAGCGGTCGCCCGCAAACGCCAGCGCGAGCACCGGACAGAGCAGGATGGCGGCTGCCGCAATCGTGGAGACCGACCATGGCGGCACGAGGGATGCCTGACTGAAACTCATCTGATAAATGCCGCGGCAGGAAGAGTTCGATGTACCTCAGGGGGCTGAAGCCCAATAGTAAAGCCGCGTTCCAGCACGGCTAAAGCCGTGCCCTTTCAAAACGCATTCGTGAGGAAGCCGGGAGCTTCTACCGGACGAGGTGTTCCAGGGCGGCGTGCACCATGGCGAGCGTGCCCGGCCAAAGCACCATGAGGGCCACAGCCGAGGCTACCAGAGCACCGGCGCCGGTCAACAGAGGAACCAGTTCGCGCACGGGCCGGCCGGCTTTCGGTTGCGGATGCAGGAGACGATCTACGCGTTCGGAGAGCTCCTGGCCCTCGCCGATCAGCGAGCACGAGAGATAGCTGAGACGAGGCTTCGATCCCATTCTGGCAACACGGACGAGCGCGGCTGCCAGCGACAGGGCGCGCTGCGGATCGCCGCCGGTGGCCTGATCGTCGGCGGCCCACTCGGTGAATTTCGACCACGCGCGCTCCAGGCCGGCGAAGGTGCTGAGGAAGGGCAAGGCATCGGGCGCCAGCAGGACGAGGAAGCGCTTGAGGTTGTCGCCCGAGGCGCAGTGGGCGCGCTCGTGGCGCAGGGCGGCTTCGCGCTCGCCACGCGACAGACCATGAATGACGCTACGGGAAATCAGAAGCTGTGGATGGAAAATGCCGGCGGCCGCCAGCACCGGAGTCCTGTCCGCCAGCAGCAGGACAGGGGAAGCCTCGCCCCGCACGTTGATCCTGCGGCCGTACCGCTCGCACTGGCGCAGGAGACGGGTGGTGCGGTGGACCGCGATCATCACCCGGCCCAGGGCACAGGCCCAGACGGCAAGACCCAGTACAGCCAACAGCACGCAGACCAGGCCGACGGTCTCTCCGCTGGCTTCCGGTTCCAGCCACAGATAGCTGGGAATGCAGAAGCCGAAGACGGCGACCAGGGTGAGCAGCAGAGGCGACATGCGGAGCGCAAAAAGAAAACGCGCCGCGGTACGCGCCTGCATATGCGCGGCAACCCGCAGGGCGCCGGGAGTGAGCAATCGCGCGGCAGCCGCCAGCGCCGCGTGGATGAGGAAGAACGAGGCGCAGCATAGGCACAGCAGGCGTGCGGTATAGGGGAGACTCATTCCGGGTCCGTCCTCGAAAGCTCGTGGCGTTTACTGCGAATCTTCTCTTCCAGTTCATCCAGCAGGTGGGCGTCATGCTGGCCGACGGCATCGAGCAGCGAAGACAGCAGCAGCTCGCGAGAGGCGCCCGGACCGGCAAGAAAACCGGCCACCAGATCGCCGGCGCGGCGGCGCTCCCACTCCTGGCTGGAAATGGTTGCGGAATACAAAAATGCGCGTTCCAGTTTGTGACGGTCGAGCAGGCCCTTCTTGAAGAGGCGGTCGAGAGTGGTCATGACCGTGGTGTAGGCCAGCCTGCTGTCCAGCTTCTCCACCACGTCACGGACGCTGCTGCTGCCATGCGTCCAGACGACCCGCATCACCTGAATCTCAAGCGGTCCAAGAACGGGCGCATGATGTAAACGATGGGAAGGACTTCCGAGCAATGACATTCCTCGCCCAAAGAGCGTAAGTTCGCACAGGGAGTTTGTCAAATCAGTTTCGCTGAACGTAAGCGGTTCGGTCCCCAAATGGCGAGTAAGGGACAGGAGGACAGCTACGACGCGCAACCGGAGCTCTTAGGTGACTACAGCCGGTACCTTAACACCGGATGGTTGGGTTACTCGCGACTGCAAACCTGGTTACTGATGATTTACGTGGAGAACTTCAGGTTACGACCTTGGTGCCAGCACGCAAAGTTCGTGAAATTTTTCCCGAATTGTTAATAATGCGGTGACTACGCAATTAATAGTTGCATGCCGGATAGCGCTGTGGTACTTTTCTGTGGCCTGCCTAGGGTACAGCGACAACTTTTGGGATACCTAAGGGTACTTGAAATCCGTTCCAATCCAGTATTCAACGAATTCTGCTGTTCGCCAGGAATCTCCCCGTGCAGCGCAAGAAAAATCGTTGGCGGCGACGAGGGAGACCAAAAAGGAGAATGGGAACAATGACAAGAAGTAAAGCGATGTGGTCGTCCATGGTAGTAGCGTTGGGCGTCCTGCTGCTGTTTAACCTTCCCATGTTCGCTGCGCAAAACCAGCAGCAGCCGACCATGGTCGTGAACCACGCCTATGCCTTCGGCGCGGGACGGGTGACGGAAGTGCTCCCGAACACGCAATATGGTTTCCACGAAGCGAATCCCGTCCGCCGTATTCCCAAACCAACCGCCTCGCCGACCACCGATCGCGTAGAGCAGCGCGGCCTGGCGCCCACCAGCGAGTTCAATCTGGTTTACCACGTGCTGGGCGTGGGCAATGGCTTCCCGGGCTACACCGTGCCGGACGCTCCGCCGGACACCACGCTGGCTGTCGGCACTACGGAAGTCCTGCAGTGGGTCAACGTCTCGTATGCCGATTTCAACAAGAGCACGGGCGCGATCATCCCCCTGAACGGCCAGAACAGCACGCTGGGCAATACCATCTGGCATAACCTGATTCCGGGGACGCTGTGCGCCAACCACAACGCCGGCGACATCATCGTGAAGTTTGACCGCATGGCGCAGCGCTGGGTGATGGCGCAGAACGTGTTCACTTCCCCCTATGCGGTGTGCGTGGCCATCTCGCAGACCGCCACCTTCTCCGACAATCTCTGGTACGCGTACCAGTTTCCGGTCGTCAACAGCGGTTTCCCGGACTACCCGAAGTGGGGCGTGTGGCCCTCGGGAGGCTCCAGTGACGGCTATTACCAGGCGTGGAACAACTTCGGTCCTGGCGGCAGCGGCTTCGTAGGCCCGGTGATCTGCGGCTATGACCGCGCCAAGATGCTGGCCGGCGATCCCAGTGCGGAGCAGATCTGCTTCCAGCTCTCCAACACCGCTCCCAACTTCCAGGACAGCCTGTTGCCGGCAGACCTCGACTCCCCGACACCGCCTCCAGGCCCGGAGGATGAGTTCTTCATCGGCAGCCTCGGCGACATCGACAACTCGCATCTGTCCCTGTACTCGATGCACATCAACACCTGGTCGCCGGCCAATGCTACGATGACTGGAAACGGCGACACGCAGTTGATCGCCATCTCTACGTTCACTCCCGCCTGCAACGGCGCCTACGGTGGCGATTGCGTCCCGCAGGAAGGCACGACCGACAAGCTGGACTCGCTGGGCGATCGCCTGATGTACCGCTTCCTGTACTGGGATGACAGGCCGCCCAACCATGCCACAGCAACCCCGCCCCTTCCCAACCCGGTGCAGCACTGGCTTGTGAACCACGATGTGACCGCCTCCACCGGATCCAATGCCGTCCGCTGGTACGAATTCATCGCCGCCCAGAACAACGTGCCTGTCACCTCGCTGCTGGTATTCCAGCAGGGCACCTACGCGGGAACGACGGGCGACAGCAACTGGCGCTGGATGGGTTCGATTGCCCGCGACAATACTTATGACATTCTCGTCGGCTACAGCGAATCGAGTCCCAATATGTTTCCGGCCGTCGCGGTTGCCGGGCGCGTGTTTGGCGATACGCTGGGCACGCTGTCGCCTGAACAATTTTCAGTCAACGGCACCGGCTCGCAGCCGGACACCGCAGACCGCTGGGGCGACTACAGCACCATGGCAATCGACCCCTCGGACAACTGCACCTTCTTCTACACCACCGAGTACTACATGGTTACGCAGACTTTCGACTGGAGCACCGATATCTCCAGCTGGAAGTTCCCAACCTGTCACTGAGTTGGCAGCGGCCCTGGGGCCGCACAATCCGATGATGTAATGAGCTTGACCTTCGGGGCATTCTGGCAACAGAATGCCCCAGTTTTTATTGCGGAGCCCGCGTTGGGGCTGAAGCGAGCCGGAAACGCCGGCTGCAGTTCACCAGAATTCCCTGCGACACCGGCAAAGGGCGGGGGAAAACCGGAGAGAAGTAATGGACATGAGAGGAACAGGCAACGTGCGCCTCATTCTGTTTGTGCTGGCTGCCATATCGCTCGTCGGCCTGCGGGCCACGGCCGCGGACAACGCAGCGCAGCCAATTCTCAGCGCTGCCACAGCGTTCGCCAGCGGACGGGTCACGGGCGGGCCGCCGGTGGAGCGCTACGGCTTGCAGTTCGCCCGGGCCGGTGCGCCGCGGGCGTCCGTCATGGGCGCCGTGAAGCGGAGCGACGTTCCGAGC
The DNA here is from genome assembly GCA_035516415.1 of Binatia bacterium. GTDB lineage: Bacteria > Acidobacteriota > Terriglobia > Terriglobales > Acidobacteriaceae > Bog-257. Next base: position 10,779 of record DATJAI010000046.1, on the reverse strand, counting down.
GGTGAATTCAACCTCATCTATCATGTGCTGGGCATCGGAAACGGCTTCCCTGGTTTTCAGCCCGCCGGCGGCGCGCCCGATACCAATCTGGCAGTCGGCGACAGCGAAGTGGTCCAGTGGGCCAATGTCTCTTATGCCGACTTCAACAAAAGCACGGGCGCCATCATTCCTCTGAACGGGCTGGACTTTACCTCGGGCAATCAGATCTGGGCGTCGTTGCTGCCGGGAAGCCTCTGCGGGCGCGACAACCTCGGCGATCTGCTGGTGAAGTTTGACCGCGCCGCGCATCGCTGGGTTCTGGCGAAGACCGCCCTGATTTCGCCTTATGCCGTCTGCATTGCGGTTTCGCAGACCGCCACGTTTTCCGACAATCTGTGGTATGCGTACCAGTTTCCGGTGGTGCAGAGCGGCCTGCCGGATTATGCCAAGTGGGGCGTGTGGTCGTCGGGCGGGCAGAGCGACGGCTACTTCCAGACCTTCAACAACTTTGGTCCTGGCGGCACCAGCTACCAGGGTCCGGTGATGTGCGGCTACGATCGCGCCAAATTGCTGGTAGGCGATCCCGGCGCCGAGCAGATCTGCTTCCAGCTTACGATGAACGAAAGCAGCCTGCTGCCGGCCGACCGCGACTCGCCGGTGGGACCTCCGGCGCCCGAGGATGAGTTCTTCATCGGCAGCGTGGATGCCGTGGACAATGCTCACCTGTCGCTGTACTCGATGCACATCAACAACTGGGCAAGCGGGAGCGCCACCATGACCGGCCTGAATAACTCGCAGCTGATTGCGGTGGCGCCTTACAGCGGCTCGTGCAGCGGACAATTCGGCGGCGCATGCGTGCCGCAGCCGGGCGGCGGCCATCTCGACTCGCTGGGCGATCGCCTGATGTATCGCTTCGCCTACTGGGATGATCAGCCCAGCGCCAGTGTCACGGCCGCGCCACCGATTCCGCCGCCGCTGCAGCACTGGCTGGTCAACTTCGACGTTGAGTCTCCCACCGGACAGATTGGTGTCCGCTGGTTCGAATTCATTGCCACCCAGCGGGCCGTGCGGGTCACCTTCATGCAGGTGTTCCAGCAGGGCACGTACGCAGGATCTCCGGCTGACACCAACTATCGCTGGATGGGTTCCGTTGCGCGCGACAATGTCCAGGACATCCTGCTCGGCTACAGCGAATCCAGCTCCATGTTGTATCCGTCCATCGCCGTCGCCGGTCGCAAGTACGGCGATGCGCAGAACACGCTGTCGCCGGAACAGTTCGCGGTGAACGGGACGGGCAGCTCGACATCCTCGGCCTGGGGCGAATACAGCGACATGGAAATCGATCCCTCGGACAACTGCACCTTCTTTTACACCACGGAGTACTACATGAGCATGGCGACCGGCTGGAGCACTGACATCTCGAGCTGGAAGTTTCCCAATTGCCGCTGAGTGCGCTCGCGGCCGGAAACTGCGGCAGCGGGAGCTCTCATTCCGTTGCCATGGAGGAGCCGGGTTAACATTTGAGACGGTGGATGCGGCAGACGCTGGCATACGTGCGCTTACGCGTTGGACGTCAATAACTGCTCCAGATCAGTCCTGAACCTGGCCAGCAACGCCAGCCGCTCGTGCGTGGCTTCCACGATTTCCGACTTTGCCTGGAAAACCTGCCGGCCATCTTTCTCCACCAGCACGCCCAGCACTTCGCCCATTCGCCAGCCCGGAGTTCCGATCATCTCCAGACCGCCAGGAGTCGCCCGCAGCAGGGCAATGCAGCCGTCGCGAATGACCCCGACGCTCTGCGGATAGCGCTCAAAGGTCTCGAGTTCAAATCCGGCGAGGTAGATGCGTTGCAGTTGTTCGGCGGGATCGGGCATGAAAGGCAGCAAACAGCGACTGGCAACTTGCAGTGAGCGACTGGCGGGATCCATCAGAACACCGCGAATCCTTCAGAGCGCCTCGCCCGGCATCACAATCTCAAACCGGCTGGAGCATCGGCGAACCGCGAAGGGCGAACAGCGGCCTTGCTCACATCTTGTACCGGCCCAGGTCGTCCTCGCCCAGGTTCTCCAGCCACGTGCGCAGCTCATCGCTCGACGCCCGGTCGCTGACGCTGCCGGCCACCTTGCTGCTCTTCAGTACTTCGTCCTCGACAAAGATGGGGCAGTCCATGCGCAAGGCCAGCGCCAGTGCGTCCGAAGGCCGCGAATCGATGCTGATGGCCTGCCCGTCGCGTTCCAGCCAGATCACCGCGAAGAACGTGTCGTCGCGCAACTCCGTCACCACCACCTTGCGCACCATCGTCTCCAGACCGATCAGCAGGTTCTTCAGCAGATCGTGGGTCATCGGCCGCGGCGTCGTGATCTTCTCGATCTCCAGCGCGATCGCGTTGGCCTCGTAAACCCCCACCCAGATGGGCAGCACCGTATCGCTGGTCTGGTCTTTCAGCACCACGATGGGCATGTTGGTCACCGGGTCCACCATCAACCCCCGGATTTTCATCTCGACTTCCATCGTGGTCCCTTTCTGCTCTTTCATACTCCCTGCCGGTTTCCGGCGCAACGTGTTTGTGCAGGTTCAGCCCGTCATCACTCCCAGCAGGCTGTTGGGGAAGGTCTGCGTCACCTTCACCTGCACATACTCTCCGATGCCCGGCTCCGGCGCTCCGTTGGTGACGAAGTTGAGCGTCTTGTTCTGCGAGGTGCGCCCCGTCATCTGCCCGCGGGCTGCGTTCCTGCTTTCCACCATCACTTCAAGTGTCTGCCCCAGGTGCCTGCCATAGCTGCGCCTCTGCAGCTCCCGCTGATGCTCCAGAAGCACCTGCAGCCGGCGCGCCTTTTCGCCGTCGGGGATCGAGTCCGCATATTGTAACGCCGGCGTGTTGGGACGCGGCGAATATTTGAACGAGAACACGCCATCGTACGCCACTTCGTCCAGCAGGCTCAGCGTCTCGCCGAATTCTTCTTCCGTCTCACCCGGAAATCCCACAATCACGTCCGTCGTGATGCTGATCTCCCTGTTGCGCGCAGCCCTCATCCACGCGATGCGCTCCAGATACTGCTCGCGCGTGTACTCGCGGAACATCGACTGCAGCACCCGCGACGAGCCGCTCTGCACCGGCAGGTGCACATGGTCGCAGAGCGCCGGCACTGCGTCAATCGCCTCCACAATGTCTTTGCTGAAGTCGCGCGGATGCGAGGTGGTGAAACGTACCCGGCGGATTCCCCCGAGCTCGCCCACCGAAGCCAGCAGCTCGGCAAAGCTCATCTTGCCTGCCGGATCGCGCCACGAGTTCACGTTCTGTCCCAGCAGCTGGATCTCCGTGTAACCGGCGTCGGCCATGCGCCGCGCCTCCTCCAGCACCGAGTGCGATGTGCGGCTGCGCTCCTTGCCCCGAGTGTACGGCACCACGCAGTAGGCGCAGAACTTGTCGCAGCCTTCGATGATGGTGATGTAGCCGCGATGCGGGTTGGTGCGCGCCGTGAACTCCGTCTCGAACGTCTGGTCGGTCTCCCGGTCGTCGAGGCCTGTGACCCGCCCGGCGCCGGCTTCGATCTGCACCAGCATCTCCGGCAGATTGCGGTACGACGCCGAACCCGCCACCAGCGCCACATGCGGCGCACGCTCGAAGATCCGCTCGCCCTCCTGCTGCGCCACGCAGCCCAGCACCGCGAACCGCTTCCCTTCCTTCTGCAGCTTGCGGAAATCCGCCAGCCGGTGGAAGACCTTCTGCTCCGCCTTGTCGCGGATCGAGCAGGTGTTGTAGAAGATCAGGTCCGCGTCCTCTTCGCGCTCCACCTGCCGGTAGCCCTGCGAGATGAGCGAGCCCACCACCTTCTCCGAGTCGTGGAAGTTCATCTGGCAGCCGAAGGTCTCGATGTAAAACGTCTTTTGCGCGGAACTCACAACCATCCTCAGCTTCTTCAGCCGTGCCTTTGGCGCGCGCTGGGCCGTGGCCTCAGTATATCGCGGCGTCATTGGAAATTGTGTCACGACACTCCGCTTGCGCCAGGCTGGGTTAGGTATGGCGGCAGGATTGTGCGGCGCTTTAGCGCCCGTGTGCCGCAGCGCCTTTGAATTCTCATCGCTCGCGGGGCTTAAGCCCCGCGAGCGATCTGCCTTTACTGACCGGCAGCTGACAGCCGGCAACCGTGGTCCCGCGCTTGCCGCCCTCATGCCGCTGTCCCCTTCTGCCCTGACCCACCAGGACTCTTTGCCGATTTCCGCGCATAAAAGGGAGTGACCTCTTTGCCTGCCGCACCGCTTATGAAAAACGCCTGTTTCAAAAAACTTCCGAATGCGAGGTCCTGCCGGGAGCGGATTCACGGCATCTGGCGGGGTTGGGAGCGTTAACACCTTGGTTACAATTAGTTATCATTACATCAGCAGGTCAGCGGGTCATTCCTGGGGCCGCGTAGCGAGTCGGCGGCCTCGGCACTTCGGATGCGCAGATGCAGTTCCCTATTCGTCAGCTCGTGCGGCGTCTCTTTCTGCTTCGGTTCGCGGGATATTCCGGTGAACCGTTCAACCCACGCACCCAAGCGGCTTTTGAGGAAGGCACCCTGCCACCTCCTTACCTGATGTATCTGGTTGCAGGAAGCACAGATGCAAACTGGTTTATTGACAGTGGCCGATTTGCGCTTGAGGCTATGGAAACATCATTGCGACGGGTCGGTGCCGACCTCGACCAATTCTCAACTGTGCTCGATTTTGGTTGCGGCTCGGGCCGAGTTATCCGGCATCTTCGCTCGCGCTCAAAGTTGGTCTTGCACGGCTGTGATTACAATCGCACACTGGTTGCGTGGTGTCGGAGACACCTGAGTTTCGCGGCCTTTCAGGTCAACCACCCGAATCCACCCTTAGCGTATATCGACCGCCAGTTTGATTTGGTCTATGCCTTCTCTGTTTTTACACATTTGGGCGTCGAACGGCAGGTGGCTTGGCTGGCAGAATTGAGACGCATTCTGCGTCCGGGTGGCTATTTGATTGCCAGCACCAGCGGAGATGGCTATTTCGAAAAGCTGGACTCTGAGCAACGCAGAAGATATTTGGCGGGAGAAATCGTGATTACCTTGGACGGCAGACAAGGCAAGAATGACTGTGCCGCTTATCATTCAGAAAAAGCGTTCCGTTCACTGGTAGAAGATATGTTTACGGTTGAGGACCTCGCGCCCAAAGGTGCACTGGGTAATCCTGTTCAAGACCTGTGGCTCTGCCGCCGCAGGTAGATTCGAGCGCGGCGCTATGTGATCGCTGTTGTAACAGTGCGCCGTAAAAAGGGCGCTGGTTTTCAGCGGGTGCAACTCCTCCGTTTTCAAACTGCGCCATTACCGACCGGTGGTGCGACGCAGCATGAAGCGCACTCTGATTTTCGTCTGGATCCTGGGCGCGTCCCTCGCCTTCAGCCATCTGTTCTTCCTGGCGGCCGACCGCCACCCCCCGGCATTCTGGAGAGGCAGCATCGGGCTGCTGTTCTGCTATTCCCTCCCCTTTCTTCTGCTGTGGTGGATTCCTGTTCCCGAACAACCACCGCCGGCAAGATCGGTTACTCGGGCATTGTTCGCGGTCATCTTTACGATCAGTCTTTTTGTGCCGATACGCAGGTTCCTGCCGGCTATCGTCCCGCCGCACTCGAAGGGCTGGCTTACCTCTTCATCCCGATATTCGAATGCGTCCTCATCGCGCTGTTCATCATCGTGAGAAGCGCGCTTCCCCGCCCGCATAACGAATAGTAGGCCCGGACCCCTGGTTCGCGTACCGTCCTGGACGCCAACCTGGGAGGCAGGCCGCACACTAATAACCTCAAGCGCGGGCGCCCCACTCATTCCTGCGTTTGGAATGAGTGGGAGTGAACGCGGAGTAAAACCTATTGGTTGATGTCCTGTTGTGCCTCGAGCCGCTTGATCAGGTTCTGCACCCCCTGTTTCGCCTGGTCGGGAGCGCCCGCCAGCGCCAACTGCATCTGCTTGGTGGCTTCCGGGTAGTTCCCTTCTCCACACGCAATCCGCGCCAGGCCGGCGTGCGACAGCCAGTTGTCGGGGTCCTTCTGTGCCGCCTTTTTGAAGATGGCGAAGGCCTGCTCCTGCTTCTTCTCGCGCTGAAGCTGACGGCCGTACCCATATAGCTGCTGGGCATTGGCCAGCGACAGCGCCCTGTCGCGCGCCGCCGTGCCGTCGCCGGTCTTTCCCATCGCGTCCAGAATGCGCGACTTCGTCATCAGGTTCTCGAAGCGCTCCTCGTTCTGGATGGATTTGTCCTCATAACTGAGCGCCTCGTTCATGTCCATCTTGTTGGTGAGCATGTACACGGCCGCATCGTCCCAGGCGTCCCAGGTGTACTGCGGCAGTCCGCGGAGCTGGTTGTGCAGGCTTGCTTCCACCGCCTTGTTCACATCCACGGAGACCTTGAAGGGCACGGCCAGCTTCTCCCAGCTCATCACCGCCACGGCCGAGTCGGGCTGGAGCTGGTCGAAGTCGTAGGTCAGCGCGTTGTGCATCTCGGTCGGCTGCGGCTTCACCGTCACCCGGAGCGCGTCTTCAGCCTCCTTGTAGCTGAAGCTGCCCCAGGCCGTGTGCATCTTCGAGAAAATCACCGTCCACTGCTCTTCGGCGGGAATCATGTGCAGACCGTAGGTCCCGGCCGCCAGCGGCTTGCCCTCGATCGTTACGTCGTCGGCAAAGGTGATGGTCGTGTTTTCGTTGGCGCCCGCCCGCCACACCTGGCCGTACGGAACCAGCCCTCCCCAAACCTTGCGGCCATTCACCAGCGGGCGGTGGTAGTTGATGGTGATGTCGGTGACGCCGATGCGCTGCGTCACCTCGGCGCGCTGGCTCGGCCGGGGAAGGTCCAGTTGCGTCGATTGCGCGGCGCACAGTCCCACAAGCAGTAACATGCATGGGAGAAACAGGAGGCGAAGTCTGTTCATCGGAAAAACCTCTCTTGTACAGGAATTGAGCTGCCAAAAAAGACCGTTTCAGGCCGTTTTACCGATGGTTCTTTCGGGGAGCTTGGACGGAAACAGAGTTGTCAAGGTGAGCGGCGGAGGGACGAACCGGCTGCCCACGACCACAGACGCACGTTTTGCCGGGATTAAAGCAGCGAACCTGGGCGGTCATTTCCTCATCGCTACTCCAGCCAATAGCATCCAGGCAGCCTGAAGGCCGGCCCTGCCGGAACTCTCTCCCGGGTTCCTGTGGTGCTAAGGTCTTCCGGGCTTTCTCCTATACAGCCAGCTCTGGATTTTCACTACCATAAAGCCTGGGCCCGCAATCCGGGCCGAGGTTCTCCGTTTTGAAACTGTTGTTCGCTCCGATCGTTCTGGCCGCTGCCCTCATCCCCCCGGCCGCCGCCCAGACCGCCGCGAAGCCCGCTCCGGCGAAAACTCCCGCCACTCCCGCCAACCGGCAGGACCAGCGCCAGAAGTTCGTTCTCGATGTGGTCCACAGCGCGGTCTCCCTGCCTCAGACCGATCCCCAGGATCGCCTGCGCGTGCTCTATGCCGCTGCCAATGTGGTTGCGCCCATCGACAACAAAATGGCCCAGCAGTTGGCCAGGGATGGCATCGCCATTGAGAGCAAACTGGTTGCCGAAGGTCAGACGCCGGCCGTCTCCATGCTCGCCGGCGGGCACGTGGATTGCGCTTCGGCGGCCACCTTCGTCGAAACCGTTCCGCCCTCCGCCGTGCTCGATGCCGAGCAGTCGCTGCTGGGTGCGATTGCTACCTGCCCCAAACAGGTAAACGCGGCTGCCAAACGCAAGCTGGAAGCCGGCCTCAATCAGGGCGTCGTTGCCGGCCGTCCCATCCTCGCGCTGATGGACGCCGAAGGCATGCACACGGATTGGTCGCAGGCGATGTTCGCCAGGATGTTCTCCTCGCTTCCCGCCGACGGGGCCACCTACATGCAGGAAGCGCCAAATTATGCGGCGATGTTCGTGCGCGCGGCGCCGGAGATGGACAAAGCCGCCGTCAGCACTGCGGGCAAGAGCTTCCTTCTGTGGCTGGCGAAGCTGCCCGATTCTCCCCAGCGTCAGGTCGCGGTCAATATGACCACGGGCACTCTCAGGGAAACGCTCGGCGACGAGCAATATCAGGAAGTGCTTCGCTCCGATCCCATGGTGCAGCAGGTGGCCGCCAGCACCAGCCCGGATGCCGTGCTTCCTCCGCCGCAGGAGGAGAGCGTCAGCGTCCTGCGCGCCATGGACCACACCGGCGACCGCACCGGCGAGTTGCAGTCCATGCCGCCTTCGCTGCGCGCCCGCGAAGCTGCCGCCAGCGGCTTTGCCAGCGGCAGCTCGGGTGATCGCCGTATGGCTGACCACTACTTCGATATCGCCTTCGCGGCCGTCGAGCAGGTGTGGTCCGACCGTGCCGCTTCCGGCACCGACGCCCCCGCCGTGGTTCAGGAGGTGAGCGAGGCCGCCGCCCAGGTCGATCCCGTCGCCGCCCTGCAGCGCTCCCAACGCCTGCCCGATCCTTCCGAGGAGGCCATCAGCATGCTCGCCGTGGCGCGAGTTGTCGTGGGACAACAATAGAATCGCTGTTGTATTGAGCGCTCAATTCCTTGAAGGGGGTGGCCTTCAGGCCGTCCGTAAGCCGCCACAAAATCGCCGCGGCTTCAGCCGCTGAGGGCCTCGCTTTCTTCCGCACCATGAAAATAATTTTCAGCACGGGCGCACCTTCAGGTGCGCCGTAAGAAGCCTCTTTTTTGTCACGAGCGGACTTCAGTCCGCGAGGCACCTGCTTTCATTCCGCGTCGTGAAAAATAATTCCCAGCGTGTACCGGCTCCCGCTCCTCACCCGCGCGACGCCATGCTTCATGTTCACCCGGTAATATCCCCGCGCTCCCTGCACCGGACGATAGCGCGTGGTGAAAATCACGGCGCATCCTTCGCCGGCTGAAATCACCTCCGCCTTCGACTGCGCCCGCGGCCGCTGCTCCACCAGCACAAATTCTCCGCCTTCCCAGTCGCGCCCCCGTTGCCCCAGCAGAACGACCATCTGCAGCGGAAACGCCACGGCGCCGTAGATGTCCTGGTGCAGGCAGTTGTAGCCGTCCTGCTCGTAATGCAGAAGCAGCGGCGTCGGCCGCTTCTGTCCGGCCCGGTGACAGCGCTCCAGAAAAGCCGCATGCTCCGCCGGAAAGCGGCCCTTCTCTCCCAGGGCCTCCGCCCACTCGTTGGCCGCCTTCGCCAGATAAGGGTAAGCATGGGTGCGAAGCTCCCGGACAATATCGGGAATTGGATTGGCGAAGTACTTGTAGTCTCCTTTGCCGAAGCGCAGCCGCTCCATGATGACCTGGCTGCGGAACAGTTCGTCGCGCCCATACAGGCCGCGCAGCCCGGAGCATTCCGCGGCTGTCAATATCGGTGGCGTCACCGCATATCCCAGCTCCCACAATGACTCCTGCAACTCCTTCCACGGCAGCCCATCCAGGCGCTTGCCAATGGAGGGCAGCGGTTCAACGTCAGGTCGCGTCAGTGCAGTTGTAGCTGGCATTCCCATCCCTCTGTTGAGCATTGCAGAATACATTGACGAACCACTGAGATTGTCATCACGAGCGATTCCGGGGACCCCAGCGAGAGGCCGCTGTTGCACTCGCTGGGGTGGAGGAGCGGGGTCTGCTTTTTTGCCGCTTCGTGAAAAAGCAGGTTCCTCGAACCAAAATCGCGGCGCTCGTAATGACAATTCCTGAATCACGGGCCACCTTCCCCGCAAGCCGTGTCACGATGACCTGCAATCCTCCGGATAACCATACCGTCGGCCATCCACCTCTTCCTCATTAGTACAACCCAGGCCCTTCGCTCCGGTCTATCCGCCCCTTGCCTCCAGAATTTCCCGCATGATTTACGATGAGAATCGCCCGAAGCACGGCAATCGGCCCATGCACATTCCTGACGGATATCTCAGCCCATCCACCTGCGCGGTACTCTACGCCGGAGCCGCCGCCGGATGGTATTCCGCGCTCCGGCGGCTGAAGCGCGTGCTGCTGGGCCGCGTCATTCCGCTCATCTCGGTCTTTGCCGCGTTTTCCTTCGTAATAATGATGTTTAACCTGCCCCTGCCCGGCGGCACCACCGGCCATGCTCTGGGCGTGACCATCGCCGCCATCGTGCTCGGTCCCTCCGGGGCGATTCTTGCCATCTCCATCGCCATTGCCATACAGGCGCTGTTCTTCGGTGACGGCGGTATCAGCACCCTCGGCGCAAACTGCTTCAACATGGCTGTGGTCGGCTCGTTGGTCGCCTGGGGTGTTTACCGGCTGGTCTCCGCCCGCGCTCCGCTCGCCTCCAGGCGGCGCGTCATCGCCGCCGCCGTAGCCGGCTATCTGGCGGTGAATGCCGCGGCCCTGCTTGCCGCCGTCGAGTTCGGCATCCAGCCGATGTTCTTCCACGACGCCGGCGGCACGCCGCTCTATGCGCCCTATCCCCTCAGCGTCGCCATTCCGGCCATGATGATCGGCCACCTGACCTTCGCGGGATTGGCCGAGGCCGTCATCGCTGCCGGTCTCGTGGCCTGGCTGCAGGTCGCCGAGCCCGCGCTGCTGCGCGGCGCCGCCAGTTCCCCCGGCCAGGCTGCCGCAGTGCCGGCCTTGCGCCCCGCCTCGCACTCGCTGCAAAAACTCTGGCTCGCCGTCGCCGCGCTCATGCTGCTTACCCCGCTGGGCATCGTCGCGGCAGGCACAGCCTGGGGCGAGTGGTCGCCGGCGGCACTGGCCAACTCCGCGACCCCGGACCACCCCACAAGCTCGCCCCATGCCGCAGTTCCCAGCGGTCTGGAGCGCCTCTCCAATCTCTGGACGGCCC
>DATJAI010000045.1:0-45685 GCA_035516415.1 Binatia bacterium | reverse complement strand
CGTAAAGCAGAAGGGCCCCCGCGAACCAGCGCTCGCGGGGACCCCTGTTTCGTGCGCAAAAAATTAGCGAGGCGTGCGCCTCGCAGAGGGCCGGTTACTTCTTTTTCTTCTTGGCAGCCTTCTTGGTAGCCTTTTTCTTCGTTGCCATTGAACAGTTCCTCCTTTGTTGGAACTTCCCTTGAAGTAAACTCCAGGGTTGCTCTGCCCGATATGTCGCGTGGGCAGTACAGCTACGCAAGATATTGCGGTTACGGTTCGGGAAATGTCAAGAAAAATCGACGCAAGTCTCTTGCGCTGCAGCCCTTTTTGTGATTCGTTCTTCGCGCATTTTGCACGGGCAGGGGCACCATCACCCGCGTTACACTCGTCCGCGTGAGCGCCGACGCCATCGAACTCGAGGTCTTCAAAAATCTCTTCCACTCCATTGCCGAAGAGATGGGCGCGGCGCTTCGCCGCACTGCCTTCTCCCCTAACATCAGGGAACGCCGCGATTACTCCTGTGCTCTGTTTGACGCCGCCGGCCGCGCGCTCGCCATGGGCGATCACATGCCGGTCCATCTCGGCTCCATGCCGATGTCCGTCCGGGCCGTCATCCGTGATCTCGCGCTGGCGCCGGGCGACGTCGCCATGCTCAACGATCCATTCCGCGGCGGTACGCATTTGCCCGATGTCACCGTGGTGGCGCCGGTGTTTATCGCGCCATCGCGCCCGGGCGCAAAGCCCGGCACCCCGGCAGGACTGCGCACGGCGCGCCACCCCGCTCCGGATTTCTTCGTCGCCGCGCGTGCCCACCACGCCGATGTCGGCGGCGCCTACGCCGGCTCCATGGGCCCCTGTCGCGAGATCTACCAGGAAGGCTTCCGCATTCCACCGGTCAAGATCGTGCGCGCCGGCCGGCTCCGTCGCGACGTGCTTCGGCTGCTGCTCACCAACGTCCGCACTCCCGCGGAGCGCGAAGGCGACCTGCGCGCGCAGCTCGCCGCCTGTCACACGGGTGCCGCACGCCTGCATCAGCTATGCGCGCGCTACCGCCTCGCGCGCGTCCACCGCGCCGGAGAGGCTCTGCTCGACTACTCCGCGCGGATGATGCGGACCTTCCTCGCCGGCGTTCCTCCCGGCACCTATGCCGCACAGGATTTCCTCGACGACGACGGGGTCAGCGACACGGCGGTCCGCATAGCCGTGAGTCTCACCTTTCCGCGTAACCGCTCCGCGCCGGTAGTGGCCGATTTCACCGGCAGCTCTCCGCAGGTGGAAGGCAGCATCAACGCGGTGGAAGCCATCACCTGGTCGGCCTGCTTTTACGTTTTCCGCTGTCTGCTGCGCGACGAGGTGCCCGCCACCGCCGGTCTCATGCGTCCCATTCGGCTCATCGCACCGGCCGGCACCGTGGTCAATGCGCGCCCGCCCGCCGCCGTGGCCGGAGGCAATGTCGAAACCTCCCAACGAATCGTCGATGTGCTGCTGCGCGCGCTGGCCCGTGCATTGCCCGGGCGCATCCCTGCCGCCTCTTCCGGCACCATGAACAATCTCACGATCGGCGGCATGGACGACCGCCGGCCGGCGGCTGCTCCGGTTCCCTTCGCCTACTACGAGACCGTTGCCGGCGGCTCGGGTGCCGGCCCAGGGCACGACGGCGTCTCGGGAGTGCATACCCACATGACCAACTCGCTCAACACGCCCGTCGAGACGCTGGAGTACAGCTATCCTTTTCGCGTGACGAAGTACGGCCTGCGTGCAGCCAGTGGCGGGAACGGGCGCCATCGCGGCGGCGACGGCATCGTGCGCGAAATCGAGTTGCTGACCGACGCCATCGTCACGCTGCTCTCCGATCGACGCAAAAAGGGGCCTTACGGCCTCGCCGGCGGAGGTGAAGGCGCTGCCGGCCGTACCGGGATCCGGCGTTCCGACGACTCGGTTGAGGTCATGCCGGGCAAGGGCAGCATGCGACTGCGCCGCGGTGACCGCATCCGCGTGGAAACACCCGGCGGCGGAGGCTGGGGCGCTCCTTCGCCGGATGTCCAACAGACGTCCTGACAGCGGCTGCCCGGCCACTACGGACCTGGCAGCGTCAGTAAACGGTCCCGCCTTTGCCAATCGCGAAGCCGCCGCATGACACCGGCGCAAGCCGCCTTGAGCAGCCGGCGCCGGAAGCCGGATGTTGATTATCCTACATTGTGGTATATCTGCGGGAAGGTAGAAATCTCGCCCAGCCCGGAGGTGTCGCTGCCGACTATCCCACATTGTGGTATAGCCGCAGAATGTCAGAAATCTGTTCGACCACCCCTGTAGCCGTCGCTTCGCACAATGACAATTTGATCGTGCCGGCGACGAATGCCGGGTTCCGGTTTGCAGGCCGAGCTTTCCGGCGCTAGCCGCCGGCCTGACGGGCGGCCTCGGGCGGCGCGGAAGTGGCGCTGGTCACGCGGGCGATGATCTCTTCGGCCAGTCGCACATACGCCTCCGCGCCGCGGGAGTGAGGATCGTAGACGATGGCCGGTTTGCCGTGGCTGGGCGCCTCCGCCAGGCGTACGTTGCGCGGGATGGCGGTCTGGCACATCAGGTCGCCGAAGAAGCTGCGCAGCTCGGCGGCGACCGACTGCGCCAGGTTGGTGCGCTCGTCGAACATGGTGAGCACCACCCCTTCGACCGCCAGACCGCGGTTCAGCTCGATGCGGATGCGATCGATGGTATCCAGCAGCTCGGTGACTCCCTCCAGCGCGAAGTACTCGGCCTGCATGGGAATCAGCACAGTGTCGGCCGCGACCAGCGCGTTGAGCGTGAGCAGGTCGAGGGCGGGCGGGCAGTCGAGGACGATGAACTGGAACCGCTCGCGCACGGGCTGCAGGGCGTGGCGGAGACGGTACTCGCGGTATTCCAGCGAGACCAGCTCGATGTTGGCGCCGAGCAGATTCTTGTGCGCGGGGATGACGCTGAGGTCGTCCAGCGCGGTGGGCTGAAGCGCTTCGCCGGCGGTGAGCTCGCCCATCAGGACCCGGTAGGTGCTGGGGCGGTCGGGATCGCGCAGGAAGCCGAGGCCACTGGAGGCGTTGGACTGCGGGTCGCAGTCGATCAGCAGCGTGGGCGATCCCTGGGCAGCGAACGAAGCCGCAAGGTTAATGGCGGTGGTGGTCTTGCCGACCCCGCCTTTCTGGTTGGTAACTGCGATGACGCGCGCCATGGTTCGGTTTTCGCTGTCCCGGCGGAGCCGATGTTTGCCTGGCTTTCTTTTCCGGTTTCTACCGGAGCCGCGCCCACCGAGCGGCTAGCCGGCCCGGTATCATCTTCGCTGCTCAGTATTTGCCGATGGATCCCGACGCGCCTTTGTTCGCTTTTTATTCGTCATAGCCGGAGCGTCCATGTTGCCCAAAGCGTGGTCGGCGCAGTGTGGAGCGAGGCAAACACCAAGGTGCGTTCTCCAATAGCAGCTTAGAACGGAGCCATCAGGAGAGCAACGGGGTGAGTCCCCTCAGGCAGGGCTTTTCAGAGGAAAAGCTGTGCAATTCTTCTTCGGTGCGTGGGAAGGTGCTGATTCGGCAGCAGCTAGGAGACCGTGGAGATGTGGAATCCGGGAGGAAAACCTCGGGCAGGTTGCTGAAAGTCACCATTTCAAAGCGGTTCAGCCAGAGCTGGCCTCTATACGGGGCCCCCAGCACGCGCCGCGTTTTGCGCCAGGTGGGGTGGTCAGGCCAGCGTCTAAGCCGCCCTTAAGTTTTTGTCATCCCGAGCGGGCAAACCGGGGCCCCGGAAGCGCTACCGTTGCGTTTGCTGGGGTGGAGTTCCAGCCCGCCAGGGATCTGCTTCCTGGACTTTTTCAGCAGCCTCCTGGCACGCGCAATCTGCCGGGCAAGGCTCCTCGTAAGAGTCGGACTGATTGACTCGAAATTGTAGGCGAATCAGGCCCCTTCATCGCTTTGTCGTCCGAGGTGCTGGTCATGATTGAGGGTGGCCGGCAAGGGGCTGACTTTCCAGCGATACATTTCGTCTGCTTCTAATACATCGGGTAGAAAAATTACTCTCAACGTAAGCACAAATGCCCTATTTGGTGGACAAAAATTGTACGCCCTAGGCCAACCTGCGGCCATAAGTGGGACAGAAGAACGTTCTCTGCCGTCCAAGAGAGCTACACTGCGAATCTGGAAGGGGGATCCCCACACTACGGGCTGTGGAGCAGGAGAGGCTAGGACAGATGTCGAAAACGATGCAGGGCGACAACTTCCGCGGCGCGAACCAGAGGAGTTTGTGTTTGAGCGAGGGGAACCGGGGGAACGCGTTCAACGTGAATGTTCCACGTGGAACACTGGCCGGCAACGCAGCCCATCTGAGGGCACCAGGAATTTTCCGCGCTCTGCTCCCTTCAGGAAAGTTCCACGTGGAACAGTGGCCTTTATTGCGCCAACAGCCTGTCAACCGCCGCTTGCGCCGCTGCAAGATCCGGGGTCACGAGCTTCGCCCGTTCGCGGGCGGCCTGCGCCTCCTGCTTCTTCCCCATGCGCTCCAGCGCCTGCGCCAGCAGCAGAAATCCCACATCGGAGACCTGGAGCCGGGTGGCGCGTGAATACGCTTCCACGGCCTCAGGCAGGTCTCCCAACTTCTGCGCCACCACGCCCAGTCCAATCCATCGGCGCGCGTCATTGGGATCCAGTTGCAGGGCCGCCTCAAAGCTCGTCTTTGCCTCCGGCAGATCGTTGAGGACATAGTAGGCATCCCCCATGTTGCCCAGCGCTGCGGCCTTCATCCTGATCAGCACCGGCGGCACTTTCGCATAGACATTTCCCGCGGTGAACTGCTCCGCCAGCGCCACCACGCGCTGGTAGTGCCTGACTGCTTCGGCGGGCTCGCCGTGCTGCTGATTCCATGCGCCCAGATACAGATGCGCCACGGCTGCGTAGCCGGCCAGTTCACGGCCGACCGTCCCGGAAGACTGTTCGTCCAGCGCGGCCACGCGCGCGAAGTGCTGCATCGCCTCCTCCCGTTCGCCGCTCTCCAGCAGCGCCGCGCCCAGGTTTTCCTCCGCCTCGTAGCTTCCGCCGGTGAGCTCAAGGGTATGCGACCATAGAGTCACATTGCTGCTCCAGTAGCCGAGCTGGCGCCACGTCAGCGTCCCCAGGGCCAGCAAAACCGCGGCGCCAACGAACGCCAGCCGGGTGCCGGAGAGCCGTCTGCGTTCACCCCATTCTGCAATGCCCCAGCACACCATGAGGAACAGGCCGATGAAGCTCACATAGGCGTAGCGGTCGGCCATGGCCTGCTCGCCGACCTGCACGATGCCGATCATCGGTACCAATGTACCTAAATACCAAAACCACCCCACCAGCAAATATGGCTGCCGCCGCCGTGTCAAGACCACCCCGCTGATCGCCAGCAACAGCAGCAGCGCCCCCAACACCTGCACGCTGCTCAATCGGGGATGCGGATAGAACACCGCCAGCCGCCACGGCCAGAAGGCCTTCCCCATGTACCGCACATAAGAGACGGCCGCATTCCCCAGGCGAACCGGCAAGGGGTAATAGCGCAGCGCGCCGGCCGCTCCCTGCGCTTTCATGGTCATCAGGGCGCTGCCGGCCGACAGCGCGAGCAGCGGCACCTTCTCCAGCAGCAGCCACGAAAATCTCCTTGGCGGGAACATGGCCGAGGTCCTCTCGCCCGTGGCGAACATGCGCCGCAGCGGCCAGTAATCCCACAGCAGCAGCACGAAAGGAAACGTGATCACCTGCGGCTTGGCCAGCAGCCCGAGGGCGTAAAGCAGGAGCACAACCGCGTAGCGGCCGGCTCGGGGCCGGCGCGCGTACCATCCCCAGGCGCCTAGCGCTAGCAGAAAGAAAGCCATGCTGAGCACGCTCTTGCGCTCCGCGATCCACGCCACGGTTTCGACGTTGATCGGATGCAGCGCGAACAGCGCCGCCACCATGAAGCAGCGGCCCGCGTAGCTGCCGCCATCCGCCGCAGCGTTTGCGTGCGCTGGTCTGGCTGTGGCGCGCAGCAGCACCCAAAACAGCAGCAGCGCATTGGCTACGTGCAGCAGCAGATTCATCAGGTGATGTGCGGAGGGATTCAGCTGAAACAGCTGCAGGTCCACGGCATGCGAGAGCCATGTGACCGGATGCCAGTTCGCCAGATCGTAGCTGGTGAAAGCCCAGCGCACCAGCTCCCACCCCAGCCCGCGCTGCAGGTGGGGATTGTTTACGACGTACTGCTCATCGTCCATGGTGCAGAAGGGATGTCCCCGCACCGGCAGGTACACCGCCATGGTGATCAAGGCGAGGAGCGTCGCCATAAGCCATGGCTTCCACGCGCCTGCCAGCGCCGCCTGTCTACCGCCGGGTGACACCGAGACCTGCGCTGGTCTGACACTGCTCTTCCGTACCGGGGCCCTCGACGCCCGCATGCGCTCTCCTGAACTCCGAGTTTTATCAGAGGTAAGGGCTTCCCGAAACCCAAAACCGTTCCCCGAACGACAACGCTGGACCACGAATTGCGCTTCTTTATGTCACTTTAGTGACGCACACCCAACACTTACATTGCAAAATCAGCCTCTCTGGGAGGGAAATTGCCTGGAACAACATCGCAAACACCTGCACAGCGGAGGCATTGAAGCGACCGAAATCATTGGACTTAGCGTGGCACGAGGATTGCTCCCCAACCACATAGCCTCTCTCGCTATGGGGCAAGCATTTGGTTTGTAGGTAAATGAACCTAAAGGAGGGTTCGATCCTTGAAGATGCGTATCGCTTCGCTGTCACTGCTCGCGCTATGCCTGACATTGGCGGCCGTGCCGGCCATGGCAGACACACTCTATAGCAATGGCCCCACAAACGGCACGACCGATGGGTGGACCATTAACTTCGGATTTGTCGTCAGCGACACCTTCACGCTGGGCGCGGCTTCGACCGTAACCGGCCTGACCTTCGCCACCTGGATGGAGCCGGGCGACACTCTGCTGTCCGCTCAGGTTGCCATTACCTCGTCGGAATTCGGTGGCACCCAGTTCTTCAACAGCGTGGTGAACTTCACCCAGAGCGGCTGCTCCACCAACCAGTACGGCTTCAGCCTGTGCAATGAGTCCGGCGCCTTCAACGTCGCCCTCAACGCCGGCACCTACTGGCTGAACCTGGAGAACGCCGTGTCGTCCTTGGGCGACCCGGTTTACTGGGACGAGAACTCTGGACCGTCTTCGGCTTCGGAGAACTCCGTCGGAACCATTCCGTCTGAGTCGTTCACCGTTGTGGGTGGCACGAGCACCACGACCACCACGACCACCACGACCACCACGGCCACCACTCCTGAGCCCAGCAGCATCATGCTGTTCGGTTCCGGAATCCTTGGCTTGGCTGGCGTGCTGCGTCGCAAGCTGTTCTAAATTTGACCGACCCTTCCGAGGTCATTGCCGAGCCGGAGCCTGGCGCTCCGGCTTTTTGTTTCTCTCGGGTGAGGAAACTTTTGAATCGGGCATCAACGGGCGCCATTCTTTCAGGCAGAAGTCTTCCCAGTCCTTCCCTCGTGGTCAGCCAGCCGGTGAGTTCTGCGGAGAATTCGAGAATTCTCTATTCGCCGGCAGCCATGGTCTTATCCGGGTTTCTCCTGCGCGTGCTGTGCATTCTTGTCCTGCGCGCCTGGCGCTACACGGATGCCCACTGGCATCTCTTCGAGATGGCCAGCCTTGGCTACTCGCTGGTAACTGGACACGGCTTCAGCTCGCCGTTCGGGGGTAACACCGGGCCCTCCGCCTGGACCGCTCCCGCCTACCCCTTTGTAGTTGCAGCGGCGTTTCGTGTCTTTGGCATCGGCTCTTATGCCGCGGCATTTGCCATTCTGGTATTCAACAGCTTCTTCGCCGCGCTCACCAGTTGGACCATTTATCGCATCGCACGCCGCGTCTTCAACCCTCCGGTCGCGGCCTGGTCGGGATGGCTTTGGGCGGTCTTACCCACCAGCATCTATTTCTCTGTTTTCTGGATTTGGGAAACCACCCTGTCGACCTTTCTGCTAAGCCTCCTGTTCATGCTCACCCTGCAGATGGAAAACGATGCCCGCCTGCGCTCGTGGTGTGGCTACGGATTGCTCTGGGGCGTCACTGGGCTGGTGAATCCTTCCGTACTTGCCTGGCTGCCCTTCTCGGGATGTTGGCTTGCCTGGCGGTTGCATCGTTGCGGCCGGCGCTACGTGCTGCCCGTCGCGGCGGGCTCGATGGTCTTCTGGATAACGCTGGCGCCGTGGCTTGCACGCAACTATGTTGTCTTCGGCCAGCCGCTCATTCGTGGCGATTTCGGGGTCGAACTCCATATTGGCAACAACCCGGAGGCCCGGGGTTGGTGGGTACCAAAATATACCTGCAATAATCCCGTTCTCTACGCTCAATACAAACAGATGGGCGAAGTCGCGTTCGACGCGGAGCAGGGACGTCTCGCAAGAGACTGGATCGCGGAGCATCCGCAGGAATTCCTGAGCCTGAGCCTTCGCAGGGTCTGGTTCTTTTGGATCGGTATTCCTTACGAAGGACTGGAGCAGACCAGAAGGCTTGTTTTTCTTATGTGGTCTCTTCTGTCTCTGGGAGGACTGTTGTTGGCCATCATCCGCCGCCTGCACGGTACCTTTCTTTTTGCCACCCTGCTGATCTTCTATCCCCTTGTCTACTATTTCACCTTCCCGAACTCGCGCTACCGGCATGTCATCGAGCCGGAATTGCTGGTCCTTGCCGTCTTCTGTGTGTGGTCGCTCTTTGCGCCTTCCCGCCGGGCGCAGGCGCCCGCGCCAGAAGCCGCCCGGCCCTAGCGGCGGCGCATTCGCATGTGCCGTTTGTAACGGACGGAGGAATCGGGCCGGCATTACGCGATGCGGCCCCCATGCGGAGCAGCGCTCCCTCACGGATGGCACAACTTCTTTGGCGGGCCGCAACCTTATGCAGTAATCGCTTTTTCCGGCTTACGCTCGGCGGCCAGCAGCCATACTGCCAGGATCACCAGTTCCGGCTCAATGGCATGGCGATAGCGCGGCGTAGCAAACGTGATGTAGTAGGCCAGGGGATAGGACGCCAGCAGGGTGACAAACAGGAACACGCCGTGGATGCGCCGTCGCGTAGCCAGCAGCAATCCCCCGAATGGCAGAAGTGTCGCGAACAGAAAAAAAGGATCCAGTTGCGGCAGAATCCGTCTCTCCGGCAGCCGGAACCAGAAATAGAAAAAGCGGCGGCAGCTCAGCAGCAGAAATCTTCCCGGATTTTCGACGATCCACTGCTTCGCCAGGCGTCCCTGCTCCGCCACCCAGGCCACCTCGCCCATGCGTTTGTATTGCTGCGTCAAAACCGGATTGCTGCCGGCACGATACTCCAGAACGAATGTGCCGTGTGCCATGGGATTGTTGCCGGTGCGGAGCTCCGAGCCGAAATCGCCACGAATGAAGATCAGCTTGTCAAAAGCCACGTAATTGCGCATCAGCCACGGCGTAATTACCCCCCAGAACGCCAGCGCACTCAATGCGACCGGGAGCACGAAGCGCTTTCCGGCGCGATGCAGTTGCCAGGCCAGCCAGCAACCTGAAAAGGGCAGCCACGCCAGAAGCGAAGTACCGGTAAGGGCGGCAATTCCCCACAAGGCTCCATAGCCTGACCATAGCCACAGCCGGCTCTCCCCTTCCATCTCCAGTGTAAGCATAAACAGCAGGCTCAGCAGGAACGCCGACAGGCTGGTCTCCCAGATCCAGATCACCGGCCAGTAAATCGCATAGGGGAATAGCGCCCAAGCCCAGCCCGACCAGGCCGCTACCTTGGGATTAAACACCCGGCGGGCGATGCGATAAATGGTCCAGCAGGTCAATGCTGAAAAGATGCTGTTAAACGTCAGCATCGCGAAGGCCGCGCCGTCGGAATAGACCCCGAAGAGCCGAAACGCCAGGGAGACCACCCACGGATAGACCGGTGCCGTCCACGCGGTCGGCCCGGTGTAACCACCCCAGGGAGAAGCGAAACCGTGACCGCTGGCCAGCGAGTAGCCTATGTTGGCCATCTCCAGATCGACCCAGTGCGCCATGTCGAACTCGTACAGGCGCCCGGCTACGATGCACGCCACCAGGCGAACACAGAGCTGACTTTCCCATTCGCACGGCAGCGGACTCGCGCGGCGCAACTACGCTTTCACTTCTGACGGGAGTGGCGGAAAACATGCCTTTTTACTCCGCTGCGGCAGGACCGGAGCTCACGGAACGGGATTGTTGACGTTTGGATTCACCCAGTGAAAGCCCTGGTTCATCAGCGGATACTTCTGCGGATCGGACAGGTCCGCTCGCACCAGCCGCGCGCTTATCTGCTGGCTGCCAAACCGGCCTTCCAGGGTCATCCGGTCGGCGTCCGGATTGTCCAGCGCCAGCCTCGCGTTCCATTTGGGGTGGTCGACGTCCCACAGATCGAAGCTCTTCTTCGCCAGATCGAGCTGCATGTAGTAGCGCGTGTGGTTGCCGTTCGCCCAGTCGATACTCAGTATCTTGGGTGCGTCGAAGATCACTCTCTGCCACCGCTCGGCGTCGGTCAGCAGGGGCGGATGCACCACTCCGTCGATGACAAGTTCATCCACCGTCCACACTCCATAAACAGGCGCGGGCAGGGTGGTTACCAGCTGCTTCAGGTCAATCACCGACTGCCGGCCGGCAACGAACAGCACAAACCCGCCAAACACCATCGGTAGTAAAAGGGCGACGCGGTCCAGCAGCTTGTCCTGCAGCAGCGATACCCGGTGCACGGGCTCGGCGCGACGGTTGAGAATGAAAACATTGATGAGCCGGCGCAGGTCCGGTATCAGCAGGAACAGGCACATCAGGACCAGATGAAGGGAGAAGATCTTCCGCGGCACGTCATAGCAGAGGTTCAGCATCAGCACGTTGGTCATCATGACGAGGCTGACCAGCGAGCCCAGGGCGGTGAGCCCGGGAAGCACCAGCAGTACCCCGCCTAGCGTCTCTCCGAAACCTCCAAAGAAGCTGTAAGGCTGCGACGACCCCATGAAGGTCCACAGCATGCCCATGGGCGTGGCCTGGCCAAACGGTTGCAGCTGCCGGGCCAGCGTCGGCGGCGTAAACTGCGCCCCGATGAGCTTCTTGATCCCATAGCCCAGCATTCCCCATCCCACCGTCATGCGCATCAGCAGACGCAGCCACTCATGCAGCACCTCGTAATTTGGCCGCTTGCGGTCCAGCCACGACCAGATGGCGGTGACCAGCAGCGCCGTCACCAGCAGGCAGGGAATCAGCACATAGTCATACAGCTCATCGCCGCTGCCGTTGGGCGCCTCGGCCAGGTCGGCGGCCTTCAGGTGGAAAAGGCTCGTTCCCACCCAGGGCACGATGCGGTGCCACACCCAGTTGGCTCCATTGTTCTCCAGCACGCTGCTTGGCTTGTACGACGACAGCGCCCCGACAGGTCCGGGCAGAACGTAGAGTATGAAGTACGCGAACACGAACCGGAAACCGATGCGTGTTGCCAGCGACCACCGCTTCGTCTCCACCGGCAGGGAAACCGGTGCTTCGCGCTGCAATTGCGGTATCATGAGGCCCCTTTTCCCGAGGAATCATCCTCCGCGGCGCTGTGCGAGCCTGCGCCCAATTCCGGGAGCATGCATTTTCCCTCGAAGTACTGTTTTCCGCAACTCACATTGCCTGCCGGCCGCGCTGCCGTCAGCGCCAGCGCGGAGCCGGTGTCACCCAGTGAAATCCCCGGTTTCGCAGCAGGAACTTCGTGGGATCAGAAAGATCGACCTTGCGAAGCGTCGCGCTGATCGCCGTTCCATTCGCTTCACCCGTCATCAGCATGTGGTCTCCATCCCGGCTTTCCAGCGTAAATCGCGCCTTCCAGCTCGGATCATCCAGCTCCACCAGTTCCAGGTTCTTCCCGGCGCCATCGAGGGTGAAGCGGCACAGTTGCAGCGGGCCGTCCATGGGCTGGATGGTGAATAGGTCGGAGAAATCGAAGACCACATGGTGCCAGCGATGCACGTTGGTGACCAGCGCCGGCTGCGGAACATTGTCCACCACGAACTCTTCCACGAGCCAGATGCCCCGCAGGGAAGCATCCACATAGGTCTTGTTCTGCACCGCACCCCGGTAGCTGGTCACCAGGCACAGCGCCAGGATTGCCAGGCAATAAAGGTATTGCAGCGCGAGCACTCCGTGGTTGAGCAGCCTGTCTTTCAGGAAAGGCACCATCGTTGCCGGTTCGACCGCGCGATTTGCCAGAAAGAAATTGACCAGGCGCCTGGCATCCGGCAGGACCAGGAACATGCATACCAGCACCAGATGGGTGGTGAAGATTTTTCGTGGCACGTCATAGCACAGGTTCAGCATCAGCACATTGGCTAAAGCTCCCAGGCTGATCAGCGCTCCCAGCGTCGTCAACCGCGGCACCATCACCAGCAGCCCGCCGAGCAACTCGGCAAATCCGCAAAAAAAGCCGTAGCCCTCGGAGAACCCCATGAACACCCACAACAGACCCTGCGGGGAGGTATGGCCCAGCGGATCCACGAAGCGCGCCAGAGGTATGTCAGCGAACTGCATGGGAAAGATCTTTGCCGCGCCGTAGTTCATCAGCGCGGTCACCAGCAGCAGACGCATGGCCAGCCGCAGCCACTGGTGAAGTTGCCGGTAATTCGTCCTCTTTCTGTCCAGTACCGACCAGATCGCCGTCGCCACGCACGCCACCACAAACATGCATCCGACCAGGACGTAGTCGTAGAGCTGATCGCCGCTGCCGTTGGGGACCTCGCGCAGCTTGTCCTTCAGACCCAGAATATTCGTCCCCACCCAGGGCACGAGGCGGCTCCACAAGGACGCGAACACGGCGCGATATCCGGTGAGCTTTTCGTTAAGTCCAAGTGAGCCCACCGCTCCCTGGCTGATGTAGAGGAAGAAATAAGAGAAGGCGAATCGAAAACCGATCCGCGTCGCTAACGACCACTGGGGACTGGCTCCCGGCAATGAGACCGGCGTTTCCCGCTGGAGCTGCGGTATCATGAGGCCCTCTGGCTGAGGCTGGTTCCCTTCGTTCCGCAGCGCAGAGGCGTGCGTTCCCCGCGCCGTCAGGGTTGAGGCATTGTCGCCCGAATACCTGTTTTGTGCAAGAAATCCTGTCTTTCAGTGCGCCAGCAGTTCATCGGCATAGCGCTGTGCTGCCCCGAAATTCCGCGACAGCGCCGCGGCTTTCTCTCTGGCCTCTTGTGCCCGCGCCCGATCGCCGCTCTGCTCCAATGCTCCCGCCAGCAGCAGGTATCCGAAGTCCGAAGGGTAGATCTGCAACGCGCGTGAATAGGCACTTATGGCACGCGGCAGCTCCCCGGTCCTCTGCGCCATCAGCCCCAGACTGATCCATGCGCCGGAAAACTGCGGGTCGGCGGTCACCGCTTCCTGCAGGCTCTCCCGCGCATTCACAAAATCCCCGATGTCTTTGTAGGCGTAAGCCAGGTTGTTATACGCTCTGGCCTTGACCTTCGGGTTGCGCGCCAGCTTGGCCGCCGCCTGGTAGCGCTCGATGGCAGCGGGATAATTGTGGTGCATCTGCTCGTACGTCCCGATGTTCAGGTTGGAGTTGGGGTCGGCGGGATATAGCGCAACCGCGGCCCGGAAGTGCGGGATGGCCTCTTCCACCCGTGCCTGCTTCAGCAGCGCCGTCCCCAGATTGTTCTCCGCCACCCAGTTGTTCCGCGTGACCTCCAGGGTGTGCGTCCACAGCGTGATGTGGTCGTTCCAGAATTCAACCTGGCGATGACTGAGCAGCCCGAGCGCAACCAGCACCGCAATCGCCCCAGCCTGGACCAGCGCCGCCGGCAGACGCCTTCCCTCCACTCCCTCTGCGACCAGCCAGCAGATCATGAGGAACAGTCCCACAAACGGCAGATAGGCGTAGCGGTCAGCCATGGCCTGCATGCCGACCTGCACCACGCCGATCATGGGAACCATCGTGCCGGCAAACCACAACCAGCCGACCGTCAGATAGCGCCGCCGGTACGCCAGTCCCACCGCCAGCGTGACCGCCAGCAGGAGAAGCGCCGCCGCGAAGACCTCCCACAATCGGTACGGAGTGAGCGGATACGGATAGAAGAGCGCGAGATGGGATGGCCAAAAAGCCTTGCCCAGGTATCGCGCGTAGGAGACGAGGGCGTTCTCCAGGCGCACGGCGTGAGGGTACCCGCTGGTCGCTCCGCCCGAGGCCTGTGCCCTCAGCGTCTGCACGGCGCTGATCCCGCACAGTGCCAGCAGCGGCACTTTCTCCGCAATCAACAAACGCACCTGGCTGTTCGTTGTTCGCTTTTCGCCGGGAAGTTCGCGCTGCTCCTTCCGGCGAAAGGCGAGAGGCGAAGAGCGAATGGCGAGTCGTCCGAGCGGCCAATAGTCCCAAAGTAGCAGGATGCAGGGCAGTGTGATCACCTGCGGCTTCGACATCAGCCCCAGGGCGAAAAGAACCGCAACCAGCAGATAACGGCCTCCGCGCCGATACCGCGTCTTCTGGTCCGCCCGGACGTACCACCGGTACGCCGCCAGCGTCAGCAGAAAAAAAAGCATGCTGAGCAGGTTCTTGCGCTCGGCAATCCACGCTACCGATTCCACGTTGATGGGGTGCAGCGCGAACAGCGCGGCCACCATCCAGCTCCGGCCGGCAAATCCGGTAGCGCTCTGCAGCACCCAGAACAGCAGCAGTGTGTTCACCATGTGCAGCAGAACATTGACGTCGTGCGGCCCGGCAGGAGTCACGCCGAACATCCGGCAATCCAGCGCGTGCGATATCCACGTCACGGGATGCCAGTTGGCCGCATCGTGCGTGGTGAACGCCCACCGCAGGGTCGACCAGTGCAGGCCGGCCCGGACATGGAAGTTGTCGGTGACGTAGTCGGCGTCGTCGTAGTTGGCGAAGGGTTGGCGATGGACGGGGTAATAGATAGCCAGAATGGCCAGCATCAGAACGGCGCAGGCGACGGCGTTCCGCACCACCGGCGACACACGCCTGCGGGATGCGGACTGACTCTGCGGAGCAGCTTTCACGTCGGCCCAGGTCACACGTCCGCCTTCACCTCTCCACTCAGCGCCGGATTCTCTCCGCAGCCTCCTCGCTGCGCTGCGCGCCCCCAATATCTCCCAGCTGTCGATAGCAGATGGCCATGTTCCGCAATGCGGCCAACTTCAGTTCGGGGTCGCGCGTGACGCCCGCTGTCCTGCGGTATCGCTCAATCGCTGCCGGAAAATTTCCCCGCTTCTGCTCGTAAATCCCGACGTTCAGATTGCCCACCGGATCGTCGGGATAGATGGCCACCGCCCGGTAAAAATGCGCCACGCCCTCTTCCACCCGGCCCTCGGCGAGCAGCGCCCTGCCCAGATTATTCTCCGCCAGAAAATTGCCTTGCGTGACCTGCAACGCGTGCGACCACAGGCTCACATTGTCCTGCCAATAGCCGAGCTGGCGATAGCTGACCATTGACAACCCCAGCAATGCGGCAACGCTCACGCCGCGCAACCAGACCGGGTTCGCCGTCTTCAGGGGCGGCAGCTCCGCCACGCCCCAGCACACCATGATGAACAGTCCGACGAACGGCAGGTAGGCATAGCGGTCGGCAATGCCCTGCCTGCCCTGATATCCCACCCCTTCCAGCCCCAGCATCGGCACCAGAGTTCCGAGGAAGAAGAACCAGCCCACCAGCAGATAAGGACGGCTGCGCCGCCAGGCCACCACCGCCGCAGTCACCAGCGCCAGGAACGCGGCCGCTGCCAAGGCCTGGCTTAGCGGCACGAAATCGGGATGGGGATAGAACGCCGACAGCCGCGCCGGCCATATAGCCTTGCCGATGTATTGCACATAGGAGACCAGAGCGTACCCCACGCGCAGCGCCAGCGGATACCACGCCTTGTTGCCGTCGGCCCGCTGCGCGGCCATAGTGATTGCGGCGCTGATTCCGGACAATGCGAACAGCGGCAACTTCTCCGCAATCAACCGACGCACTTCGCTATTCGCTGTTCGCCTTTCGCCGGAAAGTTCGCCCTTGTCCTTCCGGCGAAAGGCAAGATGCGAAGAGCGAACGCCGAGTCTTCCGAGCGGCCAGTAATCCCACAACAGCAATACAAAAGGAAACGTAATCACCTGCGGCTTCGCCATCAACCCCAGCGCAAACAGCACAACCACAACCAGGTATCGCGTCGGCCTGCGATTGGCGACCCACCAGCCATAGGCCCCCAGCGCCAGCAGGAAGAACAGCATGCTGAGCGAATTCTTCCGCTCCGCAATCCAGACCACCGACTCCACGTTCATCGGATGCAGCGCCAACAGGGCTGCCACCATGAAACTGCGGCCTGTGAATCCGGTGGCGGCCTGCAATGCCCAGAACAGCAGCAGCACGTTCATCACGTGCAGCAGCAGGTTGACGTCATGTGGTCCGCCGGGATCCAGCCCGAACATCCGGTAATCCAGCGCATGCGATAGCCAGGTCAGCGGATGCCACGTACCTACCCGATATGTGGTGAAGGCCCAGCGCACCGTCTCCCACGTCAACCCTGCCTGCACATGCGCGTTCTGGGTTACGTAGAGCGTGTCGTCGTAGTTGACGAAGGGATAGTCATTTACCCGGCCATAAAGCGCTACGGTCGCGAGAGCCAGCAAAATGGCGAGCGCCACCGTCCGCTTCCACCCCGATGCAGGCAGCGGAAAAGGCGCTTGCGGCCTGGTCGTCATCACGGGTTTTACGCCAACCGAACCCAACCCCCCTCCACGCCTACGGCCCTTCCATCTTCTCTGCCGCCTCAAAGCACTCGCGCGCCCGGTCCTGCTGCCCCAGAGCGCGATATGCGTAGCCCATGTTGCTCAACGCCTGCCTCTTCAGCGAGGCGCGGGGGGTCAGCACCATCACCCGCTTGTAGCGCTCAATGGCGAGCGCCAGTTCTCCATGCCGCTGCTCGTAGAAGGCGATGTTAAAGGCGCTGATGGGGTCAACCGGATGAAGGGCCGCTGCCGTCCGGTAGTGCTCGATCCCCGCCTCCAGCCCGTCGCGCGCCACCAGTGCGCCGCCCAGGTTGTCCTGGGCGATGTAGTTGGGCGGCGTCACCGCCACGGTATGTCTCCAGAGCGTCACATTGTCCGACCAGTATCCGATCTGCCGCCGGGCCACCACGCTCAGCGCCGCAATGGTCAGCGTCCCGGCAACAGGCAGCAGCACCGCCGCCCGCCGTCCCACGGCGCTGCCGAACGCCTCCGGCGCTCCCCAGCACAGCATGATGAAGATGCCGATGAGCGGCAGGTACGCGTAGCGGTCGGCCATGGCCTGCCGTCCCACCTGTACCAGTCCGATCATGGGAACCAGCGTTCCCAGGAACCACAACCAGCCCACCAGCAGATAGCCCCGCCGGCGCTGTTCAAGCACAAGCATGGTAATCGCCAGCAGCAACAGCAGCGAACCGTAAACCTCCACCCCCGGGAGGGACTTTCCCGGGTGCGGGTACAGGAGCGCAAGATGGGAGGGCCAAAGCGCCTTCTTGATGTATCTCACATAGGAGACGATGGCATTCGCCAGCCTCACGGAAAAAGGAGTTCCAGCGAGCCCAAGCACGGCCCCGCTGGCCCACTGCGCCTTCATCGTCATCACCGCGCTGGCCGCCGCGAGGACGAACAGCGGAAGTTTCTCCGCAATCAACCAACGCACTTTGCTATTCGCTGTTGGCTTTTCGCCGGAAAGTTCATGCCTGTCCTTCCGGAGAACAGAGAGAGGCAAAGAGCGAACCGCAAGTCGTCCGAGCGGCCAGTAATCCCACAACAGCAATACAAAAGGCAGCGTAATCACCTGCGGCTTGGCCATCAGGCCGAGCGCAAACAGCGCCGCCACAACTGCGTATCGTCCCGGCTTTGGGCTGAGGGCATACCATCTGTACGCACCCAGGGCAAGCAGAAAAAACAGCATGCTGAGCACGGTCTTCCGCTCGGCAATCCAGACTACGGTTTCCACATTGATGGGATGGACGGCGAACAGCGCCGCCACCATGAAGCTGCGCCCCGCGTAGCCGGTCGCGCGCAGCAGGACCCAGAACAGCAGGGCCGCATTCAGCGCATGCAGCAGCGTGCTGACCTGGTGATGACGGCCTGCATCCAGGGAGAACAACTCGACATCGAGCGCGTGCGACAGCCAGGTCAGCGGATGCCAGTTACCGGCCTCGTAGGTCACCAGCGCCCAGCGCAGCGTCACCAACGACAGGCCGGCCTGAACGTGCTCGTTCGCCGTCACATAAACGTTGTCGTCGTAGTTGACGAAGGGATGTGACCTGACCGGGTAGTACAGAGCCAGGGTCAGCAGAATGAGCAGGGCTCCGGCGAGCCAGGCCCGTCGGCCGGGCCGCGGCAAAGGGCCGGCCGGTTGCCGTTGCACCTGCTCGCCACGTTGCAGCCCAACCGAACCCACCGTATCCCCTTCGCCCGACGAGTATACCCGAAGGGTCAGCAGGCAAAGCTAAGGGCAGGGCCGTCAGGTCGCGGCCACTGGCGCATCATCATCGCCGCAAGAGCCATTGTGGGAATTGACCGGAGCTCACTGCGCCAGCACGTAATAGCCCTGGCGGGCATGAACCCGCAGCTTGCGCGAGGCGGGCAGCTCAATCCGCAATGCGTGAAATCCAGGCGAGGACTGCGGCGGGAAACAGATGTAGTACTGGGTGCGCAGGTCCTGCCCGATCTGTTCAAAGATTTTATCCAGGTTGCTGCTGGAGGAGGCCACGTAGAGCCGCCCTCCGGTCGCCTCGGCCAGCCGCTGCAGGACCCAGTCACCACGGTTCGCGGCCCGCGGCGGGTGGATGGTCAGTGCGTAGATCTGGGTTTCGCTGCGTTGCGCGATGGCGATGACGTCCGCCAGACTGTGCAGGCTGTCGGTGTCCTCGCCGTCGGTGAGCACCACGATGGCGCGCTGCTGCACTTTGCCGTCGCTGCTCATCGCCGGCTGAGCCGCGCAGGCCGCGTACAGCGCGTCAAAGAAGCGGGTCCCCCATCCCGGCTGCCGGGCGCGGGCGATGGCATCGCGCAGCTGCTCGCCATTGGCCGTGGGCGGCTGCCACAGCCTCACGTCTCCGCCAAAGGCCATCACGAAAGCGGTGTCGGTCTGCGGGCGCATCACCTGCTCCAGGAAGTGGCTGGCCGCGGTCTTCTCGTCCAGCAGCACCCGGCGGACGGAATCGCTGGTGTCCAGAACGATCCCCAGGCGCAGCGGCAGGTCCTCATCGCGTTCGAAGGCGCTGAAGCGGGCCACCGGCAACTGGTCGTCAAAGACGCGCACGTCCGCCTGCCTCAGGTCGGTGACCAGGCGGCCCTGCTGGTCAGCCACCGTGAACTGCAGCCGCACCTCGGGAACCTCGCGGTGCAGGGTATATCCCGGGATCCCTGCCGGAAAGTGACCGCTGACTTCCGGCAGGCCCGGGAGTGCAAGCCGGTTGGCGGCACTACGGCTGCCGCCGGAGATGGACGGCGCGAGCAGGCCTGGCGTTCCCCCTTCGGCCGTCGAACTGTCGAAACGGCCCGCCGCCCACTCGCCGACACCTGCCAGAGTCAACCCGGCCAGCCCAAGCGACAAACCTGTAATGAGCGTCAACCGCTGCACAAAGGAGTTATCGGCCAGCCACCAAAGCAGCTTGAGAAGCCGTCCGGGGATCGCCCGGGCAGCGGCGCGGAGCACCGGCCCGGAGATTCGAGCGAGCACACCCCACCCCCGGAAGAGTTGCGAGGTAAGATGCTGGTTTGCCCCGTTCCGGGCTAGCTGGCTGGAAATTTTTGTTGCGGAGAAGGCGGCCCCGAAGTGGCGCTGCTTGCTCTGGAACGGAGGTTGGTGGCGGCGGGCGGGACGCGGGCCGGCGAGAGGGCTTCACTTCCGCTCTGCCCCCTTCGTGGGATGCCCCGGCGTCCTGGCGTCCAGCTCCTGTAGTACCCTATCCTTAGTAAAGATTGGATGCCTTCGGAAAAAGTCTTAATCGTTGACGACGAGAAGCTCGTTCGTTGGTCTCTGCGCCAGAAATGTGAAGAGTGGGGATACCACATACTGGAGGCCGACAACGGCGCGGCTGCGCTTCGCGTGGCTCACAACGAGTCTCCCGACCTCGTGCTGCTCGACGTACGCCTGCCCGATGCCAGCGGCATCGAACTGCTTGAACAGCTGAAGAAATCCGGTGACGCGCGCGCCGTGATCATGATCACGGCCGATCCCCAGCTCGAGGACGTCAAGACCGCGCTCAAGCTGGGCGCCTACGACTTCGTGGGTAAGCCGCTCGACTTCGACGAGCTCGCGGTCGCCGTCAAGAATGCGCTGGAGACCACGCGCCTGCGCTCCGAGGTGGAATCGCTGCGGGGCGAGATGCGCCGCCGCACCGGCTACCACAACGTCATCGGCGTCTCGCACAAGATGTCCGAGCTGCTGGGCTTCGTCAACAAGGTCGCCAGCAGCGAAGCTACTACCATCCTGATCCAGGGGGAGAGCGGCACCGGCAAGGACCTCATCGCCAAGGCCATCCATTACCAGAGCCGCCGCCAGGACAAGCCTTTTGTCGCCATCAACTGCTCCGCCATCCCGGAGACGCTGATGGAGGCCGAACTGTTCGGTCACGAGCGCGGCGCCTTCACCGACGCCAAGGCCATGAAGAAGGGGCTGTTCGAGATGGCCGACGGCGGCACCCTATTCCTCGACGAGATCGGCGAACTCTCGCCCCTGCTGCAGGCCAAGCTGCTGCGCGTGCTGGAAGACCAGGTCATCCGCCGCGTCGGCGGGGTACGCGACATGCAGGTGGACGTGCGCGTCATCGCCGCCTCCAACCGCGATCTGGAGCGGGCGGTACGCGAAAACCAGTTCCGCCAGGACCTGTACTACCGGCTGGCCATCATCTCCATCTTTCTGCCGCCGCTGCGCGAGCGCAAAGAAGACATCCTGCCGCTGGTGGAGTACTTCATCTCGCGTTACAACCGCAAGTTCCGCAAGAACGTCACCGGTATCACCGACGAAACCCGCAATCTGATGCTGCGCTACGACTGGCCGGGCAACGTCCGCGAACTGAAGAACGCGGTGGAGCGGGCCATGATTCTGGAAGAGGCCGCCCAGCTCAATCCCGACTACCTGCCTTTTGCCGTCGCGCAGCAGCACTCCGCATTGACGGCCTTCGAGATTTCCTCTGGCGGCAATGGCAGCGCCGTGGGCAAAACCTTGCCCGACGGACGCAGCCTGCCGCGCCTGGAGATCCCCGCCGGCGGCACCTCGCTGGAAGAGGTAGAGCGCGAGCTGGTGGAGATCGCCATGTCCCAGGCCAGCGGCAACCAGACCCATGCCGCCAGATTGCTCGACATCAGCCGCGACGCGCTGCGCTACAAGCTGAAGAAGTTCGGTCTCATGCACAGCGACGAGGACGAGACTCCCGCTGCCTCCTAGCTGCCGTCCCCCTTCCCAAATCCCCCGGCTCGTGCCACTATTTCCTTAGTCACGAGTGCTGTTGGCCCATGACAGCCGTACGGAGTGCGCCTCCGCCAACGCCAGTCGTCTAACGGACCGCCGGAAACTCATTCACCGGCAGGCATTTTTCCCGGGTAGGACACGAAAATATGGTCTGGCCGCAGCTTCGCGAAGCGCGCGGGGCTGGCCGCGAAAGTTTTATTGCGACGGGCCGGGATGCTGAGCTGTAACCGGGAATGTACCCGGGGCAAGCGTTGCGCCGCAGTCTGAGTTGCCAGGAATGCAACTGGGTTCTGCGGCAAGGCTTCTATCTTAGCAGGCCAAATTTCCGAAATTCGGCGCATCCGCGTGACGCAAGGAGCTCATCATGCGAAAGCTGGCTATCGCCATTGTCATCATCGTCGTGATCATCGTCGGAGTACTGCTGGCCCTCCCTCACCTGATTGACGTAAACCAGTATCGCGGCCAGATCCAGTCCGAGCTGCAGCAGCGGCTCGGACGCCCGGTACAACTGGGGGAGATGGCTCTGGGCGTTTTTCCCGTACGGGTAGAAGTCCAGAACGTCTCCATCGGCGACGATGCGAACTTTCACAGCAACGCACCGTTTGCCCAGGTGCAGCAACTGGACGTCAGCGTCAAACTGCTGCCCTTACTCAGCAAGGACGTTGAGGTAAGAAGCCTGGAGCTGAAGCGACCTAAAGTCGAGCTGATCCGCAACGCCCAGGGTGTCTGGAATTTCTCGACTCTCGGCAATCCTCCCGCCAACCCCCCCGCTCCCGCTCAGCCCCAGCAGCAGGCGAAGACCGTACCGGCTCAACCGCAGCAGCCCGCAAAACCGGCAGAGTCCCAGCCCAGCGGCTTCACTCTGGGTGAGCTGAAGCTGACCGACGGCCAGATCGCGGTCACCGATTATCAGAAACACCAGTCTCGCGCGGTCTATGACCACATCGATCTCACGCTGGAGGACTACGCGCCGGGCAAGCCCTTCTCACTCGATCTCACCGCGCACTTGCCGGGCAGCGGTGAGCAGACCGTCAGTCTCAGCGGGAAGGGCGGTCCCGTGAACAACAGCGATTTCACCGCGACGCCGTTCAAGGGCACCGTGAAGCTGAAGCAGGTCTCGCTCTCCGGCGCGCAGAAGTTCCTCAACTCCAGTGCCCTGGCCGGAATGGATGCGGTCATCTCCGGCTCGACCGATCTCAGCAACCAGAACGGAACTATGGGCGCCGCCGGCTCGCTGAAGCTGGAGAACGCGGTGGTGCACGGGGTCCAGGTCGGCTATCCCATCTCTGCCGATTTCGATGTTTCCGACAATCTGAACAACGACCTTATCCAGATCAGGAAGTGCGAGCTGAAGCTGGGCTCGACTCCGCTGTCGGTAAACGGCACCTTCAACAGCCGTCCGAATCCCGCGGAAGTGGACATGAACGTGAGCGCCTCCAATGCCTCCATCGAGGAGGCGGCCCGGCTGGCCGCGGCGTTCGGCGTCGCTTTCAGCCCCAACGCAAAGATTGCCGGAGAGGTGAACGCCAACGTGCATGCCCAGGGTCCTACCGATCGGCTGGCCTTCAACGGCAATGTGAGCGCCCGCAAACTGGAGATGTCCGGCAAGGACATCCCGCAGCCGGTGCGGGTGCCGGCCATCGACCTGACCTTGAATCCGCAGCAGATTCAGTCCAACAACTTCACCGCGACCTCCGGCGGAACCTCGCTGGCGGCGCAGGTGACGCTGACCCAGTACACCACCGTATCGCCCAATGTCGATGCCTCGCTGAAGACCATCAACGGCAAGGTCAATGAGCTGCTGAATATCGCCAAGGCGTATGGCGTCAGCGGCACGGAAGGCATGAGCGGCAGCGGCAACATCAGCCTCGACCTGCATGCCACCGGGCCGATCAAGAACACCAATGCCATGAAATTCAGCGGATCGGGAGCGCTGCAGAATGCCTCATTGAAGATGCCTTCGCTGACCCAGCCGCTGAACGTTCGCAGTGCCAACCTGCAGTTCACGCAGAACTCGGCCAACATCAGCAATCTGGCCGCGTCGCTGGGCTCTACCAACGCCAGCGGCAACCTCAGCGTCACCAACTTCCAGGCGCCGCATCTTACCTTCGCGCTTTCGGCTGACAAGCTGAATGTGACCGAACTGGAGCAGATCACCGGCAGTTCAGCTCCGCAGAAGGCGCCCCCGCAGAAGAAAGCGCAGGCCGGATGGAGTCTTGTGCCGGCTGCGAACGCCGCGCCCGCGAAGCCGGCCGAGCCCAGCATGCTGGCAACCGCCACCGGCAATGGCACCATCAGCGTGGGCACCGTCACCTACGAGCAGACGGTGCTGAGCAACGTGAAGGCCAACGTGGCGCTCAACCGCGGCGTCATCCAGCTCAATCCGCTCAGCTCGCAGATCTACGGCGGCCAGGAGAACGGCAGCGTGACCGTGGACACGCGTCCCACGCCGATGACCTACGCGGTCAATGCAAAACTGACCAATGTCGATGCCAACAAGATGCTGTCGTCGGTCTCGTCGGTGAAGGACACCCTGTATGGCACCCTCGCCGCGACCACCAACATCACCTTCGCAACCCCGGCGTCAGGCGACGTCGCGCAGACCCTGAACGGCAACATGGTCCTGAATCTGGTCAACGGCAAGATCATGAAGCTCGATCTGCCGGGAGAGCTGGCGAAGATCGGCAAATTCGGCGGGGTGAGCCCCAAGGGCTACACCGCTTTCTCGCAGATGAGTGGCACCTTCAACATCCGTAACGGCGTTGCCAATACCAACGACACGAAAGCGGCGCTCGATATCGGCAACATGGCGGCGACGGGCACCATCAACCTGGTCAATCAGGACCTGAACATGCACGTCACCGCAGTGCTGAACAAGGGATTCAGCCAGTCCGTGGGCGGCACCGGCGTAGGCGGATATCTCAATACGGCGCTGGCCAACAAGAACGGGGAACTGGTCCTGCCCGTGCTGATTACCGGCAACATGAACCACCCCCTCGTCGCTCCTGATGTAGAGCAGATAGCGAAGATGAAGGTGAACAACCTGCTGCCCACCGCGGGAGGACTGCTGAGCGGCAAGGGCGGAAACAATCTGGGCTCGCTGGTAGGCGGACTCTTGGGCGGGCAACAGCAGCAGGCAGGAAAACCCGCTCCCCAGCAACAAAAGCAGCAGAACAATCCCGTCGGCAGTGCGCTCGACCAACTCCTGGGAGGAAACAAGAAACACTAGAGCTCAGCTCATAAGGCTTTGTATCAGGGCACGGCTTTCAGCCGTGCCGAACGCCGCAGATTGGTGCGGGGGCGGAGCTGGCCTTCAGGCCAGCGTTCCAGGCGTGCTCTGTTTGGAAGGGGCGCAGCTTCAGCGGCGCCGTCGCGAACGCCTCATTACCCGTCATCCCGGGCGGGCTTCAGCCCGCGAGGGATCTGCTTCCGGCCCCTTCTACGTATTCCACACGTACAGGAACTCCTCGTCCGTCGCCGTGGCCAGCGACCTTGCCGCCTTGTGCGCGGCCCGATTCAGCGCCGAGCGCACATTCACCTTGCTGTCCGGCAGCTCGTCCAGCGGAATCTTCAGCGCGAAGCCGGGCTCCAGCCCGTCCAGGTCCGTCATGATCGCGCCGACGATGCTGTGGTGCTTGCCCTTGCGCCCGGTGGGCACATTGGCCCGCTGTGTGACGTTAAAGTGATGTTCACGCTGCTTCATTACTTTCCGCATATAAATCTCACGCTAACGCAACGCTAACGATATCAAAGATGCACAAAATCCGCAAGGGTTGCCTTCGTGGCGGTAAACCAGGGCGGCGCACGCGGCCCGCAGTCCGCCGGACAAAGAAAAAGTCCCCGTACCGATTGCTTTGGCATATGGTCTGAACTGAGGCAAATCCGGTGAGCCACAACAACAAGCGCTTTCCAACCGTGCCGCTGACCCAGGTGCTGCATCGGGCCCAGGAAATAGAAGATGGAAATGTCGTGAAGCAGAACAGGAAGGAAGAACCGTACGCCGTCTCTCCTGAAGCAGCCCCTGCCCGCTTTGCTGTTTCCAGAAAAACGGCCGGACCGAAACA
The DNA here is from genome assembly GCA_035516415.1 of Binatia bacterium. Classification (GTDB taxonomy): domain Bacteria; phylum Acidobacteriota; class Terriglobia; order Terriglobales; family Acidobacteriaceae; genus Bog-257. The sequence goes on along the minus strand of DATJAI010000045.1, from coordinate 20,196 downwards.
GCGGCCGGCAAGGCTGCACCGCTAGGCAAAAGCCTGCCGCGCGACGGACCCGCAGCGCCGGACTCTGCAACCGGCGCCGGGAGACTACGAGTTTACCGGGCGGATCTTTACCAGCGTACCCTCGGGCAGCGGAGTGCCCATAAACTGCACCACGCCGCCGCGCACCACGCCATTGATCTCGGGCACAACCGAAGCCACGCCACCCACGTCGGTGGCATTCACGGCGGGCGCTTTCTTTGCAATTCCGCGGTCCATCGCCACGTTGGCCAGCCGGTCGGCCTGGCGGTTCTTCTCCCGCGGCACGTGGCTTATCTCAAAGCACTCGAGCTGATCGATCAGCTTCATGGCGCGCTCGTGCAGCTCCTTCAATGCCGGACTGCTCACCTTGTACTCGCCGACGATCTGCTTCACCATCAGCTCCGAGTCGCTGACCACCTTCAGCGCCTTGAAGCCGTGCCGCAGGGTATAGTTCAGCGCCGCCAGCAGGCCGGAGTATTCGGCGTAGTTGTTCGTCTGACCGCCGAGGAACTCGCTCAGTTCGGCCACCGGACGACCGACTTCGTCTTCGAAGACAACTCCGTATCCGGCGGGGCCGGGATTGCCGCGGGCGCCCCCATCGATGTAGGCAAGCAGATATCCCTGGTCGAGACTGGTAATGGCGCCGCCAATGAATTCCTGGGAGTGATAGCGCGATTTTGCCGGAAAGGGACGGATAGGCATGCTCTGTAGTTTACCTCTATGAATTCGATGCCACAGGCTGCCCACCGGTAGCAGTTCGGGATACGTCATCTGCCCAGCGCCAGCCGCGTCGCCAGTCGCTCCGGCAGATTGGCGGCCAGAATCCTTGCCTGCGCCTGGTGAAGGTCGTAAGGTGCGCGCCAGAAGGTAACGATGGCGGGCGCAGTTCCGTTGCACTCATAACATGCGAAAGCGGCGCGCCAGTCGTTGTCGCGCGGCTGCCCCACCGATCCGGGATTGATCAGATACCGCTCCCCGGGTGCCAACTCCATTCTGCAGTGGGCTACGCCATCAGCGTCCTCGTATTGCAGGGCCAGGGCGCGCGTTTTACCGTTCCTGCATGCGAACCCTCCCTGCAGATGGGTATGCCCGAAGAAGATGGCGTCGGCATGCCCGGGCAGGCGAAAATCAGCCGTCGCCGCCGACAGGGTCAGCAGATACTCATTCTCGTCCTTTGGTGAACCGTGGACAAACTCCAGTCCCGGCAGCTCCTCGCACCGCAACGGCCCCTGCGGCAGGCTGCGCAGCCACTGCATGTGGTCCGCTTCCAGCACCGTCTGGGTCCAGCGCGCGGAAATGGCCGCCGCCAGGTTGAACTCCGACAGATCCGAAAGGCCGGAACAGGCGCGGTCGTGGTTGCCCCGCACCACCTGGTCTCTTATGGCGCGCACCCGCGCGCAAACTTCGTTGGGCGAGGCGTTATAGCCGACGACATCCCCCAGGTTCATTACCCGGTCGTAAGCCGGCGCGGCGCTCAGGCAGGCTTCCAGCGCCTCCAGGTTGGCATGAATGTCACTGAGCACCAGCAGCCGCATCGGTCAGCGGACCTCCCTCGCCACCACCGGACAGCGCGCAAGATGGCCGGGCGCAACTTCGGCCAGCGGCGGCAGCGCCGCCGAGCAGCTTTCAACCCGCCATGCGCAACGGGGCTCGAAGGGACAGCCGGGAGGGAGCGCGCCCATGGTGGGCACCGTGCCCTCCACGGCCTGCAGCGGCCGGGAACGATCTGTTCGCAATGTCGGCACTGAGTTTAGCAGTCCTCGGGTGTACGGATGCGCGGGATGGCGGAAAACATCCTGCGCGGTTCCCATTTCGACCAGGCTTCCCGCATACATCACCGCCATGCGATGCGCAACCCGGGAGACCACGGTGAGATCGTGGGAGATGAAGAGCATAGCCAGTGAAAATTTTTCGCGCAGCTCGCCCAGCAGATCGAGCACCTGGGCCTGGACGGTAACGTCAAGCGCGGTGGTGGGTTCGTCGGCAATCAGTAGCGGCGGACGGTTGACGACGGCCATGGCAATCATCACCCGCTGGCGCTGTCCTCCGGAGAGCTGGTGCGGGTAGTCGCGCGCGCGGTGGTCGGCATCGCTGATGGAGACGGTACGCAGCGCCTCCACGGCACGTCGCCACGCCTCGGCCCGGGATACTCCGGGGCGCAGCCCCTGCCCGTCTTGGCCCCGCGGCAGATGCCGATTGTGCCGCTGCCGCGTCTCATGCGCCAGCACCGCCTCGGCAATCTGGTCGCCCACGCGCATCACCGGATTGAGCGCCGTCATCGGCTCCTGGAAGATCATGCTGATCCCTGCGCCGCGGATATGCTGCATCCCGACTTCGGGAAGCGCCAGCAGATCTTCGCCGCGAAAAAGTATGCTGCCGGAGATTCGCGCCTGCGGTGGCAGCAGGCGCAGAATGGCGAGCGCGGTGACCGACTTTCCCGAGCCTGACTCGCCTACCAGCCCGAACACCTCACCGGCGCCAATCTGAAAGCTGACGTCGCAGACGGCCGTGACCGGTCGCTGAGCGGCGGCAAATTCGATGTTGAGCTTGCGAACATCCAGCAGCGCGGGCACACAGCTATGCTAGCAGGGGAAAACGGTTTGTTCCTGGGCCCCTGCTGCCGCCCACTGCCGCGAAGCGGTGGACAACAGACTTCCCCCCGTCCTTTACCGCACCTTCGCGTACATCAGCTGATCGAGCACGGTTCCGCTCTTGATCGCGCTGCGCCGCAGAATGCCCTCCCGCTGGAAGCCCGCTTTCTCCAGCACCCGTATGGATGCGGCGTTGTGGGAAAAAACCATGGCGAAGACGCGGATGATCCTGTAGTTCTCGAACGCCCACTCCGAGGCTGCGGCCACCGCCCGGGTGGCATAGCCGCGTCCCCAGAACGGTTCCGCCAGCCAATAGCCCATCTCCGCGCTCAGCCGCGCGATGTCGCTGCCCAGCCTGAATCCGATGCCGCCGATCGCCTCGCCCTCGTGTTCTATGGCGAAGGCCATGGGCACATCCATGGAGCGCACGTAGTTCAGGTAGTCGATGCCGTCGCGCCGGGTATAGGGGTGAGGAAACTGGTCGCGCAGGTTGGCTGCGATCTTCGCATTATTGGCGTAGCGCAACAGGGCGTCGAGGTCCTCTCTGCGCCAGTTGCGCACCCGCAGATCGCCCAAATCGAGCATCATGGCTACGAGGTTGCCGTAGTGTAGCGCGGGATGCAAGCTCGGAGATCAGTTCTGAAAGGCACGGCCGTCAGCGCGCCGCAAGCCCTGGCGATTCACTTCGGGCTGGATTGCGTGAGATCCCTCTCATTGGGGCTTTGGGCGAGCGTGCGATCGATTCTAGATCGACAGGACTTCCTTCTCCTTGCCCTTGGCCAGCTCTTCCATCTTCTTGATTTCGTCGTCGGTCAGCTTCTGGAGCTGTTCCAGCGCGCCGCGCTCCTCGTCTTCCGTGATCTTTTTGTCCTTGGTGGCTTTCTTGATGAGATCGTTGCCGTCGCGGCGGATGTTGCGGACCGCCGTGCGATGCTCCTCCAGCACCTTGTGCAGATGCTTCACCATCTCCTTACGCCGCTCTTCGGTGAGCGGCGGCACGGGCACGCGCACCAGCTTGCCGTCGTTCATGGGATTCAGGCCCAGATCGGCGCTGCGAATGGCCTTCTCGATGGCGCCAATCAGGCTCACGTCCCAGGCCTGCACGGTGATGAGCTGCGGCTCGGGCGCGCTCACGTTGGCCAACTGGTTGAGCGGCATCTGTGAGCTGTAGGCGTCCACGCTCACGCCGTCCAGCATGTGCACCGAGGCCCTCCCGGTGCGGGTGGAAGCCATCTCCTTGCGAAAGTCTTCCACCGCCTTGTCCATGCGCGTTCGCAGCTGCGCAAAGCTGTCCTTCAGGGCGGGAATCGCCGCCATGCTTACTTGAGCCATTACCATCGCCTCAGGATGAAATCAACAAACCCACGATTATAAGCCGCGGCCTTTCCCCCCGTCAGCCTGCCGGGAGCGATGGCTCCCGCCGTCAGGCGCGTGTGGTGAATGCCGGTCCTGTGAGGTTGCGACTTCCGCAGACGAACGATGGACCGTCGCCCATCCGGAGGTGAAGTGTAACAACGCAGCAGGAATGAGCTGATGGCCGCGGTTAAGAGCTGACGGGATAATGCCGTCTCAGGTCTCTTCCTCGAAATCCTCGTCCTGAAAAATGTAGGGCGCGGTGCGGACGAGGCGAAAACGCACACGATCCCTGCAGGTCTCGCAGCCGGGAAAGCGTTCGCCGCTGATCATCACGACCTCGTGCGCTTCGCGATGATCGCGGTCGTGGATCACTTCGTAGATACCCGACTGGCGCACCGTGTCGCCGGAGCGATAACGTCTGCCGTTCGCTCTTCGGCCGCCGTGTCCCGAATTCCTGACGCTTCCGGCCTGCAGCTGGAATGTAGTCTCTGGTTGCGAGACAGCACAGTAACCGGCAGCAGCGAATCGGACGATCCGCGCGTATACAGATACAGTCATGGTGGCCCCCCACCTTATCGTTGTGCTTACTGTGTGCTAGAAAATTAGCCTAAATTTACTGGTTTGTGAAGAGCCAGCCTGTCATCCGGCCGGGCTCCTGCGCGTATTGGCGCTGGCGTCCTGGTGCTGCCCGGCGCGGGAATGCGCCGGGGGCGGCTGTCATAACGGCACTTTCAGCGAGGGGGAAAATCCTTGTCGCCGTGTATGCTGGCGGCGCGGTGTTTTAGCGTGAAGCGCACGCGGTCTTCGCAGACGACACAGGCGGGAAAAACCTCTCCTTCCAGCAGGGTTGCGTCGTGCGCATCGCGGTGGTGGTTGTGCTCGACCCGGTAGACTCCGGAAACCGGAACCGCCTCCGATGGCCTGTAAACGTGCTCAGCCATACAAATGCCTTCCGGGGAACCTTTAAAATTGTAGCGCGATTGCTGCCAGCCGCTTGCAAAATCGAGAACAGGTTGTCAGTTCTGCAAGCTGCCTGACCGCCTCATCCCTGGGTCACCAGCGAACCCACGCGCTCGCCCATCACCACCCGGCGTACGTTGCCTCGCTGGTTCAGGTTGAAGATGACGATCGGCAGGTTGTTTTCACGGCAAAGGGCGATCGCCGTGGCATCCATTACCCGCAATCCGCGCCGCAGCACTTCCATGTAGCTGATCTGCTCGAACATGGTGGCGTCTTTCACCAGCACCGGATCATCGGTATAGATGCCGTTGACCTTGGTCGCCTTCAGGATGGCGTCGGCCTTGATTTCCATGGCGCGCAGGGAGGCGGCGGTATCGGTGGAGAAGTAGGGATTGCCGGTGCCCCCGGCGAACACGATTAGCCGGCCTTTTTCCAGATGGCGGATGGCACGGCGGCGGATGAACGGCTCGGCCACCTGGTTCATTTCGATGGCGCTCATCACGCGGGTAAATATGTCCTGCTTCTCCAGCGCGTCCTGCAGCGCCAATGCATTGATCACCGTCGCCAGCATGCCCATGTGGTCCGCTGAGACCCGGTCCATCTCCTTGGCCTGCTCGGCCACACCGCGAAAAAAGTTTCCCCCGCCAACCACAATGGCGATCTCGACTCCCAGCCGGTGCACCTCCGCCAGCTCGGCCGCGATCTCATGCACCCGCTGGTTATCCACCCCGAAGCCCTGGCCCGCAGCCAGCGCTTCGCCCGACAGCTTCAGAAGAATGCGTTTGTAAATTGGAGCGTCCATTTTTGATCGAAGGGCCAGCAGCACCCGGACATTCAGTTTAGCAGGGACGGTTGCGGGCTGGCGCGGGGATGAATCGGCGGCATCTCCCCGTTCTATGCCCTTTGCAACAGCAGCACGTTGTGTCCCTCGGGGTCATGCAGCACCGCCCAGGCCGGCTCAACCTGAAGAAACCGCTCGCGTCCGAGGGCCGTGACCGCTGCCTTCACATCGCTCACCTCGAAAAAGAGCACCGCTTTGTCACGCGAGGGATACGACTCTGACCCCTGCCGTTCCAAACAGATAAAACCAGCGGGAGTGTCGAACTTCACGTGGTGTCCGGCCTGTTCTTCGGAAAGCTCCAGCCACAGTACCGCGGTGTAGAAGTGCTTCGCCCGTTCCAGATCTTCGAAATACAGCTCGACGCCCACGAATCTCGGCTCGTTTCCCGACATGACCTTCCCTCCCGACAGCAAATTCTATGCCTGCCAGACCGCCCGCAAGCACCAACCGCAGGTTGCCGTCAGCCCGCCGCTTGTGCGAAAGTGGGGATTCCAGGCTCCGGAGCGCGAAAAAAGGACCGGCCCGGGCAACGTGAGCTTCGCACCGGCTATCGGACTGATGGAGCAACCTGGTACTTGAGCGCGCGCGAACCGCTGCGGAGGAAGTGGTGTTGTGAAGGCCAAAATGAAGACGGTCTCCTTTGACGACGCGGTGCCGTGGTTTCGCGACCACGGCTTCGATGTGCTGCAGGCTCCGGGCGCGAAGAACCGCGTGTTCCTGAAGAAATATCACGTCTCGGCGGCGATCGAGTCAGCCGAGGATGGCGGCGTGAGCATCTTTGCCTATCCCGGCTACCTCATCAACGGGGAGATCTCCAGGCTGATCGACCAGGGCTACCAGAAAGTGCTGAAAACATCGAAAGGCACTTATCCGGCGACCGCCGAGCACCTGAAGGCGCTGCACCAGTTCGCCGAAGAGCTGAAACAGGGTACCGGCGGCATCAGCCTCTACAACGAGAGTCTGGGCACGGTCAGCGAAGCGTATCTTTACGACCGCGTACGCGATCGCGATCTGCCCGAGTCCCAGCGCCCGGCGCGTCCCTGGCAGCGGCCGCCCACCGCCGGCAAACGCAGGGCCTAGCAGAGCGGTCCCTGGTTGCAGGCTCCAGCTTGCAAATAGTTCCTTTCTGCCTGTAAACCCCGCACCTTCGTTCGATATCCAAGTTACCAGGACGGATTCCGGCCCGTCCGCGGGTTTCTCTACGGAGGAGTGAAGATTATGAAGCGAATCGGGATTCTGTTGGGGTTGTTGGTGCTCAGCATGTGCATGGTTTGGGCGCAGGACAATAGCGCAAACTCCAATAACAGTAACAGCGGTAATGACAATGCCGCGCAAAGCACGACAACAACCACCCAGAGCAGCACCACCACCACCACACAAAGCAACACGCCGGCGGACACTTCAGCCCAGGACAATAACGCCGGCTCCACCAACAACACTGCGAACGAGAGCCGTAAAGAGCAGGAGCAGTCAACCAAACAGGCCCGCAAGGATGCCGCAGTTCGCGACGAGAACAAGGCCGACGAGGAGAAGCAGGCGGCCAAGGATGCCGGAACCAAAGAAGGCTCCGACCACCAGAAGGCCCTTGCCCGGCTGGACGATGCCGCCAAGGACCTGAATGAGCTCCTGGCCTCACCCGATACCGGAATTCCCGATCAGGTGTTCACCAAAGCGAAGTGCGTAGCCGTAGTGCCCTCGATGGTCAAGGGCGGCTTCATCTTTGGTGCCGAGCATGGGCGCGGCGTCGCCTCGTGCCGGCTGGCCAGCGGCCGCTGGAGCGCGCCTGCATTCTTCACCATGACCGGTGGAAGCTGGGGCGCGCAGATCGGCGCGGAAGGCGTGGACCTGGTCATGCTGATCATGAACGACAACGGCATGAATCGGCTCCTCAGTTCCAAGTTCGAGGTTGGTGGCAGTGCCAGCGCTTCGGCCGGACCGGTTGGACGCCAGGCTGCGGCCGACACCAACTGGAAGGCGAATACGGAGATCCTGACCTACTCCCGTGCGCGCGGCCTGTTTGCAGGCGCGACCATCAACGGAACCGCCATCAAAGCGGACGATGACTCCATGACCGCCTACTATGGCCGCCATGAGAGCTTCCGTCCGGTGCTGACCGGAAAGGTAAAAGACCCGCAGGGCAGCAAGGATGTTTTCCTTTCCACGCTGCATCGCAGCCGCGCCGAAGTGAACGCCCAGGCGCACTGACCGCAGGCAAATCGAAAACCTCAGAGCGGTGGACAGAAGTCCGCCGCTTTTTTTGTCCCGCGGGTTCCGCTACACTGGCGCGCTGCGGAGGTCCGCATGTGCCGCTTGCTTGCCGCCATCAGTATCGCCCTTGTGCTCGGGACAGCGCTCGCGCAGTCTCCAAAACAGAGTGAGTCCGGCCCTGAGGCGGCCATCCGCGGCGTTCTCCACTCGCAGGTTGACGCCTGGAACCGGCACGACCTAGAAGGCTTCATGGCCGGCTACTGGAAATCGCCGGAGCTCACGTTCGTCTCCGGAACGGCTGAAACCCAGGGCTGGGAGCCAACGCTGGAACGCTACCGCCGCACCTATCAGGCGGAGGGGCGCGCGATGGGCACCCTCTCGTTCAGCGAATTGCGTGTGGAGGCCCTCGGGAGCGATGCCGCTTTCGCCACAGGCAAATTCCAGCTCGTCATGCCCGACGGAAAACAGCCCCACGGCGTCTTTACCCTCATCTTTCGAAGGTTTCCCGAGGGCTGGCGCATCGTCCGCGACCATACCTGCTCGCAATAGGCGTAGCCTTCTGGTGCTCCCGGGACGGGCCATGAAGGGGAATTGAACCGCGCCCGCAAAGGTGTAAAATTCAGCTGTCTCCCACGGGCATCGTTGTGCCTCGTGCCGAGGCCGAATACAGGCGGTATCCCCGCGAGGGAACTGCACTGGAGGACATCGTGAGCGTTACCACCGGCGACTTCCGCGCCAAAATCACCGCTTCCACTCTTCTCGAAAAAAAACAGCGGCACGAGATCATTACGTGCCTCACCGCTTATGACTATCCTGGCGCGCGTCTGGTCGATGAAGCCGGCATTGACATGGTGCTGGTCGGCGACTCGCTGGGTATGGTGGTGCTGGGCTATGAAAACACCCTGCCGGTCACCATGGCGGAGATGCTGCATCACACCCGCGCCGTCCGCCGGGGGGTGAAGCGCGCCTTTTTGGTCGCCGACATGCCCTTCGCCTCCTATCACGTCAGCCAGCGCGAATCCCTGCGCAATGCCGCGCGTTTCGTCAAGGACGCCGGAGCGGAGGCGGTCAAGATCGAGGGCGGCGAGAAGCGCGCGCGCCTGGTCGAACGGCTGGTCGAGGCCGAGATTCCGGTCGTCGGCCATATCGGGCTGACGCCGCAGTCGCTGCACGCCATGGGCGGTTACAAAGTACAGGGAAAGACGCTGAATGCCATCGAGCAGCTCATGCGCGACGCTCTCGCGCTGGAGCGCGCTGGCGCCTGCGTGATTGTGCTGGAAGGCATCCCCCGCGAAGCCGCCGGCATGATCACCCGTGAGCTGGAGATTCCGACCATCGGCATCGGCGCCGGCCCGGAGTGCGACGGCCAGGTGCTGGTCTTTCACGATCTCCTGGGACTGACGTTTTCCCCACCGGCAAAGTTCGTCCGCCGCTACGCCGATGCCGCCTCCGTCATCAGCAACGCGCTGCTGGCCTTCCGCGACGACGTGAAGTCAGGCGCCTATCCTTCCGACGCCGAGTCGTACCATGTGCCCAGGGAGACGCTCTCAGCCCTGCAGACGATTGCCGAACGCAAGCGGAGTATGCAAGTGTAGGGGCATGCGGTTCTGGTCACGGAGCCTGATCCTCAGTGCAGCGTCGGGAATGCTCGCGCTCGCCCTGGGACAGACGACGCCCGCTCCGAAGCCTGCCCCGTGGAAACGATACTGCCAGACCAACGCCGGCTTCTGCTTCCGCTATCCTGGCTCGTGGATGATGCTGGGTGAGGTTTTTGATGGCAACGGGGTGGTGATTGCGCCGCCGCAGAAGGAAGATCGTGCGTTGTGGGACGGGATAACCTTAGCCATGGTGGCGCCTCCGCCCGAGGGCGACGAGGAAGCTGCGGGGCTGGACGCCATCGTCGGGCAGGCGGCGGCCGGAATGCGGGACGCCGGCGAGAACTTCGTCACCCTTCAGCGGCGCCAGCGCACGGTCGCTCACAACCCCGCGCAGATGCTGAAGGCGCAGTACCGCGAGAAGTCCACTGGCCGCGAGTGGCTGGAAGAGGTGGTTTTCATCGAAGGACCGGACAATGAAATCTACTCCGTCGCCCTCCGATGCGCGCCGCAGAATTTTGCCCGTCTGGAGCCGACGCTGAACGGCGTACTGGCAAGCTGGAGACTGCCGGAGCCTGAAGCCCCGGCAGGCGCGGACCGCAACGCTCCGGCAACGGCGCCTGCGGGCGGAAAGCCTCCTGCCGACCGCTTTAATCCGTGAAGCGCATTCCAACCATTGCCGAAATGAAGGCTGTCTGCCGCCACATGACGCGCAGCGGCAGGACGCTCGGTTTTGTTCCGACCATGGGCGCTCTGCACGAAGGCCATCTGTCGCTGGTGCGCGCCTCCAAAGCGCGCTGCAAGGTGACCGCCGTCTCCATCTTCGTTAACCCGCTGCAATTCGGCCCCGCGGAAGATCTCGACAGATATCCGCAAAACCTGGAGCGCGATGCCGGGCTGCTGGAGGAACTCGGGGTGGAGCTGCTCTTCGTGCCTTCGGTGGAGGAAATGTATCCCGCGGGCGCGACGACCTATGTGCTGGTGGAGGAGCTGAGTGGGCGGCTGGACGGCGCCTCGCGCCCCGGACATTTCCGCGGTGTGGCGACCGTGGTCGCCAAGCTGTTCGAAATCGTCCGGCCCGATTGCGCCTTCTTCGGACAGAAGGACGCAGCGCAGGTGGCCGTGCTGCGCAAGATGGTCAGGGACCTCGACATGGATGTGGAGATGGTCGTCTGCCCCACGCTGCGCGAGAAGGACGGTCTGGCGATGAGCTCGCGCAATGCCTATCTCACGCCCGAGCAGCGGCAGGCGGCGCTGGTGCTGCATCGTGCGCTGATGAGGGTGCAGTTGGCGGCCGACCAGGGCGAGCGCGATCCCGAAAAGCTTCTTGCGATCGGAAAGCAGGTGATCGCGGAGGAAGCGGCTGCGCGGCTGGATTACTTCGCCGTGGTCGATCCGGAGACGCTTGAGCCGGTGAAGGATCTGAAGCGCGGAGCGCTGGTCGCCGTGGCGGCGTATCTCGGTACCACACGGCTGATTGACAATATCCTGCTGACTTAAGCGACGGCGCTGGCCGGGAAAACACCGGGTCGGAGTAAGACCCCGTGGATCACGAAAGGCGCAGAAGGCTGAACCTCTCTTGAGGGCGTCCACAGCAGCGACGGATCCCTTATGATAACGTCTCTGCTCGCTAGCCATCGCCGGCTATGGGTTATCTGCTTTGGAGTTGCGGAAAAGCACATAAGTCCTGGAGGGAAGCTTGAGAACACTCGACATTGCCATTGGCTGGCTACTGGCCGCGTTCGGTGCCGTTCACGTACTGCTCACGCGGAGAGTGCACCCCGAGATCGACATCAACGCCATTTGGTTCGCAAGCGGCGGCCTGCTGATCATCGCAATCGCGGTGCTCAACCTGCTCCGGGTGGCGTATAGCTCTGTCGCAAAGGGAGTCTACGTCGTATCGGTGATCGCGAACATCATGCTACTGGCCCTGATGCTGTGGATTGCAACCCTGTTTCCGCTACGGAGCAATCCGCAGGTCGTGGTTGGTTTGATACTCTCAGTGCTGCTGACCGCATTCTCGGTGCTGCGCCCGTCTGGCCACATTCAAGGCCGTCAGATGCAAAGCACGAAATAGAGCCTGTCCGCGCAGGGGCAATTGATTGCTGAAAATCCCCGTTTCACAAGTGACCCGCTGTCGCCGAACGTCATTCATCGGTGCCCGAGGAATCGCAAATAGAAGGCTGCGAACACCAGAACGATTCCGATGTTCACCATCAGTCGTTCCCATAAGTGATTCCTGAAGATCAGGACATCTACGGTGACGATGACGGCTATCATCGCGACCACGTAAGGCACGGCAGTCATCGGTCTCGCCATTGCGATTTACACCGGATTGTGCGGTTTGAGTTTCAGATCACCAGGCAAAATTCGTCACATGCCCATTTGGCGGCGGCGGGCGGCAACTCGCGCTCTTGTCAATGATACGTGTGGGCCCGGTACGTGCCGCTTCGGTTCGTGTCGTTCGTCCACTGGAGCGCGATCAGCACATATCACAATCATAGCTGGAAATGCTCCTTCGGCTGCTGATTGAAATGGTCCGGAAGGACGACAACGGAAACTCGAAATCCACGAGCTGCTGGTCAATTGGCGGAAAATCGCCTTTCAATACGTTGGGGGCGCCGAGGGTTGGATTCGCTTCGAGCCGCATCGATAAGCTTGTGACATGAAATGCTGTCAGATGTACCCTCTATTCTGTCCATCCAGAAATCCACGCTCCGCCCAGCAGCAGCACCACCGGATAGCACTCCAGCGTGTAGCGCGGCTCAGGATTGGCCAGCGTTCCCAGAAACGCCGAGCGCAGCAGCACGAACAGCAGCATCATGCCGAGATAGCGGGGCCGGGGGCCGCGCACCACACCCATCACCGCCGCGAAGATAAACAGCAGATTCAGCAGACCCCAGATTGAGGCGATCACCGACGATCGGGTATCGTCGGCGTACTCCCACCAGCGCGAGTTGAGAGGCAGCATCTCCGTGCGCGGGCGCAGCCACATGTCGGCAATGCGCAACGCGGGCAGCCAGACGTAATAGCGTAGCGGATTGCGACGAATGCGCTCTTTGGCCAGTTGCATGAAGCGGGCGTTCAGCTCGGGATTGACGACCTGCGTCCTTGCATAGTCGCTGGCAATGGCCTGCGTCTGCTCCCGCTCCCCAGCGTTATCGAAGGCCCGCGAGGGCAGCAGATTTAGCTCGATATTGTCGCCCGGCACCGCCCAGTACACCTCCTCGGTAGAAACGTAGTCGGCAGACCAGGTCCGGACCCACGTATCGAAGCCGTCGGGGACGAATTCGTCGGGATCGCTCGCCGATTTTGGGACCAGTGGCTGGAAGCGATGAAAGTCGCGCCAGTTGCGCAGCGTCCAGGGCGCCAGCGGCGCCAGCGAAATCGCCAGCACCAGCACGCCCGCCCGGAACAGAGGAGCCCGTTCGATTGGACGGCGCCAGATTCGCGCAATCACATATATGCCAATGGCAATCAGCAGAATGCCGCCATCCGGGCGCATGAGAATCCCGCAGGACAGTCCTACGCCGCACCAGACCCACGCTGCCCGCCCCTGCTTCCCCTCTTCTGCGGATGTCAGCCCGGCGGCCGCCGCATCCAGCGCGACCGCGACAAGGAAGATGCTGAGCGTCTCCGCCAGGGGCGCAGCCGTGTAGTTGGCGGTGAACGGGCACAACGCCGCCAGCAGAAAGGCATACCGGGCGGCGCGTTCGGAAACCGTTCTTCGCACCAGGTCGGCGATGAAGAAGCAGGCCGCCACATCGATGACGATCTGCGCCAGCAGCACGGCATGGTAGTGCTCGCGTCCAAACAGGACGAAGCAGGCGGCAAGGAAGGCCGGGTACCCCGGCAGGCGAATCAACGTGGGATGCGGGCTGTCGGCGTGGGTCAGGCCATAGATCCCGCGATCCAGCCAGTTTTTGGCGATGTCGCCGTAGATCAGCGAATCGCCAGTCACATGAGGAAATAGGAAGTAAAAGACCAGCCGCAGGGCAAAGGCGGCCAGGGTCAGCAGGAGGAAGAACTTCCGATGGTTCTGGAGCATGCGCCGGAACGGCAGGGGCGGACGTAGCATTCGGCACCCAGCACCCAGCATTCCGCCAGGAAGCAAAATCGCGCGTGCACGGCCGGAATTCCGACAGGTGCTCACCGAATATAGCATCCGGTACGAAGGCGTTCGCCTCAGCTCTGGCACCCCGAGCATGGCTTGGAGCGTCTGAACACTGGCAGGTGGGCTGCGCTCTCCACCATGGTTGCGGCGAGACATCCGTATCCAACTCGTGTTCTTATATCCAGAAATTACCGGGCTGCCGGAACGCCTACAGCCAGGGCGGCAAGCTGCCGCTTCCGGCCAATTTGCCCTATCCCCTGCTGCCAGCTACGATTAGGTTGACCTCGCGCAAATGCCTCAGAACAGGCAAATATTCTTCGACCCCCAGCGCAAACGCTGGCGCCGTTTGCGTCTCATTCTGGATTCCAGCGTTATCGTTGTCACGCTGCTGGTGATCCTGTTTGTGGTTTCGGTGCTGCGCGGATCGTCGGTGCCCGGAGTTGCCTTACCCGAGGTCAAGAAGCCGTACCGCGCACTCAAAGAGAGCCAGAAGCGCAAGCCGCCCCGCCGCCTGAACACCCACCGCAAGACCAAACGCCCCGCCTCGCAGGTGGCGCTGAACTCGGACGAAGGCATCCGGGGGGCGTTTTACGTGCAGTGGGACGCGGCCAGCTTCGCCTCGCTGAAGGAATACTACCCGCAGATCGACCTGCTGTTTCCCGAGTGGATGCATGTGCTCACCGCCGATGGCCGGCTGCAGGCCGTCACCGAGCTGAACACTCTCTATGACGTGATGGACGAGAAGGGTAAGCCACGCCCGATTGACGATAAGGTGATGGCTTTCCTGAAGGCCGAGAAGGCGCAGACCGAAGTTCTGCCGCTGGTCAACAACTTCGACCCGGTTTCGAACCAGTGGAACCCTGAGCTCACCGCGAAGTTCCTGGCCGACCCGGCCGCGCGGCAGCGCTTCCGTAACGAACTGATGACGTTTCTGGCCACCGACCAGTACAAGGGTCTGACGCTCGATATCGAATCCTTCCCTGACAGCTCGCGCGACGATTTCCACGCCCTGGTGCAGGAGCTCGATGGCGATCTGCTGACCAGAGGTCTGAAGCTGTACATCGCCGTGCCGGTCAATGACAAAAGCTTCGACTACGCCGGGATGGCTAAAATCTCCGACGGACTCATCCTGATGAACTACGACCAGCACTATCCGGGAGGCGAACCGGGGTCCGTCGCCGGCCAGGACTGGTTCGTCAGGAACCTGCAGGACGCCCTGAAGGTGATCCCGAAGGACAAGATCATCTGCGCCGTGGCCAACTATGGCTACGACTGGGCGATGAAGAAGGGCCAGAAAAAGGGCACGCCGCCGGAAGACAATCACACGGTAACGGCGCAGGAGGCATGGTCGGAAGCCGCGGACGCGGAAACCGACATCAACTTCGACGACGACGCGATGAACCCGCATTTCGCCTATCTCGACGGCAACGTCCGTCATGATGTGTGGTATCTGGATGGTGTAACCGCGCTCAACCAGATGCGGGCGGCCCACGCGCTGGGCATCGATACGTTTGCACTGTGGCGGCTGGGTTCGGAAGACCGTTCACTCTGGGCAGTCTGGGACAAACCGTTCGAAGCGGCAGCGACCAGCAAGCTGGCGACCGTGCCGCCCGGCCAGGACGTGGACATCGAAGGCCAGGGCGAAATCCTGCGCATCCAGTCCCGCCCGGGTGCGGGCGAGCGCCGCATTAGCGTCGACCCCGACACGCACCTCGTAAGCGACGAAATTTTCCAGATCCTGCCTTCGCCCTACGTGGTGAGCATGTACGGAGGGACCCCGCAAAAGAGGGTGGCGATCACCTTCGACGACGGTCCCGACCCGGAGTGGACGCCGAAAATTCTCGATGTACTGAAGCAGAAGGGTGTCAAAGCGACTTTCTTCCTGATTGGCGCCGAGGCCGAGAAGTATCCCGGCCTGACCAAACGCATTTACAACGAAGGCCACGAGATCGGCAACCATACTTTCACCCATCCCGACATCAGCAACATTTCGAAGCGTTATTTCGAGGTGGAGCTGAACCTTACCGAGCGCCTGTTTGAGGGCAAGCTGGGGGTCAAGCCTGTCCTCTTCCGGCCGCCTTACTCCATCGATCAGGAACCGGACACCGCTGACCAGGTGCGGCCGCTGGAGCTGGCGCAGGATCTGGGCTACATCACGGTGGGCGACAAGATCGATCCCAACGACTGGCATGACAATCCGCGGCGTTCGGCGAAGGAGATCAGCGACGACGTGATGGCCAATCTGCCGCCCTGCCAGCCGGGCAATCTGTCGTGCGGCAACATCATCCTGCTGCACGATGGCGGGGGCAACCGCAGCCAGACGGTGGTGGCGCTGGCCATGATTCTCGACAACCTTAAAGCGCGTGGCTATCAGGTTGTGCCCGTCTCCGAGCTGATGGGCAAAACGCGCGCTGATGTCATGCCGCCGATTACCACGAATGAGCGCTGGGCGGCGTGGGTGGACAGCCTGAACTTCTCGCTCTTCGGACTGCTGCAGTCGTTCATCATCTTCGTCTTCTTCGTGGGCGACGTGCTGATGAGCGGACGTCTGCTGCTGGTCGGCGCGCTGGCCATTTATGACCGCCTCCGCCGGCCCGACAGCGGCTTCGATCCAGACTACCGTCCGGCGGTCGCGGTGCTCATACCGGCTTATAACGAGGAGAAGGTGATCGAGCGCACGGTACGCTCGGTGCTCGACTCCGACTACCCAAAGCTGCGCGTCATCGTGATCGATGATGGGTCGCGGGACGCCACGCTGGAGATAACCCGCGCGGCCTTCCAGCGTGAAATTGGCGAAGGCCAGGTCACCGTCTTGACCAAACCGAACTCCGGCAAGGCGGATGCGCTGGACTATGGGCTGGAGCAGGTCACGGAAGAGCTGTTTGTCGGCATCGATGCCGATACGGTCATCGCCCCGGACGCCATTTCCAGGCTGGTGCCGCACTTCAGCAATCCCAGGGTTGCGGCCATGGCGGGCAACGCCAAGGTGGGCAACCGCGTGAACCTGTGGACGCGCTGGCAGGCGCTGGAATACATCACCAGCCAGAACTTCGAGCGCCGCGCCCTGAACACCCTGAATGCGGTCAGCGTGGTGCCCGGCGCAATTGGCGCGTGGCGTACGGCCGCGGTCCGGGCCGCCGGCGGATACCATCGAGATACCGTGGCCGAAGACGCCGACCTCACCATGGCGCTGCTGCAGGCGGGTTACCGGGTCAACTATGAAGACCGCGCACTGGCTTACACCGAGGCGCCGACGACGGCCAACGGCCTCATGCGACAACGCTTCCGCTGGTCCTTCGGCATCATGCAGTCGGTATGGAAACATCTGGCCGCGGTGAAACAGAAGGGCGCCCTGGGCTGGGTCGCCATTCCCAACATGGTGATCTTCCAGATCCTGCTGCCGCTGGTGTCCCCCTTTATCGACATCATGTTCGTGGTGGGCGCCGGCATGTACGCCTATAACCGCTATTTCCACCCCGAGTCGGCGAATGCGGCCAACTTCCACAAGCTGGTGGTGTACTTCGCGCTGTTCATGGTGATCGACTTTATCGCGTCGTCGATTGCCTTCACCCTGGAGCGGCAACAGCCGGGAGGCAAACGCGACTTCCTGCTGCTCGCCCATGTCTGGCTGCAGCGCTTCGCCTATCGCCAGCTGTTCTCGCTCGTCCTCATCCGGACCATGAAACGCGCGATGGAGGGGCGCGGATTCGCGTGGGACAAGCTGGAGCGCACGGCCAGCGTCCGGCAGCCGGTCACGATGGTGCGCGAGAGGCGCGCCCAATGAGTCCCGTGCCCGGCCCGGCGCTCGATATGAGCGTCAATGTAGCGGGCATCAGCTTCAAGAACCCGGTTCTCGCCGCCAGCGGAAGCTTTGGTTACGGCGTGGAGTTCGAAGATGTTGTCACCCTGGAGCGCCTGGGCGGATTCGTCACCAAAGGGCTTTCCCGCGAGCCCATGGCCGGCAACGCTCCGCCACGACTGTTCGAAACCGCGGCCGGAATGCTCAACGCCATCGGGCTGCAGAACATCGGCGCCCGTGCTTTCCTGGAAGAGAAGCTGCCGCTGCTGCGCCGGATCAGCAACATCGTTTTCCTGTGTAATGTCTTCGGGCACTCGCAGGAAGAGTATGAAGATGTGGTGCGCATCCTGAACGACGGCGACGGCATTGCCGGCTACGAGCTGAATGTCTCCTGCCCCAACACGAAGTGCGGCGGAATCACCTTCGGCAGCGATCCGCAAATGTTGGCGGGCGTGGTCAGCGCCGTGAAGAGGATTACCTCGCGTCCGCTGATCGTCAAGCTCTCGCCCAACGTAACCAGCATCGCGGAGGTGGCGCGCGCGGCAGAAGAGGCCGGTGCCGACGCCCTTTCGCTGGTGAACACCTTCGTCGCCATGGCCATCGATGCGGAGACACGAAAGCCGCGGCTTTCCAACCTCACCGGCGGCCTTTCCGGGCCGGCCATCAAACCCATTGCGGTGCGCATGGTGTGGGAGGCCGCCCGGGCGGTGAAGATACCCGTGATCGGATTGGGCGGCATCAGCACGGCCGAAGACATCGTCGAATTCATGCTGGCCGGCGCTAGCGCCATCGAGGTCGGCACGGTCAACTTCTGGGACCCCTGCGCATGCGAGAAGCTGGTCGATTCCCTGGAAAAGTGGTGTCTGGAGCATCGCGTGAGCAGGATCGTCGAGCTGACCGGCGCGCTGGAAGCATAGAGGCTGCCAATCGTGCCGCCGCGCTTACGCCATTCCCGCAGCTTTGGCTTCCTGCAGCTTCTGCACGCTTGTCACCAGGTCGGAATCGACTGCCAGAATCGCCGCGGTGCGGGTGATATCCAGCAGCCGTTTCACCTGCTCGTTGGCTCCCGCTATGCGGAAGTGGCCGCCCCGCTGTTCCAGCTCGCCGGAGCTGCGCATGATGATGCCCAGTCCGGCGCTGTCCACGATCTCGACATGGGTCAGGTCAAGCACGAGTTTCCGCATCCCTTTGGCAATGAGCGAGTGAATCATCGCCTCCGTCTCGCTCAGCCGTGTTCCCAGCGTGAATCGGCCGGCGCACGAAATGGCGGTGATGTCAGGCTCAAACTGGAAGACTTCGGTTTCCAGCATCATAAGTATCCGCTTCCGCGTGGAGAATGCCAGCAAAGGTATCACGCGGCAACTGCCCTGACCAGCAAAAGCGTAACCGGTCAGAGGGCATGATCCTCCGGCATGTCTGCCATTAAATATTTTGCAAAAACGGGCTTTCCTCTCGTTCCAAAGACGGTGTGGCGACCTTGTGGAGCGCGCGCGGAAGAACTATCCTGTTCTCATTCCTTGCGCGCCCGGTCGCGCCCAGCCAGGGAGTCCTGCCATGCATAGGTCTTGCCCTTCTTTGCCAGTTCAGATGCTTGTGGCTTTCATCCTGACATTGCTCCTCACCGGCGCCGGCCTGGCGCAGAATTACGTTGCTCCAGCCAATCCGGTCATCGGCTCCGCGAATACGGTTACCGCTAACCCGCCGGTGCCGCGGCCGCCTACCATGCCCTGCACCGTAACCCTGTTCCAGAATTACGACTTCGCCGATTTCAATCCCAAATTCTTCACCTACACGCCTCCGGCCGGATGTCCGGGACCATGGGCCGCGGTCGTATTCGAGGCCGACTGGTCGGTTGATGCGGGGCGGCAATTCGATCGCACGGCGGAGGTGTGGATCGGCGGCACGAACGTCTATTTCGGCACCACGGCCGAACCGTCGCACGATGTGCAGCGCTCGTGGCATGTGGAGAGCAACCTGACCGAGTACACGCCGCTGTTCACCGCCGCGCAGGGCGGGCGGGTCGATCTCGGCAACCTGGTGAACGATACGTACACCAGTCATTACCACGGCAGCGCGTATCTTCAGTTTTATCCCCTGGCGCAGGGCCAGAATCCGCCGTCCACGGCCAGCCTGGTGTTGCCGATGGCGGCTGACTCCACCGGTGGGACGGTGACGCTGAACTCGCCCAGCGACCAGCTCGCGAAGACATTTACGCTGCCCGCCAATGTGGAGCGCGCCTATCTCGAGGTCTTCGCCCAGGGCCAGCAGACCGATGAGTTCTGGTACAGCTGCGCTCCCGATGACGTTGCCGGAGAGCTGGAGAATTGCGGCTCAACCGGCTTCCGCGAAGCCGAGATCAGCATCGACGGACAGCCCGCCGGCGTGGCGCCTATCTTTCCCTGGATTTTCACCGGCGGAATCGATCCCTACCTGTGGCGGCCGATTCCTGGCGTGCACACCCTGAATTTCGAGCCCTATCGCGTGGACCTGACTCCCTTCGCCGCCATCCTGAGCAACGGCCAGCAGCACACCGTCGCCCTCAGCGTTTACAACGCCGACATGTACTTCTCCGCGACGGCCACGCTGCTGCTCTATCAGGACATGGGTTCGACCCAGGTGACGGGCGCACTGACCAGCAACACCATCGGCCAGCCCGATCCCGTCCTCACCGAGAACATAGCGAGTCTGCCGGCAATCGTGTGGGGCACCCTGTC
>DATJAI010000044.1:0-17915 GCA_035516415.1 Binatia bacterium | reverse complement strand
AACCAGTATGGGCGTGGCGGACTACCTGACCATCCATGACATGGCCGCGGTCGAGCAGCAGGTACCAGGAATCGTTGCGGCATCCCCGGTGCTGAACCTGCACCAGCGGATCGGTATCGGCTCCGGTAAAGAGCAGGACATCCTCGTGCTGGGAGTGAATCCGCAATACCAGCAGGTTCGGCGGATCATCGTCAGCAGCGGGAGATTTTTCGACCAGGAGGATTCGCAGTCAGGCAATAAAGTCGCCCTGATCACCGACAGCCTCGCACTGCGCGAATTCGGCTCGCTCGATCTCGCGCCGGGACAATCCATCAGGATTCAGGAAGTCCCCTTCGTCATCATTGGCACCTTCCGTGAAAGCGTGGATACGCTGGGCCGCTCCGAGATCGAAGACGATACTGTGCTGATTCCGTATACGGTTGCGCACTCCATCACGGGCACATCGTACGTAAACCAGATTTATTTCTCGATGTCCAGTTCCGGCGCGATTCCTTCCGCCACCGAGAGCATACAGAAGGCCATCGCTGCGCGGCATCGGGCGGAATCGGTGTACAACGTCGGCAACATGACCGAGGTACTCAGGCTGGCCAACAAAACTGCCAATGCGTTTACCGCCGTGCTGCTGCTGTTTGCAGCCGTGACACTCATTGCGGCCGGCGTCGGAATCATGAACATCATGCTGGCCACGGTGCATTCGCGCATCCACGAAATCGGCGTGCGCAAGGCGATTGGAGCCACCCGGCGCGCAATTCTCCTGCAGTTTCTGTCGGAGGCGGTGCTGGTGGCTCTGCTCGGCGGCCTGGCGGGTACGGTCGTCGGCCTGGGAATACCGGTGTCGATCCGTTTTTTCACCAGTTATCACGTGCCGGTTTCGATCATCTCGGCCGTAATTGCGCTGCTGGTTTCCTGCATGGTTGGGGTGACCTTCGGGATCACTCCCGCCCAGAGTGCGTCGCAACTCGATCCTGTGGAGTGCCTGCGGCACGAATAGCAGCTGTCTGGCTGGAGGGGTGCCAGTCGAGCGGAAGGGATGGCGGTTGACTCAAAAACATATTGCCCTTTTGCTGCTGATTGCCGTGGCGGCCATTCTGGTACACGGTTATCATCCCGCGGTCGAAGACGGCGAACTCTACCTCCCGGGGATCAAGAAGGACCTGAACCCTGCACTTTACCCTTTCAATGACCAGTTCTTCATGTCGCATGCGCGCATGACGCTGTTCGATGAACTGGTGGCCTTCACCGTCCGCATCTCACATCTGCCGTTTGATTACGTAATCCTCGTCTGGCACATTGCCTGCGTTTTTCTTTTTCTCCTCGGCTGCTGGCGTGTGGCCCACATCTGCTTCAGGAGCGATCTGGCAGCCTGGGGAGGCGTCGGCCTTGTTGCGTCCATGCTGACCATTCCGGTGGCGGGCACGGCGCTATACATCATGGACCAGTATTTGACTCCCCGGGATCTTTCCACGGCCGGCATCATGCTCGTATTGCCGGAAGCACTGCGGGGCAGGTTATGGCGTGCTGTCATCGGGATGCTGCTCATCGCACTCATCCACCCGCTGATGTGCGTCTTTGGGTTCACCCTGCTCGCTTTTCTTTATTTTCAGGAGCGGCGCTTGGCCGCAATGGCCGGCAAAGTAAATAGCGCGGTAGCAGTCATGCTGCTTCTGCCCTTGCCCTTTCTTGCGTCGCCCTCCAATATCTATCGCCACCTTCTGCGGACGAACGATTCCTATTTTCTGGTGTTGCGCTGGCCGTGGTATGAGTGGGCGGGAATCGTCGTTCCGTTTTTGCTGCTGTGGTGGATGGCTCATTACGGAAAAAGTCACGGTCTGCGTCAGGTTGAGGCGCTTAGCCGCAGCCTGGTGATCTTTGGAGCGGTTTTCTTCGTGGCAGCACTTCTTTTGTGCATTCCCCGGCTTGCAGGCCTGGCGCTGTTGCAACCAATGCGCTGCCTGCACCTCATCTTCATCCTCCTGTTTGTCATGCTGGGTGGCGTACTGGCCGAGTCGGTGTTGAAGTCGCAGCTTTGGCGATGGTTTGCAGTGTTTGTGCCGCTCTGCCTTCTGATGTTCCTTGTGCAGCGCCAACTTTTTCCGGCGAGCGAACATCTGGAGTTGTCGGGCCGGGCCTCAGGAAACCGCTGGGTGCAGGCTTTCCAGTGGGCACGTAGCCACACGCCCCGCAACGCTGTTTTCGCTCTCGATCCCGATTACATGAACCTGCCGGGGGAAGATGAGCATGGTTTTCGCGCCATCGCGGAGCGCAGCACGCTGGCTACCATTCACGATAACGGCGGTGTCAGCATGTTTCCCGCTCTGGCGCAGAACTGGTACGCGCAGTTGCAGGCGCAACAGGGATGGAGAAGCTTCCACCTCCAGGACTTCCGGCGCCTGCAAAGTCAATACGGGGCGACCTGGGTAGTCCTGCAGAACCGAGAGGTCCCGGGCTTGTCCTGTCCCTATTCGAATGACACGGTAATGGTCTGTCGCCTGGACTGATGGTTCCGGCACCGCCATAATACCCGACTGGCCGCATCGCGGCGACTGATGCAAAAGTTGCCAGGTCCTCCAATCGGGACGCTCGCCTCTGTTGAATTTTTGCGCAATTGCCTGGAAAGGCGGCCTCAAGCTGGCGTCGCAAAGCCCCGCCTCCGTGATTTTGTAACCCATCCTGTTGCGAAATCCATCACGGCCGGGGGTGACTCGCATCACTGCTTCCCCCAAATCCATGTCTCACACTGAGATCGTACTCACAGAGCCACGCGTGAAAACCGTGTGGCTTAGGCTCCGGTGGTTACCGGAGGGTGAGTTGGATGTGCAGTTTTTATACAGTACGGCTTTTCATACACGTCACACGGGAGATCTCATGAAGAAGGTCATCTTAGCTGTTCTGGTTATTGCATTTGTTCTCTTCTTAGCGCTGCCGAACCTGTCCTGGGCACAGGAGGAAGTCTACAAGGCAAAATGCGCCGCCTGCCATGGCGCAGACGGCAAAGGCACAGCGGCCGGCGTGAAGATGGGAGCACCGGCATTCTCGTCGCCCGCAGTGCAGAAAGCAGGCGACGCCCAGCTGGCGGACTATATCGAGAACGGCGGACCGCAGAAGAAGCCCATGCACGCTTTCGCCAACAAGGGCGTCAGCGCTGCTGATGCTGTGAAGCTGGCTACTTACGTGAAAACGCTGAAGTAGCCGCACGGTTCGGTCCGCCAGCGGCCATGCCGGCCAGGACTGGCGGACCCACCACCGAGTAATCGCCCGACGGCGCTGTCCTTCGGCGCCGCTTCACCTGCCGAAATCGGCTGGCCCCGCCGGGGCGATCGGCCGCGACCCGCTACTTCCCGTACTCGTTGCGGCCCTGGAGAAACCCTGATGAGCAAAGGAATCCTCTACGATGCCACGATGTGCATCGGCTGCAGGCAGTGCGAGCAGGCCTGCGCCACGGAAAACGGCTTGCCTTACGACGACAAAATCGCGGCCGAGGAGTTCACCTCGGTGCACAAATTTACCGCCGTCATGACCCGGGGTGACAAGTTCATGCGCCGTATTTGCATGAACTGCGATGACCCCGCCTGCGCCTCCGTCTGTCCGGTAGGCGCGATGAAGAAGACCGCCCTCGGGCCGGTGACCTATGACAAGAGCAAATGCATGGGATGCCGCTATTGCGTGGCCGCCTGTCCCTTCCGCGTACCCAGGTACGAATACGAGAAAGCCATTCCCGGCGTGCGCAAGTGCATCATGTGCAGCAAGCGGGTGGCGGCGGGCAAGCAGACGGCCTGTGCCGAAATCTGTCCGACCGGCGCTACCAAATTCGGCGAACGGGACGAGCTGCTGGAAGAGGCCAGGAAGCGTATTCACGACAAGCCGGACGCCTACCTCCACCACATCTTCGGTGAAACCGAGGTTGGCGGCACGTCGGTATTGCTGATCTCTTCCGTCCCCGTCAGCCTCTTTGGCTATCCCACCGACCTGACCGAGCGCGCCCTGCCCATGTATACCTACCAGGTGCTGTCGCGCATTCCCGACTTCATTCCCCTCTTCGGCACCATGCTGGGCGGCATTTACTGGATCACCCATCGGCGCCAGGACGTCGCCGAAGCGGAAGCCAAAGAAAAAGAGTCCAAAGGCGGTGCCCGATGACAGTTCCCCGCATTCGTTTCACCTTCTGGAAGGCCGTGTTCATCGTCATCATGGTGGCCGGCGTCTACTGCACGTTTCTCCGCTTCCTGGGGGGACTGGGCGCGTCCACGCATCTGTCCGATCAGTTCCCCTGGGGATTGTGGATCGGCTTCGATGTGATGTGCGGCGTCATGCTGGCGGCCGGCGGATTCACCCTGGCCACGGCAGTGGAGATCTTCAATATCGAGCGCTTCCATTCTGTTGTGCGGCCAACCATCCTGACCGCGTTCCTCGGCTACCTGCTGGTTTGCGCCGCGCTGATGTATGACCTCGGCCTGCCGTGGAACATCTGGCACCCGCTGATCATGCGCAATCCGCACTCGGTCATGTTCGAGGTAGCCTGGTGCGTGATGTTGTACACCACGGTGCTGGCGCTGGAGTTCCTGCCCATCGTGCTGGAGCGCTTCCGGCTGAACCGGGCACTGAAGGTCATGCGCAGCCTCATGGTAGTTTTCGTCATACTCGGCGTGCTGCTCTCGACCCTGCATCAGTCGTCGCTGGGCACGCTGTACCTCATCATGCCCAACAAGCTGCACCCTTTCTGGTGGAGCCCGCTGCTGCCGGTGTTCTTCTTTATCTCGGCGATTGCGGTGGGACTGGCGATGACCATCTTCGAGTCTTCCATGAGCTCGAAATATTTCGGGCGCGAACTGGAGCTTCCGATCCTGCGCGACCTGGGACGCGCGCTGGTGGTGGTGCTGGCGCTGTACGGTATCCTGAAGTTCGAAGACCTGTATCACCGCAATGCGCTGAAGCTGGTATTCGTCTCCAGCTACGAACAGCGGTTTTTCCTGCTGGAGATCTTCCTTTCAGTCCTGATTCCCCTGGGCATGCTGCTGTTTCCAAAGATCCGCGAGAGTGCGCAGGGCCTGTATCTGGCGGCCGTGCTTTGCCTGCTTGGCTTTGTAACCAACCGGCTTAACGTCACCATCACCGGCGTGGAAAACGCCGTGGGCGGACGCTATACGCCGAAGTGGACCGAAGTCGTGATCACGGCCATGTTCGTTGCGCTGGGGTTTGCCATCTTTGGTCTGGCTACCAAGTACTTGCCGATCTTCCCCGAGGAGAAGGAACACACTCCGGCAATTGGCAGGGAGCAAGCAGCGGTGACGGAAATCGCGGTGCCTGTCCATGCAGGTGACTGAAAAGTCGGACCGGGGGCCCTCCGCAAGCGTCCAGGGAGCCCCCGCTTCGCGCCCGCGGTGGTTTCAGCGGCTGGGGCAGAGTATCAGCGCAAAGCTGATGATCTCCATTTTTGTCGTGCTGATCATCATCTTCGGACTCCTCGGCTACTTTACCATTCAGGACCAGCGCAAGCATCTGGATGAAGCGGCCCTGGTCAGTGCCGAACAGCAGAGCGAAGTCCTGCGACGCAGCGCTTCCCGATACATGCTCCGGAACGACCGCATCGGCCTCTACGAAATGATGCTGAACATGGCGGACCAGCCGGGCATGGTGCGGGTGCGCATCCTGAACCCCCAGGGGCTGGTCAGCTACTCCACCGACCCCAAAGAAGTCGGCGCCATGGTCGACAAGAGCGCCGAAGCCTGTTATGGATGCCATGAAAAATCGAAGCCGCTGGCGCGGCTGAACCGCTCCGACCGCTTCCGGGTCTATCGCGCCGACGGCTCGCGGGTGCTGGGCGTCATCACCCCGATCGAGAATGAGCCTGCCTGCTCCAATGCGGCCTGTCACGCCCATCCGAGAGGGCAGCAGATCCTGGGCGTGCTGGATACCAATCTCTCGCTCGCCAAAGTCGATCAGGGCCTGCGCCGCGAGAGTCGCGAACTGTTGGCCTACATGGCGGTCGCTTTGATCGCCGTCCTGTTCCTGAGCTGGCTGTTCATCTGGAAGGTCGTGCGCAATCCGCTGCGGGAGCTGGAGGTCGGCACCCAGCGTCTGGCGAGCGGCAAACTCGGCTATCAGATAACGGTCCACTCGCGAGATGAAGCCGGGGAACTGGCGCAGTCGTTCAACGACATGAGCAACCGCCTTCAGGTGGCGCAGGTTGAAATCACCGCATGGGCGCACACCCTGGAGCAGAGGGTCGAGGAAAAGACCCGCGAACTCAAGCAGGCACACCAGCGCATGCTACAGGTGGAAAAGATGGCGACCATTGGCAAGATGGCGGCGGTGGTCGCCCATGAAATCAATAATCCCCTGTCCGGAATCCTGACGTATTCCAGGCTGGTGAAGCGCTGGATTGAGAAGACAATCCAGCCTTCTCCCCGCCAGGAAGAGATGAAGAGCTCGCTGGACCTGATCGCCGGCGAGAGCAAGCGCTGCGGCGAACTGGTACGCAACCTGCTGAGCTTTTCCCGTGTTTCGCCCATGAATCTCTCCTGGTGTGACCTGAACCAGGTCATCGACCGCTGCACGCGTCTGGTGCAGCACAAGTTGGAACTCGGCGGCATTCAGCTCAATCTCGATCTGGCCGCCGAGCTGCCGCCCACGCATTGCGATCCGGCGCAGATCGAGCAGGTGGTTCTCGCCATCGTGATCAATGCCATTGATGCCATGCCCCAGGAAGGAAACCTGTGGATCAGCACGCGGGTGCAGGGCGGAGAAATCGAACTGATCGTCCGCGACGACGGCATCGGTATCCCTGAGGAGCATCTGGCGCACATCTTTGAACCCTTCTACACGACCAAGGAGGCGGGCGGCTCCGGGCTGGGGCTGGCCATCAGCCAGAACATTGTGGAGCGGCACGGAGGACACATCGAAGTGAGCTCGGTGGTCGGCGAGGGGACAACTTTCAGGATCCTGTTGCCGATTGACAGCCAGCCGCCGGCGGCCACGGAAAAGCGGGACCGCACGCTGGCTGAGGTGAGGTAAAACATGACTGAAGGCAAACTGCTGATTGTTGACGATGAACTCAGCGTGCGCGACTCGCTGGCCAAATGGTTTACCGAAGAGGGCTACGAGGTAGCCACGGCAGAGAGCGCCAGCGAGGCCCTTACCCGCGTAGCTGAGCAGACGTTTGACGTTGCCCTGGTGGACATCAAGATGCGCGGCACCGACGGAATCGAGCTGCAGCGGCGGCTGCACGAGATCTATCCCGACATGCTGGTGATCATCATGACGGGTTATGCCTCGGTGGAGACCGCCGTAGCAGCGCTGAAGAACGGCGCTTATGACTACGTTAACAAGCCGCTCGACCCCGACGAGATCGCTCACCTGGTGGCGAAGGCGGTGTCACATCGCCGCACCCAGCAGGAGAACGTGCGGCTGAAGGAAACCGTCGCGGAGATTGCCCCTCCCACCGACATCATCGGGCAAAGCGCGGCCATGAAGCACGTGTTTGACGCCATTGAAACCGTGGCTCCTACCGATGCGACCGTACTGGTGACGGGCGAGAGCGGCACCGGCAAGGAGTTGGTCGCGCGCGCCATACACGCGGCCAGCCCGCGCCGCTTCCATCCCCTGGTTGTGATTCACTGTGGCGCGCTTACGGAAACCCTGCTGGAGAGCGAGCTCTTCGGCCACGAGAAGGGCGCCTTTACCGGCGCGCAGTATCGCAAGAAGGGCAAGTTCGAGATTGCCGAGGGTGGGACGGTTTTCCTCGATGAAATCGGAGACATCAGCCTGAAGACGCAGACCGACCTCCTGCGCGTATTGCAGGAGCGCGAGATCGTGCGGGTGGGTGGCAACCAGACGATCAAGGTGGATTTTCGCGTGGTTGCGGCGACGAACCGGAATCTGGAACAGCTGATCGAGGAAGGAAAGTTCCGTCCCGATCTGTACTACCGGCTGAATGTCTTCCACATCGAGATGCCGCCGCTGCGCGAACGCCGCGAAGACATTCCCCCGCTGGTGGACCATTTTGTGCGCAAGTTCTCGCGCGAGATGGGGAAGAAAATCACCCGCGTTGCGCCGGTGGCCATGAACGCTCTGCAGCAGTACGGCTGGCCGGGAAATGTGCGCGAACTGGAGAACGCGGTGGAGCGTGCGATGGTGGTCGCCCAGGAGCCGGAGCTGCGCGAACAGGATTTCGTGCTGAAAGCCAGAAACGGCTACGGCCTTGCCGTGGGCGACGTGCGTAGCCTGCAGGATGTGGAGCGCGCGCATATCCTGCGCGTTCTGGATGAATGCAGCGGCAATCAGACCCGGACAGCCGAAGTGCTCGGCATCGACCGAGTCACGCTGCACCACAAGCTGAAGAAGTACGGCTGGAATCGCAAGGAAAAAGAGCAACTGACGACAAGCGGTGCCTAGCGCGTTGCCCAGGCACGTTCTGGCACTGGGATCGACGGGTACTCAGACCCTCGCAGACGGCGGCAGGAAACGGGATTTCTGTTTGGCGGCTGCGCGCTGACGGCAGAGGCTGAATGCTGATTGCGGGCTGAGGACGCCGGCGGCCTTCTTCCATGAAGAAACTCCAACTATTACCGGTCGGCTCAATCGATGCTCTCCTGCTGGAGTGGCTGGGGCAGGCCCTCTGCGAGAAGTTCCGCGTGCCTGCGGAGATCCTTTGGCCCGGGCTCGATCCTGCCTTTGCCCTTCACGCCGAACGCCAGCAGTATCACTCTTCCGAGATTCTGGCCAGCATGCAGCGATACATTAACGGCAGCACATGGCGGCTGCTCGGGATCACGCAGTTCGACCTGTACATTCCCATTCTGACCTTCGTTTTCGGGGAGGCACAACTGGGCGGGACTTCGGCTGTTGTTTCCTATCACCGGCTGCAGCAGGAATTTTACGGGTTGCCGCAGGATCCGGACCTGCTGGCGAATCGTCTACTGGTCGAGGCCGTGCACGAGCTGGGACATACCTTGTCCCTCACTCACTGCCATGACTATCAGTGCGCCATGGCGCCTTCTCATGCCGTGGAGTGGATTGACATCAAGGACAGCGGCTTCTGCGAGGATTGCCTGGGCCGGGCGCTGCTGGCGGTCTGAGAGACCTGCTGATGAGACCCCTGGGCGAACGTGCTTTCCGCGGCGACAGACTTTACAGCTCCGCTTAAAACGGACGCCTGAACTTATTGGCGGTGTCGGGGCGTCCAGAAGGTAATCATCTCCTGCCGGCTCTGGATTCGTCGCTCCAGCGCCAGCTGAACAGATGATCGCCGTGCTCGGCAACCATTGCCGTGACCGCCATCACCCCCATCACCAGAAAAATCGCAAAGAAAACGACTGCAATCACTAACACTGGCATACCACACCTCTGCAGCCATTGTGCGCAGCCAGTGAACGTGCCTTCCGTGATTGCAATCACATCTGAGTGTGATCTGAGCGCATCGGCATCGCGCCCTGCGAGGAAGGCCGGCAGCCGCGGAAGAGCGGCTTAAGACAAACGGGAGCCTTCTGCGCCGGCTATGCAAGCGTGGCGATCTGCTCGTCCAGAGCCGCCAGCGTGCGGCGCAGCAGTTCACCATAGCGGGGATCCGTGTTGCGCTCCAGCTGCTGGAGGATGCGCTTGCGCGAAAGCAGCAGGTTCTGCTTTCTCCAGGCGGTCTGCCGCTCCTCAGGGGAGACAGGAAAATGCCGGGCTGAGAGTTCCGCCTGGGATTCTTCGATCTGAGATTCGACAGACTTACTCTCCCACCCGCGGGCCATGGTGTCATTATAGTTGTCCATCGGCACGACGAGTCTGAGGAATCCACCCGGGCGACGCTTTCTCCGTGTGGAACAGCTGTCTGCAGGGCGAACCCAGGTCCGCAGAAACAGTGGTTGCTCTCAAAAGCGCGTTGTCTCCCGATTCGGGAATCACGGGGTCTCCGGGTGCACAGAATCATTGACGGCACCCGACTCTGCCAATCAAAGTAACTTCAGGTGGTTACCTGATGCGTATTCTGGTGGTCGAGGACGACGCTCCCCTCGCCAGCTTCGTCCGCAAAGGCCTGGAGGCCGAGCATTATGCCGTCGATGTGGCCTCCGATGGCGAGCTGGCCCGGCAGATGGCCGCCGAGAGCGACTACGATCTGATGATCCTGGACCTGAACCTGCCCCGGCTGGACGGCATCGGGGTGCTGAACAGCATTCGTCCCCGGAAGCCGTCGCTGCCGGTCCTGGTGCTGACCGCGCGCAGCCGCATCGAAGACCGTGTTCAGTCGCTTGATTCCGGCGCTGACGATTGCCTCACCAAGCCGTTCTCTTTTACCGAGCTATCGGCACGTGTGCGGGCGCTGCTGCGCAGGGGTCCGCGCACCGTGGAAACCGTGCTGCGAGTGGCCGACCTGGAGCTGGACCGTATGGCGCGCCGTGTAGAACGTGGCGGCCGGGCCATTGAGCTTACCTCCAAGGAATTTGCGCTGCTGGAATACCTGATGCGCAACGCCGGCCGCCGGGTCACCCGTGCCATGATTGTGGAACACGTCTGGAATCTGTCGTTCGACACCAGCACAAACATCGTCGACGTGTATATCAACTACCTCCGCAAGAAGATCGACGGTGACTATCCCGTCCACCTCATTCATACGGTCCGGGGGGTGGGATACGAACTGAGTTGCCGCTCCGGGGTTCTGGTGTGACAGCGGGCGCCGGAACCGCAAAGCAGGATTTCGACTGCCAGCGCCGATTTGTATCCGAGCTCTTTCACAGCCTCAGCCAGCCGCTGACGGCGCTTCACTGCTCGCTCGATCTTGCTCTTCAACGTGAGAGCACGGTCGAGCAGTTGCGCGCGAGCATTCAGGCCGCCTGCGAGAGCGCCGAGTGCCTGCGGCAACGGCTGCTGCTGGTGCGCGCGATGGCCGATGCCACCGACCCGGGCGACCTCTCCTCCCCGACCGACCTGAATGAACTGCTTCGCGACCTGTGTCAGGACATGCTGCCACTGTTCGAGTCTGCCGGAAAGAGACTCGAAGTTGAACTGGAGTCCGGCCCACTTCCGGTTCGCGGCGACAGGACGCGGCTGATGCAGGCCCTGTTCTACTTTCTGGAGTATCTCTTCCGCCATTCCGTTCCGGGCTCGGCGGTAACAATACGGCTGGGGCGTCAGGACAGCCGGGCAGAAATCACTGTCGCCGCCGTCGGCTGCCCGCAACTGGAGGCATGCGAAGTTGGGGCGGTCGCGCCCGCCTCCTGGGAGACGGAAATTTTCCGTCGCAGTTTCCTGGCCGCGGGCGGAGAGGTCACGCCGGGCGGCACGACACCCGATCGAAGTGTCTGGCGCGCGACTTTGGAACTGGCATAGCTCACGGCTACCGCCGGATGTGCTGCTTCCCCGGTTTCTGCGTTTTTCCCCACTTCCTGGCAACTTCTAATCTTCGCCTAATGTTCGTCTAACATCCGCGCTGGTAAAAAATCTGTATGACAACCCCACTGTCTTCATTTGCCTACCCCGATCCCGCGGTGATCGTAGCCAGTCCGAACGCCGGGATCCGCAAACAGATTTTGCAGAACCTGACGCTGTCGCGCATCAATGCGGCCGAGGCGCTGGGCGGCGCCGAAGCCCTGGGCAAACTGGAGAACAGCGAATGCCAGCTGCTCTTGCTGGACCGGAAACTGCCCGATCTGGACGCGGAAGAGCTGCGGCAGATCATCCACCGGCGCTTTCCCGGCATCGACGTCCTGCTGCTCGACGACGCGGGGAACCCGGCGCTGCCCGCGGAATGGCGCAGCTCGAGCGCGCTGCATCTGTTCGAGACCATGCGGCGCTGGCAGGCTCCGGCCTCCGGGCCGGCGAAGCCGCCGGCCGCCGTCGCCCCATTGCCGGGCATGGTGGGCCAAGCCTCATGCATGGCAGCCGTCTATCGCATGGCACGGCTGGTGGCGCCACGCACCACACCGGTGCTCATCACCGGCGCCACGGGAACAGGCAAGGAAGTGCTCGCCGGCGCAATCCACCAGCTCAGTCCGCGGGCCGGCAAGCCATTCGTGGTGATCAACTGCGCAGCCATTCCGGAAGCGCTGCTGGAATCCGAACTGTTCGGCTATGTGCGCGGCGCTTTCACCGGCGCGGTGCAGTCGCGACTGGGACGGGTTCACGCTGCCCACGGAGGTACGCTGTTTCTGGATGAGATTGGCGAACTGCCGCTGGGAATCCAGGCCAAGCTGCTGCGCTTTCTCGATCAGGGCGAGGTACAGCGCCTGGGCAGCTCCGACCTGTTCCGTGTCGACGTGCGGGTAATCGCGGCAACCAACGCCAATCTCGCCGAACTGGCCCGGAACAGACAGTTCCGCGAAGACCTCTACTACCGGCTATCGGTATTTCCGATCGCGCTTCCTTCCCTGTCGGAGCGCCCGGGCGACGTTGCTGCCCTGGCCCACCACTTCCTGCGCAGGTTCCAGGCGGGCAATGGTGGCGATGGAGGCCTGCCTTCGGAATCCCTGCGCCTGCTGGAGCAGCATTCCTGGCCGGGCAACGTGCGCGAGCTGCAGCACGTTCTGGAGCGCGCTGCGATCCTCGCGGACGGTGGAACCATACTTCCCGAACATCTCGGTCTGCCGGCGGACAACGCCGGCGTGGCGTCCGGGCAGTGTGCATAAACCTCATCTAATCCGCGGCGGGCGCGATCGGCAACCGTCGTGCAGGAGAAGCCAGGCAGATGTTGCCCAGTACACAGTGCGTGGCTGACCGGCAGGTGGCCCGCAGCGAGCGCGACCGCACCGGCCAGAACAGGGACAGAGCGAGCCATCCCATTATCGGCTCCTCTCCGGCGCTGCTGACGGCGCTGGAGCGGGCGCGGCAGGCGGCCCGCAGCGGCGCCGACGTCCTGCTGGAGGCCGAGAGCGGCACCGGCAAGGAACTGCTGGCCCGTTTCGTTCACGACGAGAG
Organism: Binatia bacterium; assembly: GCA_035516415.1. GTDB lineage: Bacteria > Acidobacteriota > Terriglobia > Terriglobales > Acidobacteriaceae > Bog-257. Next base: position 5,021 of record DATJAI010000044.1, on the reverse strand, counting down.
TGCGCGCGCCGGGCACCCCTTTGTCGCCATCAGCTGTGCCGCCGTTCCCGAAAGCCTGCTGGAGAGCGAGCTGTTCGGTTATGTGCGCGGCGCCTTCACTGGAGCGCTGGGCAGCAATCCGGGAAAATTCGGCATGGCGTCCGGCGGGACCCTGTTGCTCGACGAAATTGCCGAGATGCCCCTGGCGCTGCAGCCCAAGCTGCTGCGCGTGCTCCAGGAGCGTGAGTTTTACCGCCTGGGAGACAGCCGGTCCGTTACCGTCGATGTGCGCGTGATTGCCAGCACCAATCGCCACCTGCACTCGCTGGTACGGGAGGGCCGCTTCCGCGAGGACCTCTACTACCGCCTGAACGTCATTCCGCTGACCCTGCCTCCGCTGCGCGAGCGCGGCGAGGACGTCATCGAGCTGGCCGAGTTCTTTGTGGCGAAGTTTGCCTCCCCGGCCGCGCCGCCGCGCATAAGCGAGGCTTTTCGGAGCGCACTGCGAAGCCACTATTGGCCGGGCAACGTTCGTGAACTGGCCAACACGATCCGTCGGGCGGTGGCGCTTTGCGACGGCGACGAGATTGGCAGCGGCACACTGCCGGTCGGCGCGGCCGTGCCGCCGCCTGGCGACCTCTGCTGGCTGCGGCCGGGACTGTCGCTGCGCGAGTTGGAAAAGACCCTGCTGGAGATCACGCTGCATGCGACGGCGGGCAATCGCACCCACGCGGCAGAGTTGCTCGGCGTCAGCCTGCGGACGGTGCGCAACAAGATCCGCGAACACGGGCTGCCGCCGCGGAGGCTGTCATGAGTCTGGTGGACTCTTCCCTGATTTCCCTGCTGGTCCGAGCGCTGGACCTGACGGCGCAGCGCCAGCAGCTGGTCGCCCAAAATATCGCCAATGTTGACACCCCGGGCTACCACACACGCGACATCGATTTTCGCGGGGAACTGCAGCGCGCACTGTGGGCCGGCCAGGCAGACCCGGCGGCGGGCGGCGCTCCCTTCGTGCGCGAGGTCCCGGGACTGATCGAACGTCCCGACGGGAACAACGTAAGCATTGATCGCGAGAGCCTGCTGATGGCCGGCGATCAGCTCCAGTTCCAGACCGAAGCGGCGCTGCTGCGCTCCGAATTCAGCCGCCTGCAGGAGGCGATCAGCGGCGGAGGCGGACAATGAGTCTTTTCGGGCTTTTCCAGATCAGCGGCTCCGCCCTCGCTGCCGAGCGTCTCCGCGCCGAGGTGGCCACCAGCAACCTGGCCAATGCCGAGACCACCCGCACCCCGGAAGGCGGACCCTACCACCGGCGGATGGTGACCTTCACCAGCCAGCCGGGCTCGCAGTTCCACCTGCTGCTGGCGAATTCGCTGGCCGCCGAAGGCGGCGCAGGGGGAGTACGGGTGGCCGGGGTGGTGGAAGACCCCACGCCTCCGCAGCGCCGTTACGAGCCCGGTCATCCCGATGCTGACGCCGATGGGTACGTCTCGTATCCGGCGATCAATCCGCTGCAGGAGATGGTGGACCTGATGGGGGCCGAGCGCGCTTACGAACTGAACGCCAGCGCGGTTCAGGCCGCCAAGCAGATGATCCAGCAGTCACTGCAGATCCTGAAGTGAGGCTGTAGGACAGCAGCATGAACGTCAATCTCGCCAATCCGGGTATCAGGATCCTGCCGGCCGACCTGCCCGAAGCGGGGGCACCGGGCGCTGGCGGGGAAGAGGGTTTCGGCGAGAGCCTGAAGCAGGCGGTCGCGGCGGTGGACAACCTGAGCCTGGACGCGCGCTACAGGGTGAGCAGCCTCATCCAGGGCAGCGGGGCGGACGTCCATGACGCCATGATCGCGGTGGAGAAGGCCGATCTGTCGTTCCAGCTCATGCTGCAGGTGCGTAACAAGGTGGTGCAGGCATATCAGCAGATCGCCAGCATGCAGTTCTAGGACATAAGACGTGGTGAAGGGCAATCTCACACTGGCGCAGCTGAAGCAGCAGGCAGGGGAGTTCTTCACCGGCCTGACGATGAAGCAGCGCGCCCTGCTGGCCGGCTGCGCCGTGGCGGTAGCCGCCACCCTGTACGTCTTCGTCCAGCTGATCGGCCGCCAGGACTACCGCACGCTTTATTCCGGACTGAATCCTGCCGACGCGCAGGAGATCACGGCGTCGCTGGCGGCGAGGAAGATTCCCTTTGAGCAGTCGGCTGACGGCTCCAGCATCCTGGTGCCAGCCGACCGGCTGGACAGCGCCCGCCTGGAGGTGGCCTCGCAGCCCATGCCGCACAGCGGTCGGCTGGGTTTCGAGCTGTTCGACCGGCCTAACTGGGCGGGCAGCGACTTCAGCGAGAAGGTGAATTACCAGCGCGCGCTGGAGGCGGAGCTGGAGCGCACGCTGGGCACGCTGAGCGAGGTTTCGGCGGTGAGGGTCCACCTGGTCATGCCCGCCGAATCGCTGTACAGCGAGCGCGACCGCAGCGCCAAGGCCTCGGTGATGGTGAAGCTGCGCCGCGGCAGCCTGCCACAGCAGGAAGACACAGCCATCCGGCAGCTGGTAGCAGGGGCGGTGGACCGCCTCACTGCGGAGAATGTGGTCGTGGTCGATGCGGACACCAACCTGCCGCTCAACCGTTTCGCAAGCGCTCCCGGCGAAGGCGGCGGCTCCGGGCTCGATCAGGAGCTGGCCAGGAGGGTGGTGGAGACGCTGGAGCCGGTGGTAGGTCCGCAGGGGGTGCGCGCCAGCGTGCACGTCGAGTACGACTTGACCTCGGGCGAGGAGACCCAGGAAACATTTGATCCCGCCAGCGCCGTGGCGCTGAGCACGACCCGCAATGAGGAGACTGTGGGCAGCGCACCGCCAGGCGGTGTCCCGGGCACCAGCAGCAATCTTCCCAACGCAAAAGTAAGTACGCCCCCGAAGTCCGACCCGCAGACCCAGAGCTCCCGGTCGGAGAGCAGCACGTATGGCGTCAACCGTCTGGTGCGGCATACGATCCAGCCTGCGGGACGGATCAAACGCATTGCTGCCGCCCTGCTGGTGGACGATGCGGTCGAGATCGGGCAGAAAAACAATCAGCGGGTCGCCAGCCGGCGCCGGCGTACTCCCGAGGAGATGAAGCAGATTGAGGGGCTGGCGGCGGCGGCGCTTGGTATCGATCCCGGGCGCGGCGATCTGCTGGCCGTCGAGAACCTCTCTTTCCAGAGCCTGCAGCAGGACGCACCGCTGCCTCCCACGATGCTGGAAAAGATGCAGCGCACACTGCGCGAGTGGACATGGCTGCTGCGCTACCTCGCGCTGGCCAGCCTGTTCGGAAGCGTCTACCTGCTGCTGCTGCGTCCCATGAAGAAGCAGCTGCTGAGTGTGTTCCGGGAACTGCCATCGCGCTCCGGCGCCAGACTCATCGCCGCAGCCAGGGACCAGGCGGACGCCTCTGACCCGGGCTCGCCGCGGAACATTCCGGCCGGAGCTCCTGATGAGAGCCAGGGCCTGAAGAGACTGGCAGCGCTGAAGAAACAGATGGTAGAGACGGTCAGGAGCGAGCCGGCAGGCGCCTCCCGGCTGGTCCAGGGCTGGCTGCGTGAAGGCGGGGTGGAATGAGCAGCAGCGTAGCGGCCGTGCCGAAGCTCAATGGTATCCGCAAGGCGGCGGTGCTGCTCGTCCTGCTGGGCGAAGAAGCCGCGGCCGGCGTCTATCGCAATCTTTCGCCCACGCAGCTGCAGCGCCTGACCCGCGAGATCCGGGAGCTTGACGGCGTCCAGCCGGAGCTGGCCGCCGAGGTGCTGGAGGACTTTCACCGGCTCAGCCTCAGCCGGGAATATCTCGCCGAGGGTGGCGAAGGCTATGCGCGGTCGCTGCTGATGAAAGCCTTCGGCAGCGACGGCGCCCAAGCGGTGCTGGATGAGGCGGGCCGCGCCCAGCTGCTTACGCCCAGCCAGATGGAGGTGCTGCAGAGGGCCAATCCCAGGGAGCTGGCCCGCTTCGTGGAGGGCGAGCAGCCGCAGACGATTGCCATCATTCTCGCCTATCTGGATGTGAAGGCGTCCTCGGCCCTGCTGACGCGCCTGCCGGAAGCGGTCCGGGTGGAAGCGGTGAAGCGGCTGGCGCTGCTGCGCAACTTCTCCCCGGAGATGGCGCAGAAGGTCTCGCTCGTGCTGCACCGGAAGCTGCAGTCGCTGGGCGAGCAGAGCCGGCGGCTGTTTCCCGGGGTCAAGAGCGCCGCCGACCTGATGAACCGGCTGGAGCCGGAGGTCATGAAATCGGTGCTGGACTCGATCGAGGCGGAGAATGCCACCCTGGCGCTGAACATCCGCAATCTCATGTTCACCTACGACGACCTGCTGACGGTGCCCGCCGGCGGCATCCGCGAGCTGGTGGCGCGGCTGGACAAGAAGGTCCTTACCCTGGCCCTGAAGGGCTCCTCGGAAGAGATGCGCAACCACCTGATCAAGGCCATTTCGGCGCGCGCCTGGGAGATGCTGAAGGAAGACATGGAGGTCATGGGCCCGGTCCGCTCGCGGGAGGTAAACCGGGCGAAGGAGGAAGTGGTCGCGGTGGCGCGCCAGCTGGAGGCCGAAGGCAAGATCATTCTGAAGCCGGAAGCGGAGGACGAATTCATTGTCTGAGCGGGCGCAGCCATGGGGAACCGGCAGGGATACCCGGGTGCAGAGCTTTCGCTACCCGCCGATGCAGCCGCCGGGCCCTGTTTCGGCCGATGCACTGGCCTGGGGCGCGGCGGAAGGGCGTCCGGCGGACGACATGATGGCGCAGCGGGAGCGGGCAGCGGCGGCCGAAGCGGCGCGTCTCGAGGGCATGGAAGAGGGCCGGAGGCAGGCGGCTGCCGAGATGGCGCGGCACATAGAGCAGGAGCGAGCGGCGGTGGCCAGCGCACTGCAGGACTTCGCCGCCGGGCGCGCGGCTTATTTTTGTCGCCTGGAAAGCGAAGCGGCGCGGCTGGCGCTTTCCATCGCACGCCGCATCCTGCATCGCGAAGCACGCCTGGATCCGCTGCTGTTGGCCGGAGTGGTGCGTGTGGCGCTCGACCAGATGCAGGCC
>DATJAI010000043.1:0-2032 GCA_035516415.1 Binatia bacterium | reverse complement strand
TAGTAGATGCCGGATTGCAGGGTGCGGGCGGTGCGGATCAGCGCGGCCAGGGCGTCGCGCAGATCGCTGTCGACGGCGCCCGCGTCGACCGCCGCGGCCAGCAGCGTGCGGCCCAGGAATTCCAGCAACTCCTGGTGGCTGTCGATCAGGTCTTCGGAGACCCGGATGTCGCGGTTGGGCACCTGTTCGGCGTCGATGGGCGCGAACTTCTCGTGTTTGCGCGCGTCGCGCAGGAACTCGCAGTCGAGAGGGCACGAGACGGTGACCTCGCGCTCGGTGCCGCAGCAGATGGTGCAGATGTCGCCATGAACGCCCGGGCACTGCCGCCGCGGCCGCCGGGTCTTGCAGATAGCGCACGCCATCTCTTCAGTATATGAGGCCGCGGAGGGGCGCCGACGGCCCGGCGCTGCAAGCACAGCCTGTTCACCGGACAATCTACCGTACTGCCCTCAGCAGCACGGCGCTCCGATGAAGGTCGAGGAACCACACCTGCCAGCGGTGTGGAGCGAATTCCTTCGAGTACCTGGTGGAGCTACAGCGCCAAAGGGAACTTATGAGTCCGAGAATTGCGACCAGCATCAGCTTCCATTACTTCAAGCCCACACTTGGCACTCAATCGCTATCAGCGCCTCTTCCGCTGCCATGCCAGTCCCGGGTCTGTATGCCCCCGGATTTGTCTTCCGCGAAGCGAGCCGGCATCCAAAACGGACACCCAGTCTAGTCGATGCGCTCGTATGCTGCCGAGGCGAATGGGTCAGGAACGGACCGGAAGCGCCGCAAGAATTTGCGCAGGCGGTAGGGAGCCAGGGACTTGAATGGGCCACGCCGGCTTTCCGCCGCCCGATCCGGCGCGACCGCCCCAGACCATTTCGGCGAATAGTCGGATTGTTGCGGCGTCGCTGCAAAGATTTCGGCAGCGTGGGTCCGTCGAGCCATGAGCATCATGAAAGTGGGAATGGAGTTGCTAAGTACGACCCGTCCGCCAAAGACTTCGGGGTCCTTCACGCGGTATCGCGGCGATCCGGGATCGGCTTCGCACAAAATCATATTCTCAACCGTGAAACCGTTCGCGGCAGAGAGCATGCGATAAAAGAGTTCCGGACTGAACTGGTAGAACCCGTGGCCCATGAAGTTGTTCGCAGGCGTAATGACCAGGAAGGACCCGCCGATGGCCACCATCTCCATGCAGTTCTTCACCGCCTGGGGAAAGTTGAAGACGTGTTCCAGCGATCCCGCGTCGATGACACAGGTGAACTGCCCATTTAGATGACTCGGGACGGGTCGGTTCATGTCGTGAATGATGGAGGCCTTCTCATAGTCCGAGAAGTCGACCGATTCCACCCGTTTCGCGCCCAGGTAGCGCAGCAGCGGCTCCAGGTAGCCGTCCTGTTCGGTAACAAGCCGGCTGCTGTCCTCCGCGCTGACCTGAAATCCGGCGCGGATAAGCGCGTCATGGACCGTTGTCTCGCCGACCCCGAAGAGGATCTGCCGGCCAATCATCATCACGGTCTCAAAGGAGCAGCCGCGTCTCCCGCACTCCAACAGAAACGGCAGGCCAAAGGCGTCGATCCCCAAGCCTCACCTCTTGGCCCGACCAGTCATCTGGTCCCACTGTTCGGTGATTTCGCCTCGGTCAACCGTCCAACCCACCCAACAAGCGCGACCCTTCGGGATTCGAGTGCAATTTGCAGGCAAGGACAGCGGATGCGAAAACGGCAGCAAGAGCGACGCCTATATCGAGCTTAGTGCAGGTTAGCATTTCGCGCGCAACGCAATCAAGAGCGACCTCGGCGGGCGAGTGGCGGAGGGGCGCGGCTGGTCAAATGCTCCGCTGACCATCGGTAACGCGGCCGGCTCGCGCGAAGTGCCGGCGCGGTGAGCCGCACCTGGCCCACACCAGGCCTGGCCCTACCCGGCCGGCAGCGCGGTTCGGGCGCCGGATATAATCGTGGTGTTCCCTGCGAAGCGAAGCGTGAATCCAAGGAGGCAATCGGCATGCAGTCCCGGCGAGTGTTCATCAGCAAGGTAGCCA
>DATJAI010000042.1:0-2851 GCA_035516415.1 Binatia bacterium | reverse complement strand
GCCTGCCAGTCTACGGTGATTCCCTGGTCTCGCTCGCTGGTTTCGGGCAATGGATCGGGTGCGCCGGCCCGGTAGGCCGTCACAATCTTTGCGATCAGCGGAGCGCCGAAAGTCCGCAGTATCTCAACGAACAGCCGCGCGCGTTCGCTGCTGTTCTTCAAACAAGACACAGCCTTCTGAAGCGCTGGATCGTTTGATTCTCTGGCCACGCGTTCCACGATCGAAACAGGCACGCTGCAGTAGCCGAAAACCCCGTCCGAACTCCAGGATCCCATCCGGCGAACAGCAGGCCCGAATTGTCTTTCCAGACGCATCAAATCGTCATCTGGAAGAATGATCGCCTCCATGATCTGCTCCGATCTCCTCCGCATTCAGCCGCTGGCGGCGGCCCTTTTGGGGCGCTCCGGTGCGGCTGTCCGCTTATTCCAATCGCGCCATGCCGACTCCACCACCCGCCGCACTTCGTCGCCGTCAAATGGCTTCGCCAGCACGTCGTACGCTCCCAGATTGAGAGCTTCGGCCCACAGGCGCTCATCTGCCAGGCGAGAAGTCACAATCAGACGCGGGGGGTGCGCAAACCGCGATACGTGTTGCAGCATACCTTTCCATGCAGCCGGGTAGACGTCGCATTCGACCAGCACGACCGGCACAAGATCGTCCTCTAGGGCCGCCACTGCCGATTCCAATGTGAAGGTAGGGCGCAACGTCCACGGGAGGGCAAGCATATGCTCCAGTGCCGTGTGATCTTCACGAACCGGGCTGACCGAGAGCACAGCGATACCACGCCGGTCCATGATGTATACCCCTGTAAACGAGGCTACCGCTTTCGACCTAAAACAAGTACTGGCAAAATCCCTAGGCTCCGCTTGCTGACGCGCGCGGCTCTGCACTGAGCCGCTCAGGTCAAATACCGGTCGATCAGACCCGCCGATATCGCGTAGCGGGTCAGTTCGGCCGGCTTGTTAGTGCCGAGCACACTGGCGATCGCGGACTTGTGATACTCGACACCCTTGATGGAAATCCTCAGCAGCGTGGCGATCTGCTTATTCGATCGGCCTTCGGCAATGAGTTGCAGCACTTCCCGCTGCCGTGGCGTCAAGCCGTGTGCGGTCCCCTGCAACTTAGCTGGATCCAGCCGGATGCCAGGCGGCAGGTAGGAACCGCCGCGCATGACTGCCCGAATGGCCGTGGCCAGTTCCCGAGGCGCGGAGCTTTTCAATACATATCCCGAACAGCCCGCCTGGAACGCCGCTTTCACATAGTTGCGTTCCGTATGCATGGTGACAAAGATCAACTTAGTTTTGGGGCAGATCCTCCGAACCTGGCGGGCGGCGTCAATGCCGTTCAAGAACGGCATGGAGATATCCAGCAGGATGACATCCGGATGCACTCGCCGCGCCATGTCCAGCAGCGCTCGGCCATCGTCCGCCAGACCGGCGACTTCGAATTCCGGTTCGAGGAGCCGCTGCAGGCCCTCCAGCACCAGCCGGTGATCGTCGGCCAGGAGCAGGCGCGGCCGGCTCAACCGCCTCCTCCGGGCAGCGGAATGCGAACCCGGACCTGCGTGCCATCGGCGGGCTGCGACTGAATCGCCAGTGTGCCGCCCACGGCAATCACGCGTTCTTCGATGCTGACGAGGCCCAGGCCTCCCTTGCCCTTGACCGAGGCAGGATCGAAACCCTGCCCCGCATCGCTGACCGTCAGCGAGATCCCGCCTTCCGCGCCGGTCAACGTCACCAGAGCTTTGGACGCGCCCGCGTGCTTGGCGACGTTCCGCAGGCACTCTTGCGCCACCCGGTACAGGCACAGGGCGATCCCTTCGGGAATGGCCTTGGGCACATTGCGCGGCCGGAATGCTACCCTGATTTTCTCCTGCTTGGAGAAATCCGCGCAGTAGGATTCCAGAGCCTCCACCAGACCGAGATGTTCGAGGATTGACGGATGCAGGCGGTAGGCCGTGCGGCGCATGTCTTCAGACAGCCCATCCAGCCGGCCTTGCATGGACTGAAGCTGCGCACGAACCACGCCGTCCGCGTCCGGCACCAGCTTTTCCATCTCTCCCATGTCGATGGCCAGCATAGCCAGCCGCTGGTTCAGATCGTCATGCAGTTCCCGCGAGACGCGGCGGCGTTCGTCCTCCTGGGCTTCCAGCAGACCGGAGCTCAGCGCGCGAAGTTTTTCCTGGGTGGCGCGCGCCTGCGCCTCGCTCTCGCGCAGGGCGTCCTCATTGCTTTTGCGCTCCGTGATGTCGGTAACGAACGCCACCGCCAGCATGCCATCGTTGGTGGCGATATGGCTGAGGCTGACCTCCACTGGAAACTCCGTTCCGTCCTTGCGCAGCCCGGCCAGCTCCAATCCTAGGCCCATCGGCCGCTTGTGCGGCCGCGCGAAGTATTCCGCCTGATGCCCGGTGTGCGGCCCGCGCAGGCGCTCCGGAATCAGATTCTCGAGCGGGTGGTCGAGTATCTCTTCCCGGCTGTAACCGAACATCGTCTCGGCGGTGGCATTAGCCAGCACCACCAGGCCCTGCCGATCGACCGCCAGGATGGCCTGCGTGGCCGTCTCCAGCAGGGCCCGCACGGTGGCTTCGCTTTGCCGCGCCTCTTCCTGCGCCTGCTGCCGCTCGCTGACGTCGATACCGGTCCCGATCACATTCTGTGCGCGGCCATCCCCATCGAGCGTCGCGCGGTTCGACCACGCGATCAGACGGCGGCTCCCATCCTTGGCCAGCCAGTGAATCTCGCTATCGTTGGGGGTCCCGGTGAGTACCTTGCTGAATGCGGACCTGATACCGCCGGCCTCTTCAGGAGCCACCAGGAAGTCCCATGGCCGCTTCCCTTTCACTTCTTCG
>DATJAI010000041.1:0-7759 GCA_035516415.1 Binatia bacterium | reverse complement strand
GTAAGGCATGGCCGGGTTGCCGATTACGTCGCTGTAGCTGTGGTTTTCCTCCATGACAATGAAAACGTGATTCACCTGCCGGCTGGGCGGCAGCGTGGCAGGGCTTTCAGAATGCGAATCCGCGGAAGGGCGTTGAGCTTGCGCCGCAACGTGGGGGACGGATAGAGCAGCTGCAACTATCAGGAGCAGGGATGCACGGAACATGTCTGTCTCTCCTCATCAATGTTGCCCCTGTCGGAAACCCCGGTAGCGTAACGTGCTGTGAAACAATTGTAGCTGACATTGGCTGGTGCGAAGCAGCGCCCGATCGATGCCGCGCCGCTCCCAGCGCGAAGCGAGTCTTCCGCGCCAGATGGGGGCGGCACGACTGGCGGCCTGCTAGAATCCTCCTCAGAGAGCCATGCCCATGCAGCCGCCTTTCTGCGACGTCGAGACCGCGCTGGAGGAGATCCGCTCCGGCCGCATGATTGTGGTCATCGACGACGAAGACCGGGAGAATGAAGGCGACCTGACCATGGCGGCGGAGAAGATCACGCCCGAGGCCATCAACTTCATGGCCCGCTATGGACGCGGGCTGGTCTGCCTCGCCATGACCGAGGAACGGCTGGAATATCTTCGACTCGGCCAGATGTCAGCTGAAAACACCTCCACATTCGGCACCGCCTTTACCGAGTCCATCGATGCCCGCGAAGGCGTCAGCACCGGCATTTCCGCCTACGACCGGGCCCGCACCATCCATGTGGCCATCGATCCGGCGACGCGTCCCGGCGACCTCGCGCGTCCGGGGCACGTGTTTCCGCTGCGCGCGCGCAAGGGCGGAGTGCTGGTCCGCGCCGGACAGACGGAAGCTTCCGTGGACCTGGCGCGCCTGGCCGGCATGATCCCCGCCGGCGTCATCTGCGAGATCATGAACGACGATGGCACCATGGCCCGCGTGCCCGAACTGACGGAGTTCTGCCGGCGGCACAACATGAAGATGCTCACCGTGGCGGAACTCATCCGCTATCGCATGGCGCACGAGCGCTACGTGCGGCGGGTGGCGGAGGCGATGGTGCCGACCGCTTACGGCGACTTCCGCATGATCGCCTACGAGTCGGAGATCAACGGCGACTCGCACATCGCGCTGGTCAAGGGCGGGGTGGAGAACCCGGGCGAGGAGCCGGTGCTGGTGCGCATGCACTCCCATTGCCTGGTGGGCGACGTCTTTGGCGCGAGCTGGTGCGAGTGCCGCGAGGTCATTGACGCCTCCATGCAGCGCATCGCCGAGGAGGGCCGGGGCGCGCTCATTTACCTGCATTCGGCCTCGAAGGGCTATTCCATCGAGCGCCTGGGCGAACGCATGACCATCCAGTTCCATCACGAGCAGCGCCTGCCCACATTGCCCGAGAGCCAGCGCAAGACGCAGCGCGAGATCGGTATCGGTGCGCAGATTCTCTCCGACCTGAACCTGAAACGCATCCGCATCCTCACCAATCACCCGCGCAAGGTCGCCGGACTGGAAGGTTTCGGCATCGAGATTGTCGAGCAGGTTCCGGTCTCAGCCGCCGGTAAGGCCACCGTGCGCTAGGGCGAAAATCCGTCGCACATGCGATGGAAACTGCCTGCGATACCGGTGCCAGAACCGATTCTGTGGCTCGCGGGCTGATGCATCACCGTTGCCGGCGTTCGGGCATCCACTCGTCCGCCGGGCGAACGATCATGCGCTTTTTGTCAAAAAATCGCAGAACATATTGCACGTAGCGCGGGCCTTCTTCGCCTGCGGTGTAGAGGCCGGGCGGGACCTGCTGCTGATAAATGATGCCGCCGGGCGGCAGCAGCAGGAAGGTCATCGGATCGCTGCCGGGATCGAAGCCGGAATGGAAGTTCTGGTCCAGGGCGTAGTGGATATCCCCGTAAATACGGTACTCGCGAAGAACCGGCCGGGTATGCCACGCGACTACCACACCGGCGCAAAGCAGAAGTGAAGCCAGAGCGGGCAGGGAACCCCGGTGCATGCGCCCGGCCCAGCGCAGGCCAAATGCGGCGATGGCAATGCCGGTCAGGCCCATCAATATCCAGCATCGTCGGACAGTTTCGTGCTGCTGGCAGCATACCGCGTGAAAATGAAACTCGGCGGCAGCAATCGTCACCACCGAAGCCAGCAGGAAAGCTGCGGCGGCAGCCGCTGTGTCTGAAGCTGCCTGCTTCGAGGCGTCGCCGGGGAGCGACCAGCACAGCGCCACGCCCAGCGCTAGAAGCGCCTCGGACAACAGCCGGCTGTTGACGAACAGCCTGCCATCGCCACGAAGGCCCACGCCGAGCGCCTCCTGCGACAGGTGCCAGATGCCCGCCGCAACCAGGTTGCCGGCACGCGCCTGTTCGACCGGGCGCTCGGTCACGCGCAGGCGCAGCACCAGCAGGGAGGCCATCACGAGGACCGCCACCAGGGCCGGCGCCAGCCACCACCCGGCCGGGCGCGGCGACTGGCTGCTGCCCCGCTTCATCATCTCCGGAGCCCGCCCGAGGAGCTGAATTCCGGCATACACCAGAACGAAGGCTGCACCCATTTCGCTGCTGCATGCCGCTACCAGCAGGCATGCGCCGCAAAGCCGCCGTCCGCCGGCAGTTGCCAGACGGCCACGCGCAACCTGAAGAAAGAACAGCAGCGAGGCCGCCACGGTGGGCACGCACTCAGCCGCTCCGGCCGGCCAATAGAAGGCCTCGCTGATGGCTCCGCCCGAGACGAACGAGGCCATGAGAGACAGGGGAATCAGCAGTTCAGGCACGCCGGTTTCTGCCCGGCTGATGCCGCGATTGCCCGCGCGGCCGCGTTGCCAGTACGTGACCAGGCCAGCAGCGAAGAAAGCGCACCAAAGCACGGCGAGGAAGGGAACAATCAGCGGGTGGCGGAAGTGGTTTACCGTCCAGCCATAGAGGAGAAACAGGGGCTCGGAAACCGGTCGCGGACTCCATTGCAGCCTGAGCCAGACGGCGTGCCAACCCTGGTGCGCCAGCTTGCCGAAATCGTCATATTCATCCGCCATCCAGTTGGCGATGCCGATGAAGCTCAGGTAAATCAGGATCACGGCCGCCAGGAAGAAAGCGGCAAGGCGCGGGACAATCCGATTTGCTCGCGAAGAACTCAGAGTTTCGCTTTGGCTTCCTGCCCCAGTCAGGCGGTTTCGCACTTGCCGGTCCCGTGACAGACCCTGGTTCTTGACGAGCAGTTGCCGGGCTCGGCCAGGCCGCCGTCCGGGCCGATGCAGGTCTGGGTGTGCATGCACCAGAACAGTCCGTCGTTGGAGGCAGGCACCGTGGGATCGCGCTCGGTCTCGATGAACTGCCCCTTCCAGCGCAATGCCGGGCACAGATTGTCGCGGCCGGTATCGAAGCGGCCGGCATCGGAATTGAGACTCATGCTGCGCCTCCGGAACTCGCGGCGAGAAGTGCCCGCTTCACCGCCACTTTGGCCACAGTGATCTTGTGCCTGTTGTGACTGAGCGGCCTGGCGCCGGCCAGCGCGGCATTGGCGGCAGCCTGCGCTGTCTCGGGTGTCACGCTCTTGCCGGTCAGGGCCTGCGCCGCTTCCGGCGAGACCCACGGCACCGGCGCAACGTCACCCAGCACCACACGCGCACTCGTTACCGTGCTGCCATCGGTTTCCAGCGCCACGGTCGCGGTCGCCAGCGGCCAATCGAATGCGGCCTTCTGCCGCACCTCGTAGCCTGCAGCCCTGAGATTCTGCGCCGGCGGCGGCACGATCAGCTCCATCACGATTTCGCCGGGCCGGAGATCGTGCTCCAGCTCATTTTCCGATTGCGGGATGACGAAGAACTTCTCCAGCGGCAACTCGCGCACGCCGCTGCCGGGACTCTTCGCCGAATACAGGCGGATCTTCGCGCCATAGGCAATGAGCACGGGAGCGAGGGTGGAAGGGCTGACGAAGTATGCCGGACCGCTGTTGCCCAGGATGGCAGCGTAGCGGTTGTCGCCTTCCACCACCATGGATTTGCCGCCAGGCGCTTTGGGAAACAGGCCCATGCCGTTGCGGAAATACCAGCAGCGCGGGCGCTGGCACATGTTGCCGCCGAGGGTCGCCAGATTCCGGATCTGCGGGCTGGCGGCTTCGTTGGCCGCGTGCAGCAGTGCCGGGTAGGCCGCCAGTTCGCTCCTGGCTTCGGCCAGTTCGCCGATGGTCGCCAGCGCGCCGATGCGCAAGCCATTTCCCGGCTGATAGCTGATGCCGCGTAGCGATTCGATTCCTTTGATGTTCACCAGCCGGGTTGGGGTGACGACCTCATCCTTCATCAGCGCCAGCAGGTCGGTGCCTCCGGCAAGTATGCAGGCGTTTTCGCCGAGCAAAGTCGCGACCTGCTCTTTAGCCGTGGCGGTGACGTATTCGAAAGCTTGCACGAGTCCTCGTCAGTGCTCGGGCGAACTGCCAAACGATTCTACAGGACGAACCGGCGCAACGTAGCGGCCAATCCGATCAGCACAGGGCCCCAGAGCAGGCCGGTTCTGGAGTTGGAGTCATTGCCGCCACTCTCCTCGTCCGACAAATTCGTGCCCTGAATGTCAAAAGTCTCGGATGGAATAGTGCCGAGCTGGTTCTCCGAAGCCAGCGATGGGCAGCCCAGCGAATGACAACCCCCGCCACTATTCTCATCCCAGAAGACGGCGAGGTGCTGCTCGTCCGTCGCGTTCTGCAGATTGAGCCAGTACGTCCCGCTCGGTAGAGCGACGTTGAGGCCGAAGACGGTCACCTTGTCGATGTCAAATCCCCACTCGTTCAGCGCTATGAATCCATCGTGCGAAACCGGCACACTCCCGCTACCGTATACGATCCCCCCAAACTCGCTGGAGGTTATCGACCACTGCACACGCAGGACTCTGTCGCCGGGAAACTCCCAAGCCCAGAAATCGAATCCGGTAACTCGGGAATCTTTGGTTAGCACGAAGCTATCGCTGACTGCGAGGCCCTGATTGATTTGCCAGCCATCATGGCAGTAGCCGGGGCAGTAAACGCCGTTTTCGTAAAGGAGACTGCCGCTCTGCGCCGAGACGGCGATGGTCACGACCACGGGAAACAACAGAACGAGCCAGGCAGGCAGCTTTCGCATGGCACTGCCTCCTTAGGTTGGAGATCAACCAGATCGTGCTGGGGCCGGGCGAGCGGATGTATTTTGCTGCTGAGAACTGGCTGCGTCAAGAGCCGGGTTGGATGGGGAAAAGGGCTTGTTCAAAAACAGCCCAAATCGTCGTCTAGGCTCCGCGGCCGCCCATCAGCTGCGCGAAAGTCGTGCGCAGGAACTTGTGGGGATTGACGGGGGTGTCGTGGATACGGACTTCGTAGTGCAGATGCGGACCGGTGCTTCGGCCGGAAAGCCCCACGTATCCGATGACCTGTCCCTTGTGGACCGGTTGTCCGTCGGTGACGGCGAAGCCCGACAGGTGGCCATAGCGGGTTGACATGCCGTTGCCGTGGTCAATCTGGATCATGCGTCCATAGCCATTGTAAAAATCGGCATAGGTTACGATGCCGTCGGCGGGCGCGACCACCGCCTGTCCATAGTGGCAGGAGATGTCCACGCCGGAATGAAAGGCGCCTTCACCGTTGAAGGGATCGATACGCTCGCCGAACGAGCCGGTGATGGGGCCAATGACCGGCCACAGGGTGGGAGCGGTCGTCGCCATCACCCACTGGCTAAGGGTGGCGTTGTGGGTCAGCCCCAGTCCCAGGCCCGCCATGGCTGCGCCGGTCATGGCGGAGCTGCGCAGGGCGTAGAGCTGATCCATGGAGTACTTCACCTCTTCCGGCCGCACCGGTCCCTCGCCCGCTTTCAGCAGCTTGGCATTAGGCTTGAGGCCGTAGATGACGGAGACTTCGTTGGCCAGCGAGCCCAGCGAGGCGACCTGGATGTCCTTCTCGTGCGTCGCCTTCTCAAGTTGGGCGTAGCGGGTTTGCAGTGCCGTCTTCTCCGACCGGAGCTGGTTGAAACTGGCCACCTTCCACAGCATTCGCGCATAGGAGCCGGCCATGCCGGTGATGGTGAACATGCCGATCAGAGCACCGGCAAGGAAGACGTACAGATAGTGGATCGGGATGGGAATCTTGCGTAGCTGGCCTTCCGCATCGCGGGCTACGAAGAGGATATAAAAGCGTTTTCGCAAAACCTATAACCCTCAGTTAACACACTGGCTCCGGGTATGAAACGTATGCCCGTAAGTATCCGGAACCTTAGCCGCTCCACTGGTACAGGGCAGACCGCGGGCGGCTTTCCCTACCGCGGCGCCTGGGGGCTCGGCTGGATATTCAGTGAACGATATCAAACCGTAACAGACCTCCTACCCCATGTCAATGAATACAGGATGAAGCCGTACCACTAAGGTACTGTAAACAAAGTAGTAATATCACTCCGGCGGGCAGCGTTGAACATTGAGACACGGAAAAGGCCTGCCAGCATCCGGGTTGCAGCTCGTTTAACGTATATTGACGCTGAATTGGAGTCGGAGGGTGTCCGTGCCGCTGAGGGAAAAACAGCTTATCGCAGGCATCCGGCGGGCTGCGGGAGGCGGCCGGGTGCGCGCCGGGCACGGCATTGGCGACGATTGCGCCGTGCTGCCGCTGCCTGGGGGGCACCAGGCCCTGATCACAACCGATTTCAGTCTGGAAGGCGTGCACTTCCGGCGCGAGTGGCACCCGGCGGACTCGGTCGGACACCGCTGCCTGGCCCGCGGGCTGAGCGACATCGCGGCGATGGGCGGCGTGCCACGCGCGGCATTTCTCTCGCTGGCGCTTCCGCCGGAACTGCCCCAGGAATGGGTTGACCGCTTCATCGCGGGATTGCTGAAGCTGGCGAAACGCTACTCTGTTCCGCTGGCGGGCGGAGATACTGCGCAGTCGCCTGCCGGAGTGCTGGCCGACATCGTGGTGCTCGGGTCCGTGCCCGCTGGAGAAGCGGTTTTGCGATCCGGCGCAAGGCCGGGCGACCTGCTCTATGTCACCGGGACATTGGGCTCTTCGGTCGCGGCGTTGAATCGGCTGCGGGATGGCGAGAAACTGCGGCCGCGATCGCATCTCAAGCACTTTTATCCGGAGCCGCGCATTGCGGTTGGTCAATTCCTGCGCGAGAAGAAGCTGGTTTCGGCCATGATCGACATCAGCGACGGGCTCTCCACCGATTTGGCCCACATCTGCGAAGAAAGCGGCGCCGGAGCGGTGGTCAATCTTCGCGCTTTGCCCGTCGCGCGCGGTCTTGACGCAGACGATGCCCTGGCGTTTGCCCTGCACGGCGGAGACGAATACGAGCTGCTGTTCACCGCCCGCCCGGGTCGGCGTATTCCCAAACACATCTCAGGAGTTGCGGTCACGCTGATTGGCGAGATGGTTCGCGGCAGGCAGATGAAGCTGGTCATGGTTGATGGCAAATCTGGGGTTCTGAAGCCGGGCGGATGGGAACACTTTCAATGAAAGACGCGGGCTGAGGCGGCGAGCATGGATCGACCCAGCATCAGGATCCTCCCGGGGGCATCTGCAGTACATCTGTAGAACTTAGCCCACCCGGGCGAGATCGCTCGGGTGGGCCTGTTCTCGACGAAAACCCGCCGTCCAATCCACAATCGGGCTCAGGCGACGTGACGCTCCGGCAGCTTCGCGGGTTCTTGCCGCTCACCCGAGCCCATAGGCACAATCATGGGCACGCGCCGGCGATACTCGGCATACTCCTTATGGAGTCGCATCAGGTCCCGTTCCTCGAACTGGATCGCGACCAGAATGTAG
>DATJAI010000040.1:0-32227 GCA_035516415.1 Binatia bacterium | reverse complement strand
TCGGAGAACTCCTCGCTCGAGGCCTCGGGTACCGTCAGCAATTTCGATCACCCGCAGCTCCAGCTCGCCGGCAGGAGCACGATCGCCATGGCGCAGTTGGGTTCCATTGTCCGCGCGCGGCAGCTTCACAGCGGCTCGCTGGTTGTGGAGGCTTCGGCCGCCTGGTCGCAGGCCGGAGGATATGCCACAGAGGGCCACATCGCCGCCCATAATGTTGATTACCGCGATGGCGCAATTGTGCTGCGCAATGCCGATCTAGCCTCGAATTTCTCCTTCTCCGACGATCGTCTTCTGCTCACCCGGATTGCCGCCCGTCTGCTTGGCGGAGAGGTGACCGGGGATGCCGACATCCGGAACCTGGCGCCCGCGCTTTCCCTCGCCAACACCGGGCCAGCCG
The DNA here is from genome assembly GCA_035516415.1 of Binatia bacterium. Classification (GTDB taxonomy): domain Bacteria; phylum Acidobacteriota; class Terriglobia; order Terriglobales; family Acidobacteriaceae; genus Bog-257. The sequence continues at coordinate 31,830 of DATJAI010000040.1, read as the reverse complement.
GCCCGCAGCCAGTTCCCCGGCGTTCGGCCCGCGAGCGTGCTCCGGAGAGTGCACGGCAGCAGGGCTCGGCACGGCTCCGAATCCGTGCTCTCTCGCTGAATGAACTGGCGCGCATGATCCCGGCGCGATCGTTGCCGCTGGACAGGCTGAATCCGGCCGGTGCCGTCACCGGTTCGGTCGATCTGGCGTGGCAGGGGTCGGTGGCCAGGGCACAGGCTGATATCGCCGTTGAGATTGCGGCTACAGCACCGCCGGCCGCCGGCCAGTTACCGGTAACCGGCCGCGTGCGCGGGCGTTACAGCGCAGCATCGGAGCGCATCGATCTGGCGACGCTGAGTCTCTCGACGCCGCATACTCATCTGGAAGCGAGCGGCATCCTGGGCCTGACCACGGCCGCGCTCAGGCTAAACGCGCAGGCGGGCAGCCTTTCCGAGCTGCAGCCCTTCCTTGCGGCCATGCGCGTCACCCCTCCGTCCGTCGAGTTTGCCGGAAGCGCAAGTTTCAGCGGAACACTGAACGGGCGGCTGCGCAGTCCGCAGATTGCCGGCCATCTGCAGGCCACGAATTTTACCTACACCTACACTCCGTCGGCTCCTGCTCCAGCGGCCATGCCGCGGCCCAAACGCGCGTGGCTGCGTCCGAAAGCCTCGCCCGCGCCGCCGCCTCCCGCGCCACCGGCGGTGCAGTCCAGGCGCATCCATGTCGATGAGGTTGCGGCTGACCTGAAGTATCTGCAGTCGGGAGTGACCCTGCATAATGCCGTCATCCGGAACGGAGGGGCGCAGCTGACGCTGGATGGGGCTGCGTCTTTGGAGGACGGCAATTTTACCCAGGACTCGCAGTTCCGGGTGCAGGCCGTGGCCAAAAATGCGGACGTTGCCGATCTGCAGCAGGCCTTCGGCACCGATTACCCTATCAGTGGAAAACTCAATTTCACGTTGCAGGCTGCGGGTACGGTGGCCGACCCGCGCGGGCAGGGGCAGATTTCCCTGACCGAGGGCGCGGCGCGCGGCCGTCCCGTCCGTTCGCTGACTTCGAAGATTGCCTTCGCCGAACATGCGGCCCGCTTCGTGGACATTCATCTCCAGGCCGCGCGTGGCACGGTGGCCGGCTCGGCGGCCTATGACTTTCGCAGCCGGGCGGGACAGCTCGACCTGCATGGACAAAATATCAATCTGGCGGACATTGCCGAAGTGCAGACGCCGCGCCTGCACAGCGAAGGCGTGGCCAACTTCACCCTGCAGGGATCAGGCACGCTGCAGCATCCGGTGTTCAACGCTCATCTGGAAATCGGGCGCCTGGCGCTGAACGGCGACGTCATCGGCAGCGTGACCGCCGATGCGGTGACCCGCGGAACCCGGCTGACGTTGACCGCCCGCTCCAGTTTCCCCAACGCCACGCTGACCCTCGATGGCAACGCCGATCTGGAAGGCGAGATGCCCGGCAGCGCGCAGTTACGCTTCTCCAATCTTGACGTGAACCCCTTCCTGCCGGCGGCGATGCGAAACCAGGTGACACGGCAGGCGTCGCTGGATGGCGAGGCGCAGGTGAGCGGGCCGTTCCGCCAGCCCCAGCTTCTGCGCGGCCATCTCCGGGTCCAGCAGTTTTCCGTCGAGGTGGCGCGCATCCCCATCCGCAGCGATGGTCCGGTGGAACTGGGTCTGGCGAACGGGATGGTTGAAGTCCAGCGCTGCACGACCACCAGCGAAGATACCCGTTTTACCCTGACTGGCGGCGCGAGCCTGAGGAGCGACCGGGCGCTCGACCTGCGCGCCGGCGGTTCCATCAATCTGAAACTCGCGCAAACCCTGGACCCCGACCTCACCTCCTATGGCACTTCGCAGGTGGACCTCAGAATCGGCGGCACGCTGGCCAATCCGCTGCTTTCGGGAGAGGTCGGAATCGCTCATGCCGGACTTTCCAAAGTTGACCTTCCCGTCGGTTTCGGCGACATGAATGGAAAGCTCCAGTTCGACCAGGACCGGCTGACCATCGAGAGCCTGACCGGGCGCATGGGCGGGGGTCGTGTGACGCTCGTCGGCTTCGTCACCTACGGGCGCACCCTGGGCTTCAACCTGACCGCGGACGGCACCGACGTGCGCTTCCGCTACGCCGGCATCAGTGTTACCTCCGACCAGACGCTCCGCCTGACGGGCACGGTGCAGAACTCCTCGCTTACCGGTAACATCACGGTCACGCGATTCGCGCAGATTCCGTCGAACGAGCTGCCGCTGATGCTGGCGCAGGCCACCGGTCCGCCCACGATTCCCCGCCCCAATTCGCCGCTCAACAACCTGCATCTGGAAGTGCGCATCATCTCGGCCCCCGAGCTGACGGTGGAAACCTCGCTGGCCAAACTCTCCGGAGACGTGGACCTGCGGCTGCGGGGAACCGCCGCGCGACCGGTCCTGCTGGGCCGCATCAACGTTGCCGAGGGCGACATCCGGCTGAGCGGCACCAAATACCACATCGATCGCGGCGACATCACCTTCCTCAATCCGGTGCACATTGAGCCGGTGCTGGACGTGGAAGCCACCACCCGGGTCCGCGATTACGACATCACCATCGGACTGCACGGCACGCTGGAACGGCTGAACACCACCTACCGCTCCGATCCGCCGCTTTCGACCGACGACATCATCTCGCTGCTGGCATTCGGCAGGACGCAGACGGAAAACGCGCTGGGAGCGACGCCCTCGCCGGGATTTACGGAGAGCGCTTCCGGGGCGCTGCTCAGCTCGGCGCTCAACCAGGCGGTCACCAGCCGGGTATCGAAGATCTTCGGCTCCAGCGCCATCCGCATCAACCCCTCGCTCGGCGGGCCGGAGAACGACCCCAATGCGCGGCTCACGCTCGAGCAGCAGGTCTCCAACAATGTCACGTTCACCTACATTACCAACCTGGCCCGCTCGGCCCAGGAAGTGATCCAGTTCGAATACAACATCAACAGCGAATACACGCTGCAGGGACTGCGGGATGAAAACGGGGTGGTCAGCTTCGATCTGCTCATCCGCAAACGCAAGCGTTAGGCGGCGAAGTCTTACACCGGCCGTTGCGCCGCAAGGGGAGCATCCGGCGGGCTCACCTCCACCAGAGGAAATCCCAGCTTCTTCCATTCGTAGAAGCCTCCCAGCAGCGGACGCACCCGGCGGATACCGTGTTTGCGAAGTTGCAGCGCCACCCGGGCGCTGGTCGCCTCATTGGGTCAGGTGCAGAAGAGAACGATTTCTCCGTCGCGGGTGATTTCGCCGTGCCGGTTCCCCAGCTCCTCGGGCGAAATCTGGAGGGCGCCGGGCAGGGTGCGCGGGTCGGTAAGAATGTCCAGAGGATGGCGCAGATCGATGATAACGGGACCCTCGCCCGCCTCGAGCTCATGCTTCAGCTCGTCGGGGGTGATGCGGTCGCCCTTGACCTGCTCAAGAAAACGCTGCCGTTCCCGCCAGCGGTAAAGCACGTATGCAACCACGACGATGGCGAACAGCACCAGCAGCCCGCCGCCGAGCAGATGGGCATCGGCCGCCACCCGGTCCAACTGTTTGCTGAACAGGAAGCCCAGCACGCTGTACGCCGCCGTCCACAGCAGCGCGCCCAGCAGGTCGAAGATGACAAAACGGCCGTAGGGAGCTTGCAGCATTCCCGCCATGGCCGGGGCAGCGGTGTTGAGCCCGGGAATGAACTTGCAGATGAGCAAGGTGCGCGGGCCATAGCGGCTGAAGGTGTTCTCCGTGCGGCGGACGCAGGAGTCGGGCTCCAGCGCAATGCGGCAGAGATGATTCAGCACCACGGCTCCGCGGCGCTTGCCGAAGCAGTACCAGAAAACATCGGCGCCAAAGCAACCGGCGGTAGCCGTCAGCACGACCAGCGGCAGGTGCATCTGGCCGCGTCCGGCGAGCGCGCCGGCGGCCAGCAGCAGCGGCGTCGCCGGTATCGGCAGGCCGCCCTGCTCCAGCAGAACCCAGCCGAACAGCAGGGCGTAACCGTAGTGAACCACGAATTGCAGGGTCTGGGTCATTGGCGCCGGGCAGAGTGCGCATCTTAGTGGATGCGCCGTCTCCGGGGAAGGTTCCGCCGATTGGGGCAGCGGCAGGGCCCTGAGGCACCCTTTTCGCCAATTGACCTTCCCCGCCGCTCCCAGCATAATCTTCGTGCCTGACGATTTCCCGCTACTCACAAGGTGGCTTGCCGTGACGCAAAACAAGAGGGAACCCCGGACGGCGGGGGAGCGGCTCGACGACATGCTGGGCGACGCCTCGGCGCGCATCGAAGAGGAAACCCAGCTGCTGATCCGATACATCAACGACGAGCTGGTGCCGGCCATCCGCCAGCACTCGACCAAGGCCCTGCGCATCGCCAGCGAAAAGCTGGCACAGGCCGCCGACCACATGGACGCGGGCCGGCGCAACAAGGGGTAACTACGCGGGCCGCGCTGGTCAGCCTTGTCGTCATCGCCCTGCTGCTGGTTTCCGGATGCGGCGGACACAAGACTGCCCGCAGCCGGCCAGTTCCTCCGCCGCCAAGCATCGCCCCGCCGGAGCCCGCTGCGCCGGAGACGGCAACCACTGAGCCGCCCGCGCCGCCAGTCAGGACCAGGCCCGTCTACATCGAGACCGGCCTGGCGAGCTGGTACGGCCCGCCCTATCACCATCGCCGCGGCGCCAATGGCGAAATCTACGACCAGAACGCGATGACCGCCGCTCATCGCACCCTGCCGCTGAATTCCCTGGTGCGCGTCACCAACCTGACCACCGGCCGTTCGGCGACGGTGCGCATTACCGATCGCGGGCCTTTCGTCGAAGACCGCATCATCGATCTGTCACTGGCTGCCGCCAAAGCGGTGGACGTGTGGCAGCCGGGAACGGCGGAGGTGAAGGTCGAGGTGCTCTCGGCGCCTGCGCCCATCTCTTACGGCGGCCGCTGGTGCGTTCAGATTGGCGCGTTTCACAGCCAGAGCGAAGCCCGTAAGCTGAAAGAAAAGCTGCAGAACCGTTACGAAAACGCCAACGTCATCCAGTTCACCGGCCCAACCGGGGAGTGGGTGCGCCTCCGCCCTGAAGGCGACGACAAACGCACGGCCGAAGAGGTCGCCAGCAGGACCCGTGTGAAAGAAGGCGGAGTGTTTCTGGTCAGGCTGGATTAGCCGGCGGCAGCCAACCTGCCACCGGCGGAGCGAAGCGCGAGCCTGCCGCAGCAGACCTCCCTTGCCGCCGGAGTTCTGCGCCGGGGCTTATACTCTGCAGTCATGAAGCCGGCGGCGACCGATCCCGCAAACCCGCCCGCGGCGCAAGGTCCGGCCGTGCTGCTCGCCCGTGGCCGCCGCCTGGAATACCTCACCATCGCGTGGAATGCTTTTGAAGCTGCGGTGGCGCTGGCGGCAGGCGCCGTGGCGGGCAGCGTCGCCCTGACCGGGTTCGGCCTGGATTCGGTGATTGAAACGGCCTCGGCAGCAATCCTGCTTTGGCGCTTTCGCGCCGGGGCCGCAGAGCGGCGCGAGCGGGCAGAGCGCCGGGCGCATCGCCTGGTCGGGATCTGTTTTCTCCTTCTGGCTCTCTACATCGTCGCGCAGTCCACCCACGCCCTCTGGAGCCAGGCCCGGCCCGAACGCAGCCTGCCGGGAATCCTGATCGCCATCGCGGCGGTCATCGTGATGCCGCTGCTGGGAGGCGCCAAGCGCCGTGTGGCCCGGCAGATGGGCAGCGCCGCCCTGAGGTCCGACTCGCGCCAGGCCGACTTCTGCGCCGCTCTCTCCGCCATCCTTCTCGCCGGTATCGGGCTGCATGCCTGGCTGGGCTGGTGGTGGGCTGACCCTGTGGCTGCGCTGCTGATGACCCCGGTCATCGCACGCGAGGGGATCGAGGGCATGCGGGGGGAAGTCTGCGACAGCTGCGGCCCGCACTTTCCGGACGGCGAAGGGTTTGGGCGCAAGCCGCGGGGTGACGCGCCCGGGGGAGTGTCATAAGCTGTTATGCGGGGGCGTATTGAAGCCGGGACCGGAGAAAAAAGACTGCATCCGGCGCTTCCCTGTAACCCTCTAAACGCTGTAAGGTGGTTAGCCATGGCGATCGGAGAAACTGCGTACCTGAACAGCATCCGCGAGCAGTTGCTGGCGGGACGGGCCCGTCTTGCGGATGTGCTGGCGGCCAGCCAGCGGCAGCACGTCGAGCACCTCCTCAACGAGGTGGACCAGGCGCTGCTGCGTATCGAGCAGGGCAGCTTTGGCATCTGCGAGGAGTGCCACACCGATATCGGGGAGGAGTGGCTGAAGGAGAATCCCCTGACCACCGTCTGCCTGGAGCATATGACGGCGAAGCAGCAGCGTGCTCTGGAGTACGACCTGGAGCTGGCGGCGCAGATCCAGAAAGGGCTGCTGCCGGCGTCCGGCTTCTCCAGTCCCGGCTGGGACATCTGCTACCATTACCGGCCAGCCGGCGCCGTGGGCGGCGACTATTGCGATCTGGTGAACGGCAGCAACGGCGAGCTGTACTTCGTGATGGCCGATGTGTCGGGCAAGGGCGTGGCCGCGGCCATGCTGTCGTCGAACCTGCGGGCGGTCTTCCGTTCGCTCGTGCCGGCCGGGCTGAGCACCGCCGAGCTGATGAGGCGCGCCAATCGGCTCTTCCGCCAGAGTGCGCTGCCGGCCCAGTACGCCACCATGGTTTGCGGGAAAGCCACTCCCGACGGCGCTCTGGAAATGGTGAACGCGGGTCATGTGCCGGTTCTGCAGGTGGGAGAATCGGGAGTGAAGGTCCTGGAAGCGGCCGATCCGCCGCTGGGCCTCTTTGAGGACCAGGAGTTTACGGCGGCCACAACCGTGGCCCACCGCGGAGACACGCTGGTGCTCTACACTGATGGCGTGCTGGAGGCGGAGAACGCCGACGGCAACGAATATGGACTGGAACGGCTGCGGCAACTTATCGAACAGCACCCTAGGGTGCGCCCACTGGAGCTGGTGGAAGCGTGCCGGGAGCAATTGCAACAGTTCCGCGGAGCGCGTGAACGTCTTGACGATGAGACGCTGCTCGCCCTGCAGTATGCACCGGCTGCCGGTAACGAGCGTTCCCCAGGCGCGGTGGTGTGAAGCGCGGCCGGCCGGCGTTCTGTAACAGCCATGGGCGACTCCCTCCAATATCATCTGCTGGAACTGGAAGTCGCCCGCGATCCGTCAAACCGCGCGCATCTGATGCCGCCGCTCAAGCCGCATTACAGGGTGATTCTGGATGTCGGCTGCGGCATGGGACAGACCCTCATCGCAGCCGGACTGCCACCCGATGTCACCGCATATGGCGTCGATCGCGATGCGGCGGCCATTGAAGCGGGGCGGCGCATCGCGCCGGCGAACATTCACCTCTCGGCGGGAGCCGGGAAGAAGCTGGAATTTGCGGATGACTTCTTCGATTACGCGATCTGCCGGGTCGCTCTCCCCTACATGCGTATCGGCGTCGCGCTGGCGGAGATGTTCCGGGTGCTCAAGCCCGGCGGCGAGGTGTGGCTCGCACTTCACCCTCCGGCCATGCATCGGGCGCGCGCCATCCGTTCGCTGCGTCAGGGCCAAGTCAGGGACGTGCTCTATTGCGCGCTGGTCGCGGTGAACAGCCTGCTCTTCAACAGCACGGGGAAGCAGTTGGTGATCGGGAACACCAGCGAGACATTCCAGACGGAGCACGGCATGCGGCGGGCGCTGGAGCGTTGCGGCTTCGAAGGCATAGAGATCCGGCATCAGGCGTCGTTTGTTGCAGAGGCGCGCAAGCCAACCGTCTGACCCCAGATCTTCGCCGCGCAGCCAGGCATTCCGCCCGAGCGAGGCGGCCGAATTGAACTTCCGGCCACGGCTTGCCGTATCACGGTTCAGGTGGAATTATGCTTACATTTCTTCTGTGGTGTATTCTGCTGATCCTCTGCTGGCCGCTGGCGCTGCTATTCCTGGTGCTGTATCCGCTGGTCTGGCTGTTGCTGTTACCGTTCCGGCTTCTGGGGATTGCGGTGGAAGGCGTACTGGAACTGTTTAAGGCGATCATCTTTCTGCCCGCACGAATCCTGCGCGGGCCGCGCCGGGCGTGGTAGCCGGCGCATTGATTTTTCCCTCAAAAACGGCAGGAGCGGACCCGGAGGTCCGCTCGCTGCGCCAATGTGGAGCAAGGTGTGACTAGCCCACCCTCACCGCCCTCTTTTCTTCCTCTTTGGCCGGGAATGCGCGATGGGCGATGCCGGTATAGATCTGCCGCGGGCGGGCGATCTTCTGTTCCACGTCCTGCACCATCTCGTTCCACTGGGCCAGCCAGCCGGCCGCCCGCGGAATGGCAAACAGCACGGTGAACATATCGGGCTGGAAGCCCATGGCCTGGTAAATGATCCCGGAGTAGAAATCGACATTGGGGTAGAGCTTGCGGGTGACGAAGTAATCGTCCTGCAGGGCGATGCGCTCCAGCTCCAGGGCAATGTCGAGCTTGTCGTTGCGCCCGGTGACCTCGAACACTTCGCCGGCCACCGCCTTGATGATGCGGGCGCGGGGGTCGTAATTCTTGTACACCCGGTGTCCGAATCCCATCAGCTTGATCTCGCCCGCCTTCACCCGCTTGATGTAGGCGGGGATGTTGCGGATGGAACCGATCTGGTCCAGCATGCGCAGCACCTCTTCATTGGCGCCGCCGTGCAGCGGACCGGCCAGCGCCGCCGCCGCGCCCGCCATGGCCAGATAGGGGTCGGTCTGCGCGCTGCCGACAACCCGCATGGTGGTCGAGCTGCAGTTCTGCTCGTGGTCGGCGTGCAGGATGAACAGCACGTCGAGCGCGCGGGCTATCACCGGGCTGGCGACATACTTGGGCTCGGTCATGCGCCACAGCATGTTCATGAAGTTTTCGGTGTAGCTCATGTCGTTGTCGGGATACACGTAAGGATGGCCGCGGCGGTGGCGATAGGAATAGGCCGCCAGAGTGGCCATCTTGGCGATCAGGCGCACGATCTGCTTGTGCCGGTTCTCCGGGTCATGGATGTTCTTGGCCTCGGGATAGACGGTGGAAAGCGCCGCCAGGGTGCTCACCAGAATGCCCATGGGATGGGCGTCGTAGCGGAAGCCGTCGATGAAATGCTTGGTGTTCTCGTGCAACATCGTGTGGTGGGTGATCTCCCGTACCCAGTCCTTTTGCTGCTGCGGGGTCGGCAGCTCGCCGAACAGCAGCAGGTACGCAACCTGGAGATAGGTGCAATGCTCGGCCAGCGCCTCGATATCGTATCCGCGGTAGCGAAGGATGCCTTTGTCGCCGTCAATAAAGGTGATGCTGCTCTTGCAGAAAGCCGTATTCATGAACGCGGGATCGTAGGTCAGCATCCCGAAATCTTCGGGATTGACCTTGATCTTGCGCAAATCCATCGCGCGAATGGTGTCGTGCTCGATGGGTGCTTCGTAGTTCTTGCTGGTGCGTTGATCGGTGATGGTCAAAGCGTCCTTCGGCATGGCCGGGACCTCCTGTCAAAAAAAAATCTATGAGTTCGAATGACCCAGTGCGAACAAATGTTCGAACCGCTCAATTCTAATGCCTGGAGCGGCCCGAACCTAGCCTTAACCGCGGGATGAGCGATCCGGATCACATCAAAGTGTGACGAAGAGCACACCCCGGGGGCTCACTTCCGGCCAGCGGGCCGATCTGAACTCGAGCTGCCTTTTTCGCTGCCGGAGGAGCTGCTACTCTTCGGGGCATCGGGCTTCGCTTCGGCTGAGGCCGCGCCCGAGCCGTTGCCCGAGGACGCCGGTTTCCCGGACTTACGGGCGTAATCGGTGACGTACCATCCCGAGCCCTTGAACTGCACGGCCGGGGCCGACAGCAACTGCTCCAGCTCGCCTCCGCAATGCGGGCAGGTGGTCAGCGGCGGATCCGAGAACTTCTGGATCCGTTCGGTCAGGCTATGACACTGCTTGCACTGGTATTCGTAGAGAGGCACCGCAGTTCCCACTATCCTTCTAAGTTATTGATTCTATTTTTTGCAATTGGTTGCGGTCAATTGGGGCGCCTCCCTTCACCGCCTGCCAGGTCAGTTGCCGCTGTTCGCTATTCGCTATTCGCTTTTCGCTTTTCGCCATTAGCGACGGATCGGAGAACCTTTGTAGGGGCGGGCAGCGTATGGCAGATGTGAGTTTCTCTTGCAAGGCCGGCCATTGACCCTGAAACTACCAGTGTGAAAGCCATTGCCGTTATTCCGGCGCGCCTCGGGTCCACACGATTGCCGCGCAAGGTGCTGCGCGAAATTGCCGGCCGTCCCATGCTCGCCTGGGTGTATGAGGCGGCTCGCGCCTGTCCCAAGCTGCAGGACGTCATCGTGGCAACGGATTCGGAGGAGATTGCCGCTGCGTGCCGGCAGAACGGCTGGAGCTATCGCCTGACCTCGGCCGAGCACCGCAGCGGGACCGATCGCGTGCATGAGGTGGCACAGGCGGTGGCGGCCGATATCTACGTGAATGTCCAGGGCGACGAGCCACTGGCGCGGGGTGAACATCTCGATGTGCTGCTCGACCTGATGCAGAGCGATGCCGTGCAGGTAAGCACGCTGAAGACGCCCTGCCCGGCAGAAGACGTGAACAATCCAAACGCGGTGAAGGTGGTCACCGCGGCGGATGGGAGTGCCCTCTACTTCTCGCGGGCAGCCATTCCCTTCGACCGCGACGGCACGGGTTCGGTCCGCTATTACAAGCACCTCGGCTTCTACGCCTATCGCAGGGCGGCGCTCGATGCCTTCTGCGCCTGGCCGGAGTCGGAGCTGGAGCGCAGCGAGCGCCTGGAGCAGCTACGCTTCCTGGCCAATGGTCTGGCCATCCATGCCGTCGAAACTCCGTTTGATACCGTGGGGGTCGACACCGAGCAGGACCTGCGGCGGGCGGAAGCCATTCTGCTCCGATAATGCGGGTGCAGCGCAATTCGCTGCCAGCGGAAAAGCGCCGGGAAAACCTGTTCCTGCACTGCGCATAAGCGTGAATTCTTGCGTCCATAACAACTTTTTATGGTGAAGCCTGCGTCCGGGCTGTTGTTGGAACAATCTGGTCATACAGGGGCCCGTAACCCGCGCCGGACCGGAGACTGGGATGGATGCCAATCGCCCACGTGCATGGCAGCTGCTGCTGGCCTTCGCCATCATCTACTTCGTCTGGGGATCGACGTTTCTCGCTATTCGGGTGGGAGTGCGGGAGGTTCCGCCTTTCCTGCTGGCGGGAATGCGTTTCCTGCTTGCCGGAGGCATCCTTTACGCGTGGGTGCGCGCCCGGGGCACGGCTTCGCCCGAGCGGCGGCAGTGGGCGGCGGCCGCGCTGCTGGCAGTTCCGATTTTCGTTCTCGACTACGGACTGCTGTTCTGGGCAGAGCGGCGCGTTCCTTCGGGAGTCGCAGCCGTCGTGATGGCGACCATTCCGGTGTTCATGACGCTTTCGGAAACCTTCCTGCTGGCCACGCGCAAGCTGACCATGCGCCTGGGATTCGCCCTGCTGGTCGGCATTGGCGGCGTGGCGGTGCTGGTGAGTCGCGCGGCGGGATTTGGGGAGCAGCCCATCAGCATGGCGGGAGCCGCTGCCCTGCTCATCGCCTCCATGAGCTGGTCCATTGCCTCGGCTCTGACCCGCCGCCTGCCGCTGCCGGCTTCCAAACCCATGAGCTCGGCCGCGCAGATGCTCAGCGGCGGCGTGCTGCTCACCCTTGTCGCGGCCGGATTGGGCGAGTTCCGTGGGTTCGATCCGCGTGCGGTTTCACGCACCGCCTGGATGGCGCTGGCCTATCTTGTCGTCGCCGGCTCCATCATCGCCTTCACCGCATATGTCTGGCTCCTCCACCACGAGTCGCCGACGAAGGTGGGCACTTACGCCTACGTGAATCCTCTGGTGGCGGTGGCTTTGGGATATTTCCTGGGCCATGAGTCCGTCGGCCCGCGAACGCTGCTGGGGACGCTGATGGTGCTGGTCAGCGTGATTCTGATCACCATAGCGCCGGCCACGAAACCCGCAACCGCCCTGGCGGAAGAGCCGTCCTAGGCACGCGATCCGGCTATCTGCTGCGATTCTTCTGCTGCGCAGCGTTTTTCCTTTCGTCCCCGCGCGCGAGAGTTGCCGCAGAGCTGTCGCTCTGCTTCTGAGGGGCGGCAGAGCTGGCCGGCGCCGGCGGCGTGGCTCTGGGCGCGGTCTGGTCCATGTTGCCGTTGCTGCCCGAACCCATCATGTTTGTGGTCACGGGAACCAGACCGTTGGGCATGTTCTCGCTTCCCGGGACGGCGTCGCTCGGCTGCCCCGTCTCCGTGCCGGTTGAGCCGGTCAGTTCCTGATTCTGTCGCGGATTCAGGCTAAGGGTATTCACGGTACCACCGCTGTCCTGGGCCAAAGCCACCGTGGCCAGCACGACCACTGCAGCCAACGCCAGCAATGTCTTCATGGAGCTCCTCCCCGATCTTCCTTACAGATTTAGAACCGCTGCGGTCGAAAGCGGGTTTGCCACCCTTACTGCCCACCCTGGACTGGGGCGCAGGCATCTAATCGCGAACACGGGACTGAGTGGAATGGCGACGACCACCGAACCCAGCCTGCGGCGTACGGCGCACCAGATCTTCGAGCGGGTCGAGGACAATGCGCACGACGAACTGCGCCGCTCCACTCACGCCCTGGCTTTTTCGGGGCTGGCGGGCGGGCTCTCGATGGGACTGACCGGACTGGGCGTCGCTGCCGCCATGGCAGCGCTGGGAAGTATTGCCCAGCGTGACTTCCTCGCGTACATGCTGTATCCCGTCGGCTTCATCGCCGCCATCATCGGCCGGGCGCAACTGTTTACCGAGAACACCCTGTATCCGGTGGCGCTGCTGCTGAGCGAGCGCCGTCATTTCGCTGACACGGCACGGCTGTGGATCGTGGTATTCGTCTGCAACGTCATTGGAGCCATCGCCTTTGCCGCTCTCGCCATTGCCAGCAACGCCCTGAACCCGGATATCCACGCCAATCTGGTGCGCCTGGGAGCTCAGGCGGTCCAGGGAACCGGCTCGCACATCTTCTGGAGCGGGGTGATCGGCGGCTGGCTGATTGCGCTGGTGGCGTGGATGGTGACCGCCAGCCACTGGACCATCGGCCAGATTGCCGTGATCTGGCTGCTGACCTACGTGGTGGGAATCGGCCACTTCGCCCACTGCATCGCCAGTACGGGAGAGATCATGTCGGCGGTCATCGCCGGCTCCGTCCCGTTCACCCGTTATCTGCAATGGCTGGCCCTGGCAACCGCGGGCAATATATGCGGCGGCGTCACCATCGTTACGCTGCTGAACTTCGGACAGGTGAAGGCCGGAGCAGAGCCATCAGGCTAGACGGAAGACCGCCGTTACTCACTTATGGCTGTCGGCAACCTGCCGGCTGCCAGTTGCTGTTTACGGCGCGATCTCCCAGACCACGCCGGAGTTGCCTGGTCCTCCGCCGGTGGTGGTGCCATAGAGATCGCCATTCGCGTCGAGGACGATGCTGCCATGCGGGTAAGCTCCATCCGGCCCGCTGAAGTCATGCAGCGGGGTGTATGTCCAGTTGCCGCCGGAAAATGTCAGCTTGAAAACCGTGCCGGCGTTGTAGGCGCCCTCCTGCACCGTGGTCCCGTAAAGATTGCCTGCGCTGTCCATGACCAGATCGCACCACGGCCCCGATTGTCCGCTGAAACCGTAGAGCAGCGCGAACGTCCAGCTTTGCCCCGATGGACTCAGCTCGAAGACTTTGCCCCCAATCCCGGTCGGCCCTCCGCGATTTGTAGTGCCATAAATGTTGCCGGCCGAATCCAGGACCAGGCCGCCCCACGGCGTGCTCCCGTCGGTTCCGTTGAAATTGTGCAGAATGTTCTCAGACCAGCCGGAACCGGAATTCGTCAGCCGGAAGACCACCCCCACGTCCGGCGAACCGCCCGCCTCCGTCGTTCCGTACAACGCGCCAGAGGCGTCGAGCGCGAGCCCGCCATATGGATTGGCCCCGTCGCTGCCGCTGAAGGCGTGAATTACGCTCTCGCTCCAGCCGCCGCCCGATGGACTCAGCTCAAAAACCGTGCCCAGACCGCCCGCCCCTGAGTTGTAGGTGGTGCCGAAGAAATTTCTCGCCGAGTCGAAAACGGTGTCGCCGGTGGGCCGGCTTCCGTCATCTCCTCCGGCAAACTGATAAAGCACGTCCTCCGTCCAGTAGCAGAGTATGGACTGGCAAAATCTCGCCGGAGGGCTCAGCGCGAAAACCACGCCGCAACCGGTGCTCTGGCAGCCGCTCCCGCCCTGACCCGTGGTTCCATAGAGCCTGCCGTCCGGACCGAAGGCCAGCCTTCCCTCCGGATACGCTCCGTCCGTTTTGTCGAATTCGTAGAGTGGAGAAAACGTCCAGCCCGAACCTGCCGGCGACAGTCTGAAGACCGTGCCGCACCCGCCATTGCAGTTGTTTCCGGTGCCTCCCATGGACGCCGTGCCGTAGAGATTTCCGGCGCGGTCCATCGTCAGGCCGCTCCGGGGGTTCGCTCCGTCGTCTCCATGCGTGAAGTTGTGCAGCACGGTGAAGGTCTGCGCCTGCGCCGCCGGCACACTCAGAAACAGGAGCAGCGCGGGCAGCAATATCGTGCTCACGGCGCTGCGGCGATGGGACACAGGTTGGATTGGATTCGTCATGGCGGGCCATCCTCCTCCAGAATGCGGCTGCTTCGGCAGCCGTCATCAATCCCGGCACTCTATCGCCAAACTGCGGAGACGTCCAGCCGCACCCAGGTCTCAACCGGGATCCGCGGCGAGTCCCGCACCTGGACGCGCTGGGGTGGCAACTGCAGCGCCGTTGGACCGCTGCCGTGACAATCTCTTTTCAATCTGTTGACAGCGCGATTGCGCCTGCGTTGCGCCGGGCAGGCTATGCTGACGTGGTGGAGCAGGGAGGCCCTTCATGAGCTGCTCATTCCTACCAGACAGCAGCAGCATGCGCACCACGCAACCGAGGCGCACGCTTTCCATCCTGCTCCCCGAAATCTCCCTGGCGGCAATTCCTTAACAGCGCACGCGGGATCCACGGCAAGACCCGCTTTTGGACTCGCTGGGGTGGCAAGCGTTGAAGAGAGGAAGAGCCGGCCCACTCCCGCATGGCGGAACATTCCGGCACGCAAAAAAAACGCGGCCTGACGATGTCAGGCCGCAGGTGCTATGGGAAAGCTCGGGTGCCGGGCGAGTCCCGGCGTTTATTGCAGCGAGGCCAGGGTCTTCTGCGCGTCCTGCGCGTCCATGCCCCTCAGGTTCAACTGCAGCGCCTTCTGCAACTCGGTACGGGCGCGGTCCTTGTCGCCGGCTCCGCTGAGCGCCATGCCCAGGTGATAGTGGAAGTCGGGATTGGCCGGAGCCTTCTTCACCGCGTCTTCGGCGAGCGAAACCGAAACCCGGTAGTTGCCCTTCTTGTACTGGATCCAGGCCAGGGTATCGTTCACCGCATTGTTTTCCGGAGACATCTGCTTGGCCTGGGTGGCCAGGCTCAGGGCCATGTCCAGGTTCTGTCCCTGCTCGGCGTAAACCCAGGCAAGGTTGTTGGCGGCAATGGGATCGTGGGCATTCTGCGCCAGGCTGGCCTGGAAGTACTTGCCCGCCGAGCTGAGATCGCCCTTCTGCAGATAGGTGCTTCCGATGGCATTGTTGATGGTGACCGAAGTGGGCTGGATGGCCAGCGCTTTCTGATAGGCGTCCAGCGCCTGGTCCGGCTTGGCCGTCACTTCGTACACCTGGCCGATGTGCATCCAGGCCGCGGCACTCTTCGGATCGATCTGCAGCGCCTTGTGATACTCCGCCAAAGCCTGGTCAAACTTTTTGGAAGTGGCCAGCGCCGAGGCATAGATGAAGATGGCGCCCAGGCGATTGGGATTGGCAGTAGCGTACTGCGTCGCGATGGCCAGCGCCTTGGCCTGCTCGTTGGTGGCGAACAGCATGGCCACGTAGTTGGCTTCCGCCGTGTCATAGGTGGGCGCCATCTTCAGCGCCATCTGGAAGGCATGCTCCGCCTCGGGATACTTCTTCAGCCCGGCGTAGGCCATGGCGGCATTGACGTAGAGCAGCGGATCGTTGGGCACCGACTTCTGCGCCTCGGCCAGCTCCTGCAGCGCCTTGTCAAAGTCCCGGGAGCCGAGGTCGATGGTGGCATTCAGGAAATGGGCGGCGGGGTTGTTCTGGTTCAGCTTCTGCAGCCGCGACGCATACTCGCGCGCGGTATCGAAGTCCCGGGTGTCGCGATAGACTTCGGCCAGCGCCTGCAGCACCATGGGATTGCTGGGCTGGATGCGGTTGGCCTCCTGCAGCTCGCTCTTGGCGCCCGCCATGTCGCCGCCCTGGCGCAGCACCTGACCCAGAGCGTAGTGCGCCTGGGCATTCTCCGGCGCGTCCTTCACCACATCGCGCAGCACGTTGACCGCATCGCCGTGATTGCCCTTGATGGCCAGCAGGCGGCCGTTGAACAGGCGCGCCGTGATGTCGCCCGGATTCTCCTTCAGCATCCGGTCGGTCATCTTCTGCGCGTCGTCAATCTTGTTGGTGTTGATCAGGGTCTCCAGCACCCGCACCTGCAAGGCCTCGTCCTTGGGCGCATAGGTCAGGCCGCGCTGATACTCCTTGAGGGCAGCGTCGGAGTTGCGCGCGGCGAGATAGTAGTCGCCGATGGAGGTGGCCACTTCCGTCGAGCTGGGCTGCCGGGTGCGCAGCTGGTCCACCAGCTGTTCGCCGTCATCCTTGCGCCCCAACTGCAGCATCAGACCGGCCAGGCGGAGATAGCCGACCGGCGAGTCGGGATTGTTGCGGATCTCCATGCGGTAGATCTCTTCCGCACTTTTCGGGTCTTTCTTGAAGGCGTAGAAGGCGGCAAGGTTGGCGTAGGCCTGCAGCGAGTGCGGATCCAGACTGATGGCCTTGCGGAAATCCTGCACCGCGGCCTCGTCCTGCTTCATGAAGACATAGGTGGCGCCGCGGTTCATGTAGGCGCTGGGGTCGCTGGGCTTCAGCGCGATCGCCTTGCTGAAGTTGCTCAACGCGTCGTCGAGGTGCTTCTGCGCCAGCAGCACGTTTCCCAGCAGGACAAAGGCCTCGGCGTTGTTGGGATCGTGGTCGATCACCCAGCGCGCCTGCTCCTCCGCATTGCTGTAAAAGTGCGGCCCCGACGACAGATACATGCCGCCCATGGATAGCCGCGCCTTCACGTGGTTGGGATCCAGCTCCACCACCTGGCTCATCTCCCGGAACGCTTCCTGGTTCTTCTGCATCTTGAGGTCGGCGTTCGCCAGCTGGTAGTGGGCCTCGGCGAACTTGGGATCGATCTGGATGGCTTTCTTGAACTGGATCGCGGCAGCGTCGTACTTCTGCTGGTCCATGTACTTCATGCCGCTTTCGAGGTATTTCTTCTTGGCGACTTCGGGATTGCGGCTGCAGCCGGCGAGCACGATGCTTAACGCGGCCATGAGCATTGCAACGATGTAGCGGTTCCGCATGACTTCTCCTGGGTTCACCGTGGAATGATCTGATCAACCTTGCCTGTGATCTGTTGCGCAAACGCGAGCGCCCGCTGCTGGGCCGTGGCCTCATCGCCGTTCCGGATGGGAACGGTGATGCGCACCAGGGCTCCGTCGGTGCGGTTCAGGCGCAACGCATCGTAAACCAGATAGAACTTGCCCCAGTATTCGCTGGCCACAATCCGGCCGTGCGCCTGGTACCAGTACAACACCAGCTCTTCATCCAGACCCTTGCGCAGAATGTACAGATTGACCGGCGCCCGCCGCCCGTCGGGCAGCGTCAGCCGGTCCACCGAAGACATCACCGGGTTCCAGCCCGCGCCCGGCATGCAGTTCTTCGGCGAGTGGATGCCGGCTCCCGACCGCTGGCTGCGGAAGTAGCCGATGTACAGCCCCATCATGTCCTTGCCCAGCCCCGGCTCCCAATAGCCGCGGTAGAGGTAATCGTTCACCTTCAGTACGTCAAGCGTGTCCTGGTCCAGCGGCCAGTCGATCACCGATGCGTAGGGCCCGATCTTGGCCGGAAACTCCGACAGCGGCCTGGCGGGCGGCGTGGACTCGCCATGAGAGAGGTGAGCCATTCCCAGGGTCGCAGCCAGCAGCACGGCGATCAGCACCCAGTAGCGCGCTCCCGCCTTCATTGGCCCGCTCCGCCGGCCGGCGCCGTCCCGCGGTCCTTGCCCTGGCCGGACTTGCGGCGGACAAACGTCAGCACACTGTGCAGCGCCAGGAACAGAACCGTGGCCACCACGAAGATCACCCAGCCGGAAAACTCGTGCATGAAACCCTGCGCCGCCTGCCGCCCGATATACACCGCCATGATGGCCGTGATCACCACCCGCGTCCCGTTGCTGATGATGGCCAGCGGAATCATGGCCAGCACCAGGAACCACCGCACCGGCACGCTGCGCTCTACCACATAGCCGTAACCGGCCGCCAGGGCCAGCAACGACATCAGCGAACGGATGCCGCTGCATGCCTCCACCACCTCCAGCGACATCTGCGGCAGCACCAGCACATTGCCCTCGCGCATCACCGGGAACAGGTTCAGCATCTCCAGCACCCGGGTGGCGAACTTCGAGGCCACAAATTGCAGCGGAAACACGATCTCGTTGTAGACCACCACGGGGATCGGAATGGCGAACAGCAGGAATGCCATGGGGAAGGCCATGGCGCGCAGCACCGCCCCTCCGGCGAAATACACGATTACCCCGCAGATGGTGCCCAGCAGCGAGATGCGGGTCAGCGACAGTTCCGCCCCCAAGCTGCCCAGAAACAGCAGCCCCAGCGATGCCAGCACGATCACCATCCCCCACGGCGAAGGCCGCCGCACAACCCCGCGCAACCGGTCACGACGCGCCCAGATCAGATAGGCCGACAGCAGCGGCACAAGGAATCCGTGGGAATAGTCGGCATCGTTGTACCATTGGTAGGCCAGCAGCCTGAGCACCGGCGCATACAGCACGCTCAGCATGGCCACCAGAACTACACCCTGCCAGCCGAACGGTCGTAACGTCTGCCATGCCGATGCGAACCTTGACGGCGGTTTTTCGTCCGATACAGCCGTCCCTGTCTGCGGGGTCAGAGCCGTCCCCGTCTTCGTGCCAGCCAGCGCCAATGGTTGTTGCTCCTTGTGGGGGGTGCGGTTCAGGAACCGGACAGCCATGTGCAATTATTTTGCCGAGTTGCCGAAAGAGCATGCCATGCAGGTACTCTGAAATCAATAGGTTATTAACCTGTAATTTGAAAAGCGCAACCGCTTGGCAATTTGTGTGCAATACTTTGCACATCAGGCGGAACTCTCTTGCCGCCCTCCTGCGCTGGTCCTCCCCAACCGCCCCGGACCAGTTTCTGGCGCTCAATCGCCGTCTACGGCCCGCAAAATCTCCAACCGCGCTGAGTTGGTCCCGGATTGGGACAAAACTCAGTAGTCGTGTAGCTACTCTCGAACTTGGCAGGGTACTATTTACATGTCAATAGGGCGAAACACAAGATTATGCACTTGACACAGAACCATATTTCAGGTATTCTGGCCTTAGTTGAGGTAAGCCATGAACCTGATAGACGTTACCAAAACGTTCGCTACCGAAGAGCAATGCTTGGCGTTCCTTGAGCACCAGCGCTGGCCGAACGGTGTGCGCTGTATGGTCTGCGGCAATGACAAGATTTCCCGGGTCACTCGCAAGAGCCAAACCAAAAACAAGCGCGGCCAGATTTACCAGTGTCTTGAGCCGACGTGCAAGCATCAGTTCTCCGCTACCACTGGAACGCTGTTCGGCGATTCGCATATCCCGCTGCAAAAGTGGTTCATGGCTCTGGCGATCTTGGTTGACGCCAAGAAGAGCATTTCGGCCAATCAACTAAAACAGCATCTCGGACTCGGCAGTTACCGCACTGCTTGGTACATGGTTCACCGTATCCGCAAAGCGATGGCCGACAGCGACTCCGGCCTGCTAGGCGGCATAGGCGGAACGGTTGAGATTGACGAAACCTATGTTGGCGGTCGCATTCGCGGCAAGGGCAATCGCGCTGGAATGGCGAACAAGAAAGTCGTCATGGGTGCCGTGCAGCGTGGCGGAGAACTTCGCTTGCGCCATGTTGCCGACGATACAGCCGCAACCTTCCGCGATTTCATCGGAGAGAATCTTAGCCCTGAAACCAAGCGCGTTATGACCGACCAGCACAAGAGCTATCCACCAGCACTGAAAGCATTGAAACCGCGCTTTATGGTCACACACGAAACCGTCAACCACATAGCGCATGAGTATGTGCGCGGCGACGTGACGACAAATTCAATTGAATCCGCGTTCTCGCTTCTCAAGCGGGGCATGATAGGGAGTTTCCACAAGGTTTCAATAAAGCACCTGCATCGCTACCTCAGCGAGTTCGAGTACAGATTCAACGCTCGCAAGCAACCCGACAGGTTCACAAAAACGCTGGCGAGGATGGCGCACACCAAAACGATGCCTTATTGCGAGCTAATCGCGGAATGAGCCCAGAGATGCGCAAGGCTGAGCCGGGATTATTTGTTGACCGCTTCGGGCCTTGTGTGTGCGACTGCGTGTCATGCCAAGAGGGAGATCATGGCCACTGCCCGGATACAAAGAAATGCAGGAGGCCAAAAACCTACGACCCAAACGAGAAACCGAGATAGGTCAGGCCTTTATGCGCCTGCGCAGATGCCCCTGCGCGGCCTGCCGAAAGTGATACCTAAACTCCTCTGCCGTATAGATTCCCTTTTCAATCAACATCGTATTCATAGCATATACGGTTGATTTGAACCTTTCGTCTGACGAAAGCACCTCTAGGGCCTCTTCATATCCGATAAACTCGCTTATGGGGAGAGTCGACTCCCCTTGCGGTGCGCGCATCGTCATCGCCATCGCTTCCTCCAGGGAACAACGATTGTATTTGTGATTCTCTACGGCAGAGAGGCGAAGTCAATAGCTAATCGGCTTCGCCCTGTGACTTTCTGGGCTTTCCCGTCTTCCCGACCAAATCCTTGTTGCGGATCGGTGGCGTGGCAATCAGCCGCGCTAGTACGCTTTCAAACTTCTGCTTGTCAACCTTTTTCGGTGTTTCCACTAGGCCACCCTTTAATGATGTCACTGCTTGACCGCCCTATTCCGCCGCCGCAGGATGAATATGGAGGAGGGTTCGGGCATCGGTTAAGCCCAGCAGCCTTATAAGCTGCCGCACCTTGCACGGGTCTTGCGGGTTCGACTCCCGCACCCTCCGCCAGCATCCCCATCTCGGACCGTAATCCCGAGAAGAAGGGAGGTGAACCATCAGACGCTCCAACCGTCACGTGGTTCTGATTATCCAGATCGGCAGCGATCTGGTAATCATTGTGTTAATAGCGCGGCGTTAACGCGCTTCCAACAGCCCCGGCAAAACATCGTCGGGGCTTCACTGGGGCGACGTGGTGAAACTGGCAAACACAGCGGTCTTTAAAACCGCCATCCCCCCGAGGATTTGTGGGTTCGAGTCCCACCGTCGCCACATCCAATCATTCGACACTTCGCCTATCCTGTCAACAGTCCATTCGCCAAGCGTATAATCGCGGCACCATGAGCAAATCGGCAATCGAAACGTATTGGGGGGTTCGTTGCAATGTGTGCGGAGAACTGATCGGCCTAGCCATGGTTGGCTATGACGCCGATGGAAAAGCTATCCGGCGACGCTTAGGGTCTCCCCGGTTTGAAGCGGATTGCCCTCGTGGTCATATCCGGGAAACGTACTCAGAACTTGACGTGATAAAGTTTCAGGGTCCACCGGCACCAGATTTCCAGACTCATCCAGCCTTCCGATTACCCTACAATCCGCCAACTTGAAGTGCCTGTCGGCGGAATCCAGGACTGCGGCGACCAACTGCATCGTAACTCTTGCGGTACCGTTTTTGAGCTAACCGCTAACGGGCAGTTCAAAATCCTGTGGCAATTTACCCGAGTTGACGGGGCATACCCGGAAGGCGAGCTGCTCATTGGCCCAGGCGGCATCCTTTACGGAAGTACCTCGAGCGGCGGTGCTAGTGGCTACGGAACAATCTTCAGTCTCGCGCCTCCAACGACCCCGCAGGAAACCCAATGGACCCGGACCATCCTCCACAGCTTCGCCGGCAACCAGGACGGCGCACTCCCGACCGGCCCCCTCGCTATGGACCGGGCCGGGAATCTTTATGGGTCAACCTACGCGGGCGGCAGCGGCGCGAATTGGGGAACCGTGTTCGAGCTGAGCCCCTACAATGGCGGCTGGAGCGAGGCTATCCTGCATCGTTTCAGCTACAGCGACGGAGATGCTCCGTTCGACGGGGTGACGCTCGATGCCGCCGGCAATCTTTACGGCACGACGCGAGGTGGTGGCCCTGTCGACTCGGGTGCTGTTTACCAGCTACTGGCAGGCTCCGGCTGGCAGGAGAATACCATCTATGGTTTCAGGCTGGGTGGGTGGGATCCTCAGTCAGGCGTGACGCTTGACTCGTCAGGAAATCTCTACGGCTCAACCTTCGGCGGCGGCAGTAATGGTGCAGGTACCGTTTTCGAATTGTTCCACGGAGACTGGATTCCGCAGATAATCTACAACTTTTACGGTGGGAACGAATGGGGGCCTAACGCCAGCAAGGTGATTTTTGACGTTGCAGGCAATCTCTACGGCACAACCTGTGGCGATGGCGCTTATGGGGCGGGATCAGTCTTCAAGCTGACGCTCTCCGATGGCGCCTGGACCTATACGTCGCTGCACGATTTCACCGGCGGTATCGATGGCGCGAGTCCGGTGGGAACCCTCGTCCTCGACGCCAATGGAAACATCTACGGCACCACCTCCGGCGGCGGCCAGAATTTCAATGGAGTGGTGTTCAGGATCACGCCATAGCCCGGCTTCGCCTCACAACCTGACGATCTTCTCCGAGGCGAACCGCTTCATCGCGTTGCGCGTGTCCACGATCAGGCTGGCCGAGTCCAGCAGTGCCGCGTAATCGAAACTGGAATGGTCGGTAATGATGACCACGCAGTCGGCCTGGGCCGCCGACTCCTGCAGCGGCTTCGATTCCAGCGACACCCCGTCCAGCTTCAGTTGCGGCACGTAGGGATCGCTGTAGGAGATCACCGCGCCGCGCTTCTCCAGCAGCAGGATCACGTCCAGCGCCGGCGACTCCCGCATGTCGTCGATGTTGCGCTTGTAGGCCACTCCGGCCACGTGGATCCGCGAGCCCTTCACCGGCTTGCCGTGGCTGTTCAGCGCATTCTGGATCTTGTCCACCACGAAGTGCGGCATGTGCCCGTTGATGTAGCCCGCCAGATCGATAAAGCGCGCCTCGATGCCCGACTGCTTGGTCTTCCACGAGAGGTAGAAGGGATCGATGGGAATGCAGTGCCCGCCCAGCCCGGGGCCGGGATAAAACGGCATGAAACCGAACGGCTTGGTCGCCGCCGCCTCGATCACCTCCCACACGTTGATCCCCATGCCGTCGCACATCAGCGCCATCTCGTTGGCGAGGCCGATGTTAATCATGCGGAAGGTGTTCTCCAGCAGCTTCACCATCTCCGCCACGCGCGTATTGGCCACCGGGACCACCTTCTCC
Source organism: Binatia bacterium (assembly GCA_035516415.1). Lineage (GTDB taxonomy): Bacteria > Acidobacteriota > Terriglobia > Terriglobales > Acidobacteriaceae > Bog-257. The sequence goes on along the minus strand of DATJAI010000040.1, from coordinate 8,262 downwards.
AGCGCCTGCGAGAAGAACAGAGTGCCCATCTCGGTGCATGCCGGCGTGATGCCGCCCACTACCTTGGGCGTGTTATGCGTCTGGTACACCGGATTGCCCGGATCGACCCGCTCCGGCGAGAAGCACAGGAAGAAGTCCACCCCCGCCCTGTAGCCGAGCTTCTCGAAGGTGGGCAGCAGCAGTTCATCCGTCGTGCCCGGATAGGTGGTGGACTCCAGAATGATCAGCAGCCCGGGATGAAAATGCTTCGCAATCTCCTCCACCGCCGACACGATGAAGCTCATATCCGGGTCCTTGGTCTTGCGCAGCGGAGTGGGCACGCAGATGTTGATGGTGTCCAGATCGCGCACCGCGGAAAAATCGCTGGTGGCGATGAACCGCTTCTCCCTCACCAGCTTCGCAACCTCGACGGATGGAACGTCCTGCACATGCGACTCGCCGCGGTTCAGGCCGGCCACCTTCGACTCCAGCACGTCGATTCCGGTCACCGTATAGCCCGCCTTGGCGAACTCCGTAGCCAGCGGCAGGCCCACGTAGCCGAGTCCCACAATGCCCACCCGGGCGGTTTTCGTCTCGATCTTTTCCTTCAGCGCTTCGAACGTCCCTACCACACTGTATGCAGTCTGCATGTTCCTAGGCCCCGCGAGCGCAGTTCTGGCCACACCTCAGCTGCGCTCTATCATGAAGAAATTTGGTTTCAGGGGTAGCATACCGGTTTCAGGGCGGATTGTCCGCCATCACCCTCTGCTAACCCTAGCTGCTGCCGCTTACGGCCGCCATCGCGCGCAGGCCCAACCGCTCATTCAGCCGCTCCACCAGCGCGCCGTGCATTGTGAAGTACTGCGCTCCCTCCCCGGCCGTCTGCCGGCGGCGCGGCGGCAGCTTGCCGCTCGCCAGCACGTACCGCACCACATCGCCCAGCAGCCCGATCTGGCTGCGATCCACCAGCCTGCGCAGCTGGGCGATATTGGCGGCTTCGGAAACATCCACCGCCCGCACCAGCAATATATCGCCGGTATCGATGCCGCCGTCGATGAGGTGCACCGAGCAGCCGGCCGCATCGCCGTTCCATGCGGCCCACTCGGCCACATTCATGCCACGGTATGCCGGCAGGAGGCCCATATGCGCATTCAGCACGCCCAGAGGCGCCGCCTCGATCACCTGTTCGCGCAGGATACCGGCCCCGGCATAGACGCACAGCCCGATCCCATGCTGGCGCAGCAGCTCCGCCGTCTTCGCGGAATTGATGGAGTCCACCTCCACCGCCGGCATCCCCGCCGCCTGGCAATACTGCAGGACCGACGACGGCGCCGGCATCCTGTCGCCGCTGCCGTTCTCTGCCCCGTGCGCCCTCGGCAGAAACCCCGGCAGCCGCAGGAGGCGGCCTTCCCTCATGCGCTTCCGCACCCTGCTCCAAAACGGAGGCGATGGCCACCGCTCGATTACGACCAGGTCCGGCCGAAATCCCCAGGCCGACCACGCCTCACAGAACTCCATGACTTTGGTTGCGACCTGGCTAGTCAGCAACGCTACCCGGGGACGAGCCCCTTGGGCTCCGGACTTCGTCATCGCCGGCAGGGCGGCCGGCACCGGCTCCGCCATCGGCACGGGGCGCGAGCGGAACGGAACATCCGCCTCCAGCGCCTGCCGCTTTTCCAGCAACGCGTCAATGAAGTACTTCACCGCCCAGTTGGGAAAGGCGTGCGGGATATAGTCGCCCCACAGCGGCTGCGATCCGGCGATTCCGCCCCGCACTCCGCTGTCGCGCGCTTCCATCGCCTGCGCCGCCTTCACCATGTCAATCGCTTTCAGGGCCGCGTTCAGCAGCCGCGGATCTCCGTTCTGGCGATACAGATGCAGCCAGATCAGCGCCATCTGCGCGTTTCCTGTCAGGCAGGTAAACGCGGCCTGCGGCCGCCAGCGATAATCCAGCACTCCCGGCAGCCGGCGCGACAGCTCCAGGCGGCGCATCGCGGCGTACGCCGCCTTCTCCGCCGCCGCATTTCCCTCCGCCGAATTCAGTACCTCGGAGCTGCGCAGCACTCCCCACACTGTGTACGCGATGGTATGCGTCACCGAGCGTCGCAGCTCATGGTCCTCGCGGCTGAATCCGCACAGGTCGAACCAGGCGTGCTCCGCGTCGTAGTGTTGCAGCACCCATTGGAGATGCCGCGACGCGGCCTCCAGCATGCGGCTGTCGCCGAGGAAATCTCCCGCCTCCGCCAGCCAGCACGTCAGGTGCGCGCTATAGGTGGTCGCCAGATCCTGGTAGAAGAACTTGCGCCACGCGCCCGTAGAGTCCTGAATCTCGCACAGCCAGTTGCCGGCACGTTGCAATGCGGCGCGGCAACGCTCGTCCTGCATCCGCTCCGTCCAAGCCTGCAGCCCGTGCATAATCTGCGCGGTATTGAACGGCGAGGGACGGCTGGTGTTCTCCACGATCTCGGCTCCGGGAAACGCGCCGTTGGCCAGTTGCACCGACAGCAGGAAGTCGATTGCCCGTTGCGCCCGCTGCAGAAATTCCTCATCCTGCAGCTGGTCGGCCAGTTTCAGCAGCGTCGGAACGATGTAACCCGTCGTCTCCGGATACGACGATGACCATCCTGTCTTCAGGCTGTAACGTCCCACGAACCCGCCGTCCGCGGTGGCATCCTGCGCCCGCTTCAGCCAGCCGGCAGCGGCCTCCAGATGTTCGCGCTCGCTGTAGACGCGCAGGTTCCGCTCCACATCCATCAGCTGCGCCACGGCAAGCCGCAGATTCCCGGGCCTCAGATAGGCGCCGTTCTGGCATCCCCGCACCAGCTTTTTCATCTGCGCTGCATTCATGGCCCGTTGTTTCCCACACGGCTGTCCTGGGCCGGCTTTTTCGAGTACACCAGGTGGATCCAGTACGGATGCGGCTGCGAGCAGGACATCTGCAGCCGGTTCAGCCGCGCCGCCATCCCGGAACAGATCCGCGACACATACGACCGTCCGTTCGCCGACGCCTCCAGTGCCGCCCCGCAGTGAATGCACGGCTCGTCTTGCTGGTAGGTGCCCCAGGGATTGCCCGCCCAGTCCATCAGCATCGCCGACACCGGGTTGGTCCTCCATGGGTTCGAGCCTGCGAAGGACTTTGCCCGCACCTCCAGACCGGGGAACAGCCGCTCCAGATGCTCCTCGTCGAAGCGGTTGACATGTCCCCAGGGCGGGTTCGCCTTACCGCACCTCCGGCACGTGGTGCGGCCTACCCGGATGTCCTCGCGGTACGGCACGCCGATGACGATTTCGTGCCGCGCCACCCGCGCCAGCTCCGAGCAGGCCTCTGCCAGCGCCGGAATATGCTCCAGCACCTCGGCACAGAACACGCAATCGAACGACGAATCGGGAAACGTCAGCCGGGTGATGTCGCCCGCCACCGTCGTCACCCGCGGATACTCGAAGCGGGGCTTCTCCAGATCCAGCGCGGTGACCTCTTCGAAGTACTCGGTCAGCGGCCGCGAAAAATAGCCATCGCGCGCGCCGATGTCGAGCACCGACCTTCGGCCGCGGGGCAGCAGTTGCAGCAGGTCCTCCCGGCGCGCCCGCTCCTCGCCTCTCTCCCGATATTTGAGAAGATCGGTCATCTGCACGGCCGCCGCTCGGCCGCCCGACTATACAGGTTGCTGAAAAAGTCACGATTCGAAGCAGTTCGGGTGGAGCTGGCCTTTAGGCCAGCGTCTAAGCCCCTTCTTCGTGCTATCCCGAGCGGCCTTCAGGCCGCAAGGGATCTGCCTCTTGGACTTTTTCAGCAGCCTCTCCAGCCAGGAAGATGCTTGCTTTGCGCGACGCCCCGCCGGCGTGGGCGGAGCCGGTCTGCCTTCAGGAAGTGACCGCAATCCGGTTTCCGGCCAGGCTGCCGGCCGTCCTGCCCAGATAAAATTCCCGCAACACCTCGCGGCTGCGCTCGCCCGCCTGCCCGTCCCATGACGGCGGAATCTGTGCCCGCGGCGCCGCCGCCTGCGTCTGCCGCCAGGCGGCGAGGATGCTGTCCCTCTTCGTTCCCGCCAGGCGGTTCGTGCCCAGCTCGATGGTCACTGGCCTCTCGGTGTTGTCGCGCAGGGTCAGGCAACTCACTCCCAGTACCGTCGTCTCCTCCTGAATTCCTCCGGAGTCGGTCAGCACCAGGGAACTGCCGGCTTCGAGGCTCAGAAAATCCAGGTAACCCAGCGGTTCCAGCAGGCGCAGCGACGGTGTCAGCGCGATTCCGCTGCTCTTCAGCCGTGCCCGGGTCCGCGGATGCACCGGCCACAACAGCGGCAAGGTCTCCGCAATCTCCACCAGCGCGCCCAGAATCTCGCCCAGCGCCCCTGGATCGTCGACATTGGCCGGCCGGTGCAGGGTAACCACACCGTACCGCTTTCCGCTTACTCCCAGCCGCACCGCAATGTCCGACTCCCGCGCCCGCTCCAGGTTCTGCCGTAGCGAATCGATCATCAGGTTGCCCACCAGATGGATGCGCTCCGCCGCCGCTCCCTCGCGCAGCAGGTTGGCCCGCCCGCTTTCTTCCGTCACCAGAAAGATATCGGCTATGGAATCGGTGACGATGCGGTTGATCTCCTCCGGCATGCTGCGGTCGAAGCTGCGAAGACCGGCTTCCGCGTGCACCACGTCAACGCCCAGCTTCTTCGCCACCAGTGCCGCCGCCGCCGTCGAATTCACGTCTCCCACCACCACGATTGCCGCCGGCCGTATCTCCTCCAGCACCGGCTCGATCCGCTTCATGATCTCGGCCGTCTGCTGGGCGTGGCTGCCCGATCCCACGTCGAGATGATATTGCGGCTCGGGAATACCCAGATCGCGGAAGAACTGCCCCGACATGTTGTCGTCGTAGTGCTGGCCGGTGTGGATCAGGATCGTCTCGAAGTCGGCGTCCCCACCCAGCGCCTTCATCAGCGGTGCAATCTTCATGAAGTTGGGACGGGCGCCGGCGACCATCGCCAGCCGGATTGGGGTCACGGGGTTGTTCCGCATGGGGCCAGATGTTCTTCGCTCGGTGCTGCCATTGTACCTGAGACGGGCGCCTCAAACTCTGCTAGGCTTTTGGCTTCTGAATAGCCATCGACTGTGGACGACGCCAGGCCACATCTCATCCTTCTCGCCTATCTCTACCCGCCGCACCAGGAAATCGGCGCGCTGCGGCCCTTCCGCTTCCGCAAGTACCTCGAACGCATGGGCCATACCTGCCATGTCATTACCGCCTCGCCGCAGACCGGCAATTCGCCGGGCGTTGCCGTCGTGCCCGATGAACTCGGCGCTCTGTGGGACTCGCCCGGCGCGCGCCTTCCACCGAAGGCCTGGATGGAGCTGCTCTTTCGCAAGCTGATGTTCCCCGGCCATGTCGGCTTCCTCTGGTCGCGCGCCGCCGCCGCCGAGTGCCGCCGCATCGTCAGCGGCAATCCCGGAGCCCGCTTTGTCGTCTTCTCCACCTATCCGCCGATGGGCTCTCTGCTGGCGGGCCTGCTCGCGCGCCGCCGGAGCACACCCTGGATCGCCGACTTGCGCGATCCCATCGGCGGCAGCGCAACCGTGCTCCGCTGGCTACGGGTTCGCTTCTGGACCCGCGTGCTGGAGACGCTCTCCTTCCGCGCCGCCGATGCCGTCATCGCCAACGTGCAGGCCGCCGCCGACGCCTGGCGCCGGCGCTATCCCTGGCTCGGCCGCAGGCTGCATGTCATCTACAACGGCTTCGATCCCGAGGATGCGCCGCACGCCCGCCCAATCCCCGCCCGCGACCACAGGCTGATCGTGCATGCCGGCGCGCTCTATCACGGCAGAAATCCCAACCTCGTCATCGAGTCCCTCTCCCGCCTGCGTCGCCAGGGGATCCCCGAAGCCGCCTACGCCAGAATTCTTCTGCTGGGAGGAGTTGACTTCAGGGCCGGTCTCAATCAGGCGCTCCAGGACGAAGCGCAACGCGAGGGCTGGCTGGAAATGCGGCCGCCCGTGCCTCGCACCGAGGCCCTTCGCACCCTGGAGCACGCCGACGGACTTTTGCTGGTGCAGCCGCAGAGCAATCTTCAGGTGCCGGGCAAGCTCTTCGAATACATCTCGATCGGCAGACCTATCCTGGCGCTGGTGCCGCGGGAGTCGGCGATCGAGTCCATCCTCCAGAACGCTGCCGTCCCTCACATCTGCATCTACGCCGATGACGGGCCGCAGACTGCAGACGCGAAGCTGCTCGACTTCCTCCGCCTCCCCAACACATCCACGCCCATGAACTCCTGGTTCCAGACGAATTTCAGCGTCGAGCGCCAGGCCCAGCAACTGGCGCGCATCATCGACGAACTGGCCCGCTGAAGCAGCGTTGGTCGTGCTGGCCTTCAGGCCGGCGTCCGGGTTGCTTCTACCGTTTTGCAGGGGTGCGGACCAGCGGGATCGGCGCAGACGCTTTGAAAGGGCACGGCTTCAGCCGTGCCGGGAACTGCAGAATAGCGCCGGGGGTTCAGTCCCTGAGGGCGCCGCTCCGCACTCTACCGCCTCTGCTCGACGGGCGCGAAGAACGCCTGGGCGCGGCCAATGTTGAACCATACTTTGTAAGCGCGGATCTTCTGCACCGCCGCGGGAATCGCCACCGGATCGTCCGGCAGATGGTAGGTGCAGAGGACCATCTTCGGCGCGAACCTGGAAATTGTCTGCCTTGCTCCTTCCAGCGCCACCCGCTCGGCTCCTTCGATGTCGGCCTTGATGAAATCCACCCGCCCCAGCTTTAGCGATTCCACGACTTCATCGATGGTCCGCGCCGGGACCTCAAGTCCTCCATGGTCGGAGACCCGCGACTCCACCCCGCTCGATTCGAAGCGCAGCACCGTGCGCTCGCTCCAGGCCGCCGCGCGGACCAGGTGCAGCCGGCCCCCGGCAATCTCCTTGGCGAAGCAGCGCTCGACACAGCGGATGTGCCCCGGCTCCGGTTCGAACATCACCACCGTTTCCGCGCCACGGCTGAAGGCGTAGCGGCTGAACGAGCCGATCTGACCTCCCAGGTCGATGACCACATCGCCCCGGCTGACGCGCACCGGCCCGCGTTCGTACACGCCGCGCATGTGCTCCAGCGCGAACAGGCCGGCATACTGTCTCAGATTGCTTCCCCAGCACAGGCTTCCGATCGGCGTCTCGTATTCCACAAGATCGTCGCTGCCGGCACGGGGAATGGCCAGCTTTTCCGTGGGCCAGCGGCTGCACGACCTTGTCCAGGTCTGGGCAATGTCCAGCCACCCGAACTGCGGCAGATGCCCCGAGGCCTTCAGTCGCAGAACATCGGCACGGACCGCGATCTGGCTTGCTTTGGAAAACACGTCCTCACCGCCTACGCCGCGCTTGCATTGCGCTCCGCCCGATTGCGCGGCCGTCTTGGCCGGAACGCGTGGAAATACCACTTCAGATAATGGGGCAGCCAGTGAAACACCCGGAACCGCGAACTGCCTGCCGTCCGGTCGCGCCACGTGCTGGGAATCTCCGCGATGCGGTAGCCGTTCAGAAACGCTTTCACCGTCAGCTCCAGCCCCAGCTCGAATCCCGCCACGCTTTCAACCCGCAGCTCACGCACCATGGCGGCGTCGTAAAGCTTGAAACTGTTGGTGGCATCGTGGGTCGGCACTCCCCGGAAATAATGCAGCGTAAGTCCGCTCGTTCGCGAGAGTAGTTGCTTGAAAAACGGCCCCCCGATCAGCCGGCCGCCCTTCATGTACCGGCTGCCGCACACCAGGTCGAAGCCTTCGAGCCACATCTCGTACATGCGGTCCACCTGCGTCATATCGTCCGAGAGATCGGCCATCGTCACCAGCACCGGCCCCGATTCCACCGCTTCCAGCCCGGTCCTGATGGCCTTCGTTACCCCACGCCCGTAGGCGTTGCGGCGCAGTTGAAGCCGCGTTTCTCCCGCCGCAATGATTTCCCGCGCCACCGGCACGGTATTGTCCTCGTCGAAGTCGTACACGATGATCGCGGTGAACGGAGTCCGCACGCTGGAGGCGATCTCCGACCACAGTGCCCGGAAATTGGCGCCCTCGTTGTAAACCGGAATCACGATGGTGAGCGGCGGATTGGATGGCATGGGTTAAGGAATCGAAGCTGGCCTCAAATCTGTCCCACCGAAATCTGCTCTTGGATCCAGGGAATGATCTCGTCCAGAATCGTGTCCAGGCTGGTCAGCGCTTCGAAGCCCAGGACCTCCCTGGCCTTCCTCACGTCGGGCGAGCGCTCCTGCACGTCGTACTCAAACGGCGGATCGGAGACGTAGCGGAA
>DATJAI010000039.1:0-4228 GCA_035516415.1 Binatia bacterium | reverse complement strand
CGACCAGGGATGCTGCCTGGGCTACGATCGCCAGCGCTGCGAAAAAGTGGCTATACACCGCAACGGCACTGGACAGTGTCCAGAGGAGCCAGTCGCTTTCACGGTTTTCCTGCACCGCCCGCACAAACACCCACGTCGACGCCAGCACCAGCAGAATCGTCATGGTGTAGCCGCGCGCTTCCTGCGAGTAGTACACGCCGGTGGAACTGAAGGCCAGCAACGCAGCGGAAGCCAACGCCGCCTTTTCGCCGACCAGTCTCCGCGCCAGAACGTAGATCAGCGGAATGGAAGCAATGGCAAAAAGAGCAGAAGGAAGCCGTATCCAGGCCTCGCTCTGTCCGAGCCGTAGCCAGCCCCGCATCAGGAGGAAATAGGCGCCCTGATAGGCAGCCTCGCCGTATCGCCACAGATGGGTGAAGCTGGGCCACGGCAGCCGGGCGATGGCGACGGTGAGGGGCTCGTCAAACCACAGGCTCTTTGCGCCCAGATGAAGAAGCCGCAGCACGGCACCAGCAAATGTCAGGAGAGATACAAGGAGGGCATGGTGCGATGATCCGGGAACGGAAATGGCGGCCTGTTCCGATGGTGCCTGAGCGGCGGGTCGCTCGCCGGCGTGCAGCATAAGTACCAAGTCTAACAGTACGTGAACGACCTCCTGCGCCGCGGATACGGCAACCCAACTGATATGCTCTCCTGGTAAACCCGTATGCCGACATTCGCCGCAATCGACATCGGCTCCAACTCCGTACGGCTGAAGGTGGCGAAGGTGGTGCGCGGCCGACTGAAAACGCTGCACGAGGATCGTGAAGTGACCCGTCTGGGCGAATCCGTCTTCGCTCACGGGACCCTCGATCCGCAGGGGATGGCGCACACGCTGCGCGTGTTGCGGCGGTTCCATCGCGCCGCGCAGACTCATGCCGCCGAACGCGTCCGCGTGGTTGCCACCAGCGCCCTGCGCGATGCCCGCAACCGGCGCGCTTTTCTCGACTGGGTGCGGACTGCGACCGGCTGGAAAGTGGAAGTGATCTCCGGGCTGGAAGAGGGACGCCTGATTCACCTCGGCGTTCTGGCCAATTCGCGTATCGCCAACGCGCGCGCTCTGCTGGTCGATATGGGCGGCGGCAGCTGCGAACTGACACTCTCCATGAGCGGGCACATTGACGACATGGTGAGCCTGCCCATCGGGGCGGTACGCCTGACGCAGACCTTTCTGCACCACGATCCGCCACGGAGAGCCGAGCTGGAGCAGATGCGGGGCGTCATCCAGCGCGAAGTCTCGCGCATCCGGAAGCGGATCCTCGATGCCCGGCTGCAGATGACCATCGCGACCTCCGGCACGCCCGCCGCTCTCTCGGGTTTATACGCAGCCGGAATGGGGGCCGACGAGAACAGGCCGCAGACGGTGCCGCAAACGGCGGTGGCATCGCTGCTGGAGAAGCTCAGCCGGCGGAACCTGGCGCAACGGCGCGCGCTGCCGGGCATCGGTCTGCGGCGGGCGGAGATCATCATTGCCGGCGCCATGGTGTTTGCGGAGCTGATGCAGCTGTGCAGATTGCGCAGCTTCCGCTATCTGCCGCTGGGGCTGCGCGACGGGCTGCTGGCGCAGATGATGGCCGACTACAACGCCAGCAGCGCCCTGCGCGAGCGGGTGGAGTCGGAGCGGCAGGAGGCGCTGCTGTCGGCGGGCAAACATTACGGCGTCGATCTGCAATTCGCGCAGCGGATCCGCGACCTGGCGCTCCAGCTGTTCCGGCGCCTGCAGCCGGTGCATCAGCTGCCGCCGCAATATGCGGATTGGCTGGAGGCTGCCGCCATGCTGCACGAGGTGGGGGCATACATCAACCGCTCCGGGCGGCGGCGCCACACCTACTACGTCATTGCGAATTCGGAAATTTTCGGCTATACGCCGCTGCAGCGGCGCATCATCGGCGCCATCGCGCGCTACATCGGCAAGTCGCTGCCGGTGCCCAGCGATCAGGTGATGCGCGTACTGCCCGGACCTGAACAGATCCACGTTGCCAAGGCCGTCGCCCTGCTGCGCCTGGCGCGCGCTCTGGATCAGGGACGCCGGGCGGCGGTGGGCAATCTGACCATCCGCATTCATCAGAATGGAACGGTACGGCTGATGCTAAAACCCCGGCCGCAGGAAGGCATCGAGCTGGAGCTGTGGGCGGTAAAACAGGAGAAAGACTATTTCGAAACCGTCTTCGGCCGTGAGCTGCGGGCCGAAGCCTGCTGAATGGAGCGGACGAACCTCGGCGGCACGCACCACTTGAGAACCGCGGGCTTCCGTCCCGACTTCTCAACCCTGGCAACCGCGCCCTTCTTCAGCTCCACGGCCGCGGAGGCGGAGCCGTTCACCAGAAGCCGGTTCAGGAACTCCGTCATGCTGGGATTGTGGCCGACGACAAGAATCGCGTCCTTACGGCTGTAACGCCTCAACAGGTCCTGGAACTGCTCGTATCCGGCGTTCGGGCGAAGCGCATCGTCGGTCAGCACCTTCTCCTCATGCCCGATCTCGTTGGCCACGACGGCAGCAGTCTGGGTGGCGCGCCGCAAGGGACTGGAGAGGATAGCATCGACGGTCACGTCGAGGGCGGCAAGCGCACGTCCCACATCGTGGGACTGCTCGATTCCCAGTTTGTCCAGCGGCCGCTTCTCATCCCTGGCAGGATTGAGTTTCGGTTCTCCGGCATTGGCGTGACGCAGAAAATAGATGTCCATAGAATCCCGATTCTAACGGCTATTTTGCCCTGACCGGCGGGCGAACGCCGCGCCGCCGGGCTGGCGCCAGCTCCGGAATGGAATCCAGAGTCACCTTGCCTTCGGCGAGGGCGATCAGAAACTCCTGCGAGTTGAAGTGCGCGGCGCTCCGGCGGGACCGCGTGCGCACGGCATCCGCGCACACCCAGCTGCCATCGGATTGCAGGATACGGGCCTGCGTGCTGTCGGCCAGATAGGCTTCCAGAATCTCGCCGCGAATCCGCTGCCGGAGCATGGCATCGCGGATGGGAAACAGCACTTCGACGCGTTCGTAGAGATTGCGCGGCATCCAGTCGGCGCTGCCAAGATAGACTTCCTCCTCGCCGCCATTGGCGAAGTAAAAAATGCGGCTGTGCTCCAGAAATCTTCCCACCACGCTTCGCACCCGGATGCGATCGCTGACGCCGCGCACCCCGGGACGCAGCCCGCAGATGCCGCGGACGATCAGATCGATGGGTACTCCGGCCTGTGAAGCCCGGTAAAGCTCGCGGACGATGTTCCGGTCCAGCAGCGAATTCATTTTGGCAATGATGCGCGCGGGACGGCCGTGGCGGGCGTGATCGGCCTCGCGGGCGATCAGATTGGTGCAGTGTTCGGCCAGATCGATGGGCGCAACCAGCAGCGGATCATAGCCCGGCCGCTCCGCATAAGCAGTCAGAAAATTGAAGACGCCATGCACCGCGGAGGTGATTTCCGGGTCCGCGGTCAAGAGGCTGAGGTCGGTGTAATAGGTGGCGGTGATCGAATTGTAATTCCCGGTGGCGAGATGGGCGTAGAGCCGGGTCTGGCTATCGGGGTCCTTGCGCACCATCAGCGCCAGCTTGCAATGGGTCTTCAGTCCCACCAGGCCGTGGAAAACCTGAACGCCAGCGTCCTCCAGCGAGCGCGCCCAGCGGATGTTGCTGGCCTCGTCGAAGCGGGCTTTCACCTCGACGACCACCGTGACTTCTTTGCGGGAAGCGGCGTCCATCAGCGCCCGCACGATCTGCGAGTTTTCGCTGGTGCGATACAGCGTCTGCTTGATGGACAGTACGTCCGGGTCTTCCGCCGCGGTGCGAATGAAGCCCACTACCGAGTCGTAGGAATCGTAGGGGTGATGCAGCAGGATGTCGCGATGGCGGATCTCCTCGAAGATGTCCTGCGACTTGCGGTTGAGCTGCAGCTCGCGCGCCACAAACGGCCGGAACTTGAGATCGGGCCGCGCGGTCTCCTCGTAGAAATGAAAAAGCCGCGACAGGTTTACCGGGCCGTCGGTGCGATACACCTGCCAGTCCTCCATCTCGAAATAACCGCGCAGGCGCTCGATCATTTCGGGATTGGCATCGGCCTCAATCTCCAGACGGACGGCATCGCCCCGGCGGCGGTTATGGAGTTCCGTGCGGACGGATTCCAGCAGATTGCGCGACTCCTCCTCCTGCAGATAGAGATTACTGTTGCGGGTGACGCGGAAGGCGGCCTCGGAGAT